>JACONI010000103.1 GCA_014323825.1 Ekhidna sp. | reverse complement strand
CCTGCCACCGTAATAGCTCCTGTGCCTTCCACTATGGCAAACACATCACCGGTATTTCCCTGAGTGATGGAAAACATGAGGTTATTCGTTTCGGCATCACTAGCCAGCACGGTTCCGACTTCGGTTCCGTTCATCGCATCTTCGGGCACGGAGAAGGTTTGATCGGCAATGTTCGGTGCGGTGTTTGCCGTGTTTTGTTCCGTATTGTCTTCAGGCGCACCGGCTTGCGTAACGTTAAGGGACTTTTTCACCTCCCCTAATGAAACCGTGACGCTGCCCTTGCGTGAGTCGGCGGTCATATTTGCGTTAGCACTCACGCGAAGTGTTTTATTGTCCACGTTTTCAGCGCTTAGCCAGTTTACATTAGAGGTTACCGTCCATTCCCCTCCGCTTGCGGTAACGGCTATATCCGTTGGAGCCAGCGCATCTGCGGGAATGGAAAGGGAAGATTTGTCTAATTCTAACTTTACGCCTTCTTGCGTTACGTTGATCGTACCGCTGACTTCTCCAATAGAAGCGGTAATGATCCCTTCGCGAGGTTCCGCTTTGTTATTTTTGTCATAACTCACGCGAAGTGTTTTATTGTCCACGTTTTCAGCGCTTAGCCAGTTTACATTAGAGGTTACCGTCCATTCCCCTCCGCTCGCCGTGACGGCTATGTCTGTCGGCTCCAGTTCATCGGCAGAAATGGAAAGCGAAGTTTCAGCTAAAGCTAATTTTATTTCTACCGGCTTATCGTCGTCCCCCCCGCAAGCGGTTAGCGTCAACCCCACGCTGATAAATAGGAGAACTTTCTGAAAAAGTTTAACTATATATAGGGGGGGGGGGTATAATAAAATAAAACATCATAAAAAAAATTATTTCAGTTGCAAGGTTAAACCCTTTTTTATAAAAATACAAAGTAAGTATAAAAATATTTAATTGTCAAGGGGTCGTCTATTTTTTTTTACTAAAAATGTAGATAAATTTAAAAAGGAGTGGTTACTGTGCTGATACTGAAAGGGAATAATTGTTTCAAGACGCACAATGGGTTAATACTACCTCTTTGAAGTAGATAATTACACCGAGCTCACATTATTTAAACGCTTAGATTTAATAAAAGCAATTACATTTGGAGAAGGATATGAAAACCTCTCGTTGTTATATCAGGCACAGCCACCGTTTTTTGGTGTTTCTTTCGTGAAGAATTGTGAGAACATTAACCAAGCATAAACCTCAATTCATTTTATTTCGTTATCTAGCTATTGATGTAATTCCAATGAACATGAAAAAACTACTGTTGTATTCGTTACCGTTTGTTATTGTTTCCGGTTTGTCAGCTCAGCCGGGGGTTTCTCATAAATCTTATGATGAATTACTTCGGAAATATGTTGATGAAAATGGAATGGTCAACTATAAAGACCTCCGGACAGAAAGATCCAAGCTGAAATCTTATTTAGAAGTTCTTGAGGCTAACCCTCCGCAAGCATCATGGACAAATAATCAAAAGCTTGCTTTTTGGATAAATGCTTACAATGCTTTTACTCTTGAACTCATATTGACCCATTATCCGGTCAAAAGCATCAAGGATATAGGTTCCGTGATTAAAATTCCTTTTGTTAGCACTGCCTGGGATATTAGGTTTATAAATGTTGGGGGGAAGGAATATAACCTGAACGATATTGAACACGGCATAATAAGAAAGGTGTTTGATGAGCCCAGAATACACTTTGCTTTGGTATGTGCCGCAGTTTCCTGTCCAAAACTTCAGAACAGTGCGTTTACTTCGGAGAATTTGGAGAGTCTGTTAAGTAAAGCGGCCACTGAGTTTTTAGCGGATGTTGAGAAGAACGATTTTAAGAACACTAAGAAAGCGGAGTTATCAAAGATTTTTAACTGGTATGGAGAGGACTTCAATAACGACGGGACGCTTATTGAATACTTAAATCAATATGCTCCTCTCCGGCTTGAAAAGGATGCTAAAATCGCCTGGAAGGATTACGACTGGACACTTAACGAACAGTAGAAAAGTCCTGATTTCTTAATCAGAACTTTTTCACTTTCTTATGGAGGGGCTTAGGATTTAATAGTTTTTCGACCTACACTATAATATTCGAATCCAAGTTTAGCAATTTGCTCCGGGTCATACAAATTTCTACCATCGAAAATCACCCGATTTATCAATTTCTCTTTAATCCGATCAAACGCCGGGGTTCTGAAAATTGGCCATTCAGTCATGATCATGAGTGCATCTGCTCCATCCAGCACATCGTACTCATCTTTCGAAAACGTGATTTTATCTCCAAAAACTTCCTTCACATTTTCCATCGCTTCGGGATCGTATGCCTTAACTTTAGCCTCAAGACTCAGTAACGTTGTAATGTTTTCAAGAGCCGGTGCCTCACGAATATCATCTGTGTATGGCTTGAAAGCAAGCCCCCACACTGCGATTGTTTTGCCGGACAAATCCCCATCAAAATAAGCCTTTAATGGTTCGATCATTTTTTGTTTCTGTGTATGATTAATATCCATTACAGCATTCAATATCCTGAAATCGTAGTTGACTTCATTGGAGGATTTAGCTAACGCCTGAACATCTTTCGGGAAACAGCTTCCACCATATCCGATTCCGGCAAATAAGAATCTTCTTCCAATTCTTGAGTCCGTTCCAATTCCTTTCCTAACCATATCCACATCTGCTCCCATTAATTCACAAAGGTTTGCGATCTCATTCATGAAAGTAATCTTAGTAGCCAGAAATGAATTTGCAGCATACTTTGTAAGCTCGGCGGATCTTACATCCATGAAGATGACTGGGTTACCTTGTCTTACAAAGGGAGCATACAATTGATTCATTAGTCTGACAGCTCTCTCGGATTCAGCGCCGATGACTACTCTGTCGGGTCTCATGAAATCTTCTACCGCAACCCCCTCTCTCAAAAACTCAGGATTTGAAACAACCTCGAATTCAACTTTTGCCCCTGCTTTTACCTTTTCAGTCACTTTTTCTGCAGTTCCAACGGGAACAGTGCTTTTATCTACGATGACTGTATAGTCTTCAAGTAAAGGACCAAGATATTCAGCAACGCCAAGAACATATTTTAAATCTGCAGATCCATCTTCTCCCGGTGGAGTAGGTAATGCTAAAAAGATTATCTCAGCACCCTTAATACCTTCTTTTAAACGGGTAGTGAAGTCAAGACGACCTTGTCTTACATTTCTTTCAAACAGAACCTGTAACCCCGGCTCGTAGATAGTTATTTGGCCATTGGAAAGCCTCTCAACTTTTTGCTCATTAATATCAATACACGTTACATGATTTCCGGTTTCTGCGAAGCAAGTTCCTGTTACCAAGCCTACATATCCGGTTCCAACTACGGCTATTTTCATTGTTTATTAGCTAAATAATGTTGACAGAAAGATAAAAATTAAATAAATCAAATTGTCTTTAAGATTCTTGAATAATACCCTGTATCAAACAAATCTTTTTACTTTTATGTTTTTAATATTAATTTAAATTAATAAAATTAATGTCAAAAGACGTTTTCAATGCTCCCATTTCGGAGTTTGTTTCTGAAAATAAAGAAATGATTTCCCAGATGGTGAGAGAATTTTCTGAAAGAGAAATGACTCCTTATAGCATGACATGGGATAATTCCCAGCATTTCCCGCTTGATTTGTTTAAAAAGATGGGTGAGCTAGGATTGATGGGTGTTTTGGTTCCTCAGGTATACGGAGGATCGGGATTTGGCTATCATGAATATGTTACTGCGATCATAGAACTTGCGAAAGTGGACGGATCAATTGGTCTTTCAATGGCGGCTCATAATTCATTATGCACCGGACATATTTTGCAGCATGGCAATGAATCCCAAAAAAGCCACTATTTGCCAAAGTTAGCCACCGCTGAATGGATTGGTGCCTGGGGACTGACGGAGCCGAACACCGGTTCTGATGCCGGTAATATGAAAACAACCGCAGTGAAAGAAGGAAATGAGTGGATAATTAATGGAGCTAAAAATTTCATTACCCACGGGAACTCCGGAGACGTTGCCGTGATCATTGCAAGAACGGGTGATTCGAATACTTCGAGAAATGCCAGCGCATTTATTGTGGAAAGAGGTAATCCCGGATTGAAAAAAGGAAGAAAAGAAGATAAGTTGGGGATGCGTGCTTCAGAAACTGCTGAAATGATTTTTGAAGACTGTCGTGTTCCTGAAGAAAATCTGATAGGGGAAGTTGGAGATGGGTTTGTACAATCCCTGAGTGTTTTAGATGGGGGGAGAATATCTATCGCAGCATTAAGCTGTGGAATTGCAGAAGGTGCATTTGAAGCTGCTGTTCAGTACGCTAAGGAGCGTGAGCAATTTGGGAAGTCAATTTCCCAATTTCAGGGTATTTCATTTAAGCTGGCGGAAATGGCTACTAAGATTGAGGCCGCAAAGCAGCTTACTTTCAATGCTGCCGAGCTAAAAAACCTGGCCAAAAGCGTAACAAAAGAGTCGGCCATGGCCAAACTTTACTCTTCGGAGACCGCAGTTGAAATTGCGGATAGTGCCGTTCAGATATTTGGAGGATATGGTTACATAAAAGATTACCCGGTGGAGAAGTATTACAGAGATGCAAAACTTTGTACAATTGGAGAAGGGACATCAGAGATTCAGAAAGTTGTGATTGCCAGGGCGTTGCTGGCCTGATAGTTTGGAATCTATGAAATGGGGTTCTATATTTGCCCTTCATTAATATTTTCAAAATGCTAATTGTTAACGTTAAAGAAAACGAATCAATAGAGAGAGCGCTTAAAAGATATAAAAAGAAGTTTGAAAAAACGGGTGTTCTCAGAGAGTTGAGATTTAGAACTCACTTCACGAAACCATCAGTGAAAAGGAGAGAAGAGGTCAGGAAAGCGCAGTATATACAACACTTGAGAGCAGAGGAAAATAAATAATTAACCGTACTTCATCTTTTTGTCAAAGAAATGATTAAGTTAGCACTCATCTCATTCCTGAGATGGTGTTGTTTATGATCCGGTTCTTTCTTAAATATCTCTCCTCAGAAAAACGCTATAGTGGTCATACATTGATTGCTTACAAGAGAGACTTAGAACAGTTTCAGAGTTATCTAAAAGCTGAATTTGAAATTTCAGATTTTGATGAAGTAAAGCATGTCCACTTGCGTAGCTGGATCGTTGAACTTACTGATTTAGAGCTTAGTCCTGTGTCAGTAAATCGTAAAATTGCCACATTAAAATCTTTTTATAAGTTTTTAGTTGCTCGTGAATACCTGGAGGCCAATCCCGCAGAAGAGTTAAAACCACTTAAAACAGACAGAAAACTACCATCATTTATAAAGGAATCAGAAGTCAGTTTACTCCTTGATTCGATTGAGTATAATCCGGATTTTGAGGGTCAAAGGGATAAATTATTACTTGAGTTATTTTACAGTACAGGTATTCGACTTGCCGAGCTAAAGAACTTGAAGGACAATGATATTAATTTTTATGAAAATACCATCAGAGTCTTAGGAAAAAGAAATAAAGAACGCATCTTACCCGTTAATAATTCGTTAATACAACTAATAAGAAAGTATTTAAATCTTAAAAAAACAGAGGGAATGGGAAGTACATTTTTGCTCTTAACAGACGCTGGTAAGCCTTTGTATCCAATGTTTATTTACAGAAAGATCAAGTCTTATCTTTCCCTTGTAACTACCCAGAGTAAAAAAAGCCCGCATGTACTGAGACACACCTTTGCGACCCATCTATTGAATAAAGGTGCGGATTTGAATGCTGTAAAAGATCTTCTGGGACATACTAGTTTGGCAGCCACTCAGGTATATACCCATAATTCAATAGAAAAGTTGAAGGAAGCGTTCAATCAGGCGCATCCTAAAGCCTAATGTTTAACCTTTAAAAAGTAATTATATGAAATTGCAAATGCATTCTATTCACTTCAACGCAGACATCAAGCTGCTTAACTTTATCCGGAAAAGAGTAGATAAACTTGAGACATTTTACGATAGGATTATAGATGGAGAAGTTTTCCTACGCGTAGAAAATGATAATTCTAAAGAGAATAAAATTGTTGAAATAAAATTAAACGGGCCTAAAAATCAGTTCTTCTCAAAACAGAAATCAAAGTCATTCGAAGCAGGCGTGGATGCAGCAGTAGAAAGCCTGAGAAGACAACTCAAAAAACATAAAGAGAAATTACTTGCACATTAAACTTAAATAAAAAAGCCCCGGTCGGGGCTTTTTCGTACTTTCCATGTTTTAAATTTCAGCTTTTCCACTTAATGGAACATCCTATGGCTCTTGCTTCTGTCTTTGATGGTTTTTTTCCTGAAAGTAATGCGTCAATAGCATCTTCAACATACGTTTCTGAAACATCCGAAGGATCATTTGCACTGTCATCAATTGCTCCGATAAATTCTACTCTGTATTTATCATTATCTTCTTTATTCAGTACGAACACATGAGGCGTTTTAGTTGCACCAAAAGCTTTTGCAACTTGCTGACTGTCATCTCTAAGGTAAGGGAAAGTATACGCTTTATCTTTCGCTCTCTTTCTCATCTCTTCCATAGAATCCCCCGGTTGTTTTTCCAGGTCGTTAGGGTTGATAGCTATAACAGGGAACCCCTTACCGGAATACTTTTTATCAAGGGCAATTATTCTTGACTCATACGCTTTTGCATAAGGACATGTATTGCAGGTAAATATGATGATGAAACCTTTAGCATCCGTATAATCAGACATGGAAACGGTCTTTCCATTCACATCAGGCAAATCAAAATCTGAGGCATAATCTCCTACTTCATAGCCTGGTAATGGTTTTGATGCATTCATGAATAATATGGCTGCAACAGCCAAAACTCCTAAAAGGAGAATAAGTGTTCTTTTCATAACTCGTAATATTATTATTAATTTAAGTTTAAATGTTTATTTACGGTTTTTTCTAAATTTTCTTTTGTAAAAACATTTTCGTAAAAATATGCTTTTCCTGAATTTGTTACAAACAAAGTTGCCGGAATAGCTCCGGTCCACTCTTTACTCACTTTTTCCACGTAGGCTTCCGGGTTTTTTTCGTTTAAGAATAATACCTCTGATTGCACGGAATTCCTTGCTACGAAAGACTTTACTCTTTCCAGTTGATCCCGAAAATCCAGACTCACCAGATAAACCTTTACATTTTCCTTTTCCCCAACTTCATCGAAATAAGGAAGTTCCTTAATGCAAGGTTTGCACCAGGTAGCCCAAAAATTGAATACGGTTAATTGACTTTTGGTATGAAGCATCTTTTCTTGTAAATCCTCTACATCAATTATCTCTACTTTTTGAGAATATGCAAAGAGCGAAATTGAAGTCATCAAAACAAAAGCCAGGTTTTTCACAATATTTAATAACGATAAAAAACGAATGAGGTTTCATTACAGTAAATTTTAACTTTACTAAGATGATTACTTCATCTTTAAATTCTGTATTTTATCTATATAACGCGATATATTAAAAAAACTCAAAAATTTTAAACTTATTTAAAGTCAGCAATTCCATATTCTTCATCGTATTTAATTCCGGGCTATTTTTTCAACATAGCATTTTAGCCTTGGGAGGAGATTACTCTGAATGATTTCATGGTTATTTTATTTAATATCTTTTATATTTATTAATTTTATCGGGCTGTCAAAAACTCGAAAAAACGGATAAGTGAATAAAGAAGAATTATCTCAGGTACACATAGAAATTATTGAGGATATAATCCTGGAATCATTATATAGAGCAGCGGTATCCATGGAACAAATGCTAAAGATTCGTATAAAGCCAAAAATCATGGGATTTGGATTAGGGCCTATTAAAAAAATTTCTGAGTTTGATGATCTCGGAAGATTTAAAGTAAACCTTATGAGGGTTGCGTTTCGGGGGGAAATTAATGGTGCACTCTATTTCGTGATTAATAACCACGAAATGGACTTGATAAACAAAGTAAATCTTCCTGAGAGTGTGGTCACTACGCGAAACACGCAGACGAAAATGATGAAACATGATTTTATGTCTGAAATTGAGAACCTCATAGCAAATCAATCCATAGCAGCACTTTCCGAATTTCTTGGGGTTCGGGTAATACCCGAAGTACCCGTTATTCGAAACATGAGGGGTGATCTGGTTAATGATTATCTTAAAAACGAAAATGAACAGATAAATACCCGTTTTTATGTGAAATCAACTCTGACAGGTGCAGTGGTTAATATATCCCCTTATTTCCTTTGGTTGATTGATGAAAACTTCCTGCGAATCTCAAAATTGAATATTGTGACCTGATCTTATCATTCGTTGAAAATAGAACCGAATAAGTGAACATATTATCGCTTAACTTTAAATCAAACCGTTCATCATATTAGATAAAAATAGTGTAACCTAATTCGCTCTTTTACATATATACATTGAACTAACTACTCAAGATGAGAAGAAAACTAATTATTTCAGGTTCTGCCTTTGGTATAATTGCAATGGCATTTGTGCTCGCCGGCTTTTTTGCGAGCCAAAAAGAAGCACCGGAGATTAATAAGCCTCCGATAGTTAAGAAGACCGTACTTACCCGTCCAATAGTGTATGATAAACTGAATACGGAAATTGTTACCTACGGGAGAGTAGAGACTGCACAAGCATTAGACCTTTTGTCTGAAGTTTCCGGCAGGATGTTCCACGGGAATATTGAGTTAAAAGAGGGGCAAAGTTTTAAAAAAGGTACGCTTCTGTTTTACATAGATGATGAAGAAGTAAAGTTGAACCTAAAGGCTCAAAAAAGTAATTTCCTTCGTGATTTAGCCGGAATTCTACCTGATCTCAAAGTAGATTTCACTGAAAATTTCGTTCCATGGCAGGAATACTTCAATGCCTTAGATATTGAAAAAACTTTTGAGGAGCTCCCAAAAACAAAGTCTGATAAGGAGAAAATTTTTCTGGCAACCCAAGGGATTTATTCAGCTTACTATTCAATAAAAAGTGCTGAGGTCAACTCGGAAAAGTATCGGTACTATGCGCCATTCAACGGAAGTTTAATCCAGGTAAATCTGCAATCCGGGTCTTTTGTCAATGAGGGGAGCAACATCGGTAAAATCATAAGAAAAGGAGTTCATGAACTGAAAGTGGCTGTGGAAACAAAAGATATTCCATGGATTATTCCTCATTCCGAAGTTGAAATTTATTCGGAAGAAACTCGGCAATCGTGGATAGGAAATGTAGCAAGGATCAGTGATTATGTAAATCAAAACACCCAATCCGTAGACGTTTTTATTGCAATCCGGCCAAATGGTAAACGTATTTATGACGGTCAGTTTTTTCAGGCCTCTATTCCTTTGGAAACCATTACAAATGGTATGATTATGCCAAGAAGTGCAATTTACAACGGAGACGAAGTTTTTATTGTGCAAGATTCACTCCTAAAAGTCAAGCGGGTAAAAGTGCTTCGATTGACCGATGAGAACGCAATCTTTAATGGGCTTGAAGAAGGAAGTGATTTGGTAGTAGAGCCATTAATTGGAGCATACAATAATATGCTCGTTGAAAAAAGAGAACAACGTGACATTGATCTTGAGTTGGGAGAAAGCCGGGAGAATAAAAAAATGGAAGGAGAGACACGATCTGCCAAAGCAGGATCATAACTTTTTAAGACAATGACTTTTATTAAAAATCTTATTGAATATTTCGTAAAGTTTCCAATCCTTGCGAACATCCTCATCGCTTTAACCCTGATAGGTGGCCTGGTAGCGATGTTTTCAACACAAAAGTCCTTTTTCCCAACCAGATCGGATCGGAATATTACGGTCTCAGTTTCGTATCCGGGAGCCTCTCCCGAGGAAATGGAAGAGGGTGTTACGCTTAAAGTTGAGGAAGCGATTAACCCAATCGCAGGGATCGATGAAATCATCTCAACTTCCTCAGAAAATGTGGCAAGCATTACAATTGTTACGCTTGAAAACTTTGACATAGATGATATCTATACTGAGGTGAAAAATGCCGTAGATGGAATCAACTCCTTCCCCGCAAATGCGGAAAAGCCGATTGTTACAAAGCAAAAACAGCGATCCACTGCACAGTGGCTTGCTCTTACGGGAGATGTTGATTTGAAGTCTTTAAAAATCTTTGCAGAAGATATTGAAGATGAATTACTCGCCTTTGATGCGATTTCGCAAGTAAACGTTTCAGGCTTTCCTCCTTTAGAAATTTCAATAGAAGTATCCGAACAAGACTTACTTAGGTATAATCTAACCTTTGATCAGGTAGCTGATGCTGTCAGGCTCAATAATCGAGACATCTCTGCGGGTTCTGTCAAATCTTCTTCTGAAGAAATCTTAATCAGGTCAAGGGCTAAAGAAACAGATGCGGCTAAGATTTCGGATATTGTAGTACGCAGTAATTCAGACGGCAGTGAACTGCTTTTAAAGGATGTGGCAATCATCAAGGAGCGATTTTCGGATGTCCCTAATAAAGCAATGTTAGACGGAAAGCAAGCGGTCTTTATAGAAGTGAGGAAACTGGAAACTGAAGATTTGGAAAAAATATCGAAGCGGGTCAACAATTATGTTGATGAGTTCAATGAAAAGAATAATGCGGTTGAGTTACACATGACCTGGGATTTCATGTCTATGCTAAATCAGCGTTTAGACCTGCTTACACGCAATGGTATGGTTGGTTTGCTGCTTGTTTTAGTTTCGTTAGGATTGTTTTTAAGTCTTCGGCTCTCTTTCTGGGTCGCTTGGGGTATTCCCTCTTCATTTCTGGGCATGTTCATTCTTGGAGCATTCGTTGGCCTTACAATCAACATGATTTCTCTTTTTGGCATGATCCTCGTTATTGGAATTTTGGTAGATGACGGCATTGTGATAGCAGAGAACATTTATGCTCATTTTGAAAAGCATGGTAATCCGATCAAAGCTGCTGTTCATGGCACCATTGAAGTACTACCTGCAGTATTTACCTCAGTTACTACCACGATTATCGCATTTACCCCGCTCTTTCTTTTGACAGGTGGTTTTGAGTTTCTACGGGATATGGCAATCGTTGTATGTTTTAGTTTAGGTTTTTCATTACTTGAAGCCTTCTTTGTACTTCCTGCTCACCTTGCAAGTAGGCGTGTTCTTAAAATCAAAAAAGAAAATACAAGAAGTCATAAAATCAGATCAGCACTTAATGGTGTGATCAATCATATGAAGATCAATATCTACGGAAAGGCACTGGCATTTACAATGAGATATAGAGTAATATCCGTTGCCGGTATTCTTGCATTTATGATCCTGATTGTCGGACTTTTAGCAGGAGGACAAATAAGGGCTACCTTCTTTCCTCAAATTCCTTTTAATAGTTTTAATGTAAATATCGCTTTTAAGCCGGGTGAACGAGAGCAAAAAGTGGAAGCATATTTAAAACGGTTTGAGAAAGCTATTTGGAGTACCAATGACAAACTAAAAATTGAACTTGGTACTGAGGATAATATTGTTAATAACACGTTCTCGAATATTGGTTATTCGCAATGGGAGTCGGGTTCACATGTCGGAAATATCAATATTTTCTATAAAGAGCTTGATGATTATGGAATCAACCAATTTGATTTGATTAATAAAATAAGGGATGAAATCGGACCCGTTGCCGAAGCTGAGAAATTCAGTATCGGCGGCGGAAACAGATGGGGTAAACCCGTTTCAATAAGGCTTTTAGGGAAAAACTACGAGGAATTAGCAAGTGCAAAAAACTTCTTAAAGAAAGAACTCGCTAACATATCCGGTCTAAAGGAAATAGAGGACAATGTGCCGATAGGCAGGAGAGAGATATTGTTTGATTTAAGGCCTGAAGCCTACTTTCTTGGACTTACTCATGATGAAATCACCAAACAAATGCGTCAAGGGTTCTTTGGTGAAGAGGTACAGAGATTCATGAAGGGAAATGATGAGTTAAGAGTCTGGGTAAGGTATCCCGATTCCGGCAGAAAGAGTATTAGCCAATTGGAAGACTTAAAAGTAAAAACTACTATAGGGCAGGAGTTCTCTCTTACGCAGCTTGCTGATTACAAGATTGAACGCGGTGTATCCGGAATCAAACACTATAATACTTCCCGGGCAGTTACAGTTGAAGCTGATATGGTTGATCCTTTTGGTGAAGTCCCGCCGATCTTGAAAAAAATTCGAGAAGAAATTGTTCCAAACCTGCTGGCTAAATATCCCTCTGTAACCGTGGATTATGGCGGACAATCTCAGGAGAGTGCAAAAGCAGGACAAGAAATCGGGTTGTATTTCGGAGGAGCTTTCCTGCTTATTTTCTTCATTATTATGATTACTTTCAGGTCATTTTATCAGGCAATATTGATTATAATGATGATTCCATTGGGGTGGTTTGGTGCGATTTTAGGGCACGGTATCGAAGATTGGATATCTCCGGCAAAGGAACTTCCGGTTTCTCTTTTAAGTGCCTGGGGTATGGTCGCATTATCCGGAGTAATTATCAATGATGGAGTAATCTTTCTGGCCAAGTTTAACAACCTGGTCAAAACGGAAAAGATGACCGTCTATCAGGCAGCCTACAATGCCGGGCTATCAAGGTTTAGACCCATTGTACTGACCTCTCTTACCACTGTTTTAGGGCTTTACCCATTAATCAAGGAAACCAGTTTTCAAGCACAGTTTCTCATACCAATGGCTGTTTCAGTCGCTTATGGCGTACTTTTTGGTACCACAATTATCCTTCTCTTCTTCCCGGTGTTCATTATCATTTTTAATGATGTAAGAAGATATGCCAAATGGTTATGGACAGGTAAGAAGCCCGTGAGAGAGGAAGTCGAAAGGGTACTGATAGATCAAAAAAGAATAGAAGAATACAAAGAATCCGCTTAATCACTTAAATGAGAAAGTTACTTTTTTTGCTGGGAATCGTATGCCTTTTAAAAGGCAATGCACAGGAGCAATTATCACTCTCCGACGCAATTCAAATCGGACTGCAACGGAACTATAGCATTTTAATTGAGGAAAGAAACACTGAGATAGCTGAAAACAATAATAACTGGGGAGAAGCAGGAAGGTGGCCGACAGTTACCTTGGACGTTAATCAAAATAACTCCCTGACGGACAATGTGAAAGTGGCTTTTCCCACTGCCACTCAGGGTCAAACGTTGGCAAATTCTTTGAATCCGGGTGTCAATGTCAATTGGACCTTGTTTGACGGCTTTCGAGTTAAAATAAGTAAGAAAAGGCTGGAACTGCTCCAGTCAGAAACACAGGGTAACGCATCAATTGTCATTGCAAATACCCTTCAAAGTATTGTTCTCGGCTATTATTTAGCAGTTCTTGAAGGGGAAAGGCTTGAAGAGTTTGAAAAGCAGCTAACCCTGTCAAGAGATAAATACCAATATATTAAAATAAAAGCTGAATTAGGAAGTGCAACCACCACAGATGTACTATTAGAGGAGGGAAACTATCTAACCGATTCGATTAACTATATCAATCAGCAACTTGCTTACCGGAATGCAATAAGAAATTTGAATGTTCTTTTATCAGAACAAGACATGGCTAAAACTTACCATTTTGCAGATACATTAATGATTCCTGATGAGGAGTTTACCTATCAAGACCTCAGAAATAGGATGCTTCAGGAGAATGTGGATTTACAAACACAGTACATTACCCAATCCATCCTGGGCCAGGCTACACTTTTGAGCAGATCGGATCAGTATCCCAGGATTTCTTTAAGTGCCGGGTTTTCAGAGACAAGAAACAGCCTGGATCTTTCCGATGCAATATTTTTTACCGGAGAAGGATTCTCCAGCGGTCCTGATGAGCGCCTCAATAGTGTAACTGATAATTATTCCGCTAACTTTTCTCTTTCATTTACATTATTCAACGGAGGTCGAATAAAGCGTGCCATTAAAAATGCCATTGTCAATGAAAGGGTAGGACAGTTAAGGGTTGATCAACTGGAAAATTCACTGGATCGGGACTTGCTAAGTACACTTGATCGTTATGATATGAGAAGACAGCTTTACACGATGAACACCAGAAGGCAGGAAGCCGCTAAAACTAACCTTGATCTCTCAGCGGAGAAGTTCAAAAACGGTAGTATCAATTCTTTTGATTACAGAGATGTACAGAACAATTACCTGTCATCATCCATAATGAAACTACAGGCAGCATACAATCTTATTGATGCTAAAATTGAACTCATGCGCCTTACAGGAGGTATGATTCGTGAATATAATCAGTAAGCATTACGAATCTGTATTAAAAAGTGTTCAATTGCTTTCTTAATGTCATCTGTCGGAATAGTATAATGATTATTCATTAAACTGAAAATCAAACGTTTACCGGAACGAGTGACCAATAAACCGCTCAAATTATGATTATTAGAAAGCGTTCCTGTTTTAGCAAAGATGTAAGGTTCCTCCGAAAGATATAATTCTTTGAGTGTGCCTTCACCGCCAGTTGGCAGGATACCTGATACCCTGTACCAACCAAATTCATCTACAGACTTTTTGATTAACCTGACCTGATCAATTGGAGTAATCAAATTATACCTTGATAATCCGGAGCCATCTACCCAAACCATATCACTGAGATCACTTAACCAAACATCGCTGACAAATTTTCTAAATGCTTCTATTGAGACGTATCCATTTTTCCATGCCGACATGATTAAAAGTTGCTCCGCCAGAAAATTATCACTTGGCTTTATCATTTTCACCAGTACGGTGTCAAGATGTTGACTGAAAAGTGTATCAGTAGGTTCAGTAAGTTTTTGTGTATGTGTTACCTCCGCATTTAAGGTGTCGCAGAGTAATTGAAGAAGCAATTCATCAGAGACTTCAAAAGGTATGATCCTTTCAAAATCTGACGTATCACTTGCTAAAAAAGCCGTGAATTGATTGAAGTGCAACGCTTTGTCTACGAGCTTGCCGGGATGTTCCTGTTTTCTGATATCAACGAAGTCTTCAAAAAACTGTGGAACTATTGAAAGAACAGAATCAACCTTCTTTATCCTGACAGTATTGCCATATAGGGTAAACCAGGATCTTTGAGCCTGAAAGCCAAAAACATGATCATCCCAGGCCCATCCGGTTCCATAAGGTTCAATAGTTATCTTATTTTTAACTAATTCAATTTGATGATAACTGCTCAGGAAGTTGTAGGTCTCCTGATTCGGAAAAGCAGGATGCAGAAACGTTGGATCACCAACAGCCTTTATTAAAAGGCTGTTTGGTTGCTTTTGGTACAGTAATCCGGGGATAGAATCTTGAAATGATTTAAGTGCAACGTACATGGTTAATAACTTTGTATTACTTGCCGGAGTGAAGAGAAGGTTCGAGTTATGGTTGATGATAAATTTATCTTTATCTGCATCATAAAGACTAAATCCCGTGAAATGCCTGGAAAAGACCGGAGAGGTCTTTAGTATTTCGGAAATGTCCCTTTCCATAGTTAACTGCTTTACGGAGGCACAACTTGCAAAAAATAGTAATATTATAATATGAAACTTAATTATAAGTGTTTCATTATTAAAGAATATACTACTTATCAATTGTTTAAGTATCATTGCGAATACGGATCAGAGTTTAAGTTTTTAAAACTTTTTTATTATTTATTTTGGACTTGCTAATCTAAAACGAATAGACGCAATCACTACCCACTATCAATGAATACACTCGAATTAATTACCTTTTTAATATTTCTTGCTGCTGCCTTTACGTTGATTAATATCACCGTTTTAAAACTGCCCTCTACAATAGGCCTGATGTTTATTGCATTGATGATGTCCATTACGATTTTGGTATTAGGACGTTTTTTCCCATCAATTACAGAAGTAGCAGAACATATCATTGAAGGATTCGATTTTGAGGAGGTATTAATGGACGTAATGTTGAATTTTCTCCTTTTTGCCGGTGCTTTGTCCATCAATTTAACTAAACTTATGGAGGAACGTCTTCCCATTTTTATATTAGCAATAGGGAGTACGTTGATGTCAACTTTTATCGTTGGCTTTCTGGTATTTTACATCTTCCCATTAATCACGGGGACTCCGATAGATTTAATTTATTGCCTGCTCTTTGGAGCTTTAATTTCTCCCACGGATCCTATTGCTGTTTTGGCTTTGGTAAAAAAAGCAGGGCTCTCTAAAAAACTTGAAATAAAGATTGCCGGTGAATCATTGTTTAATGACGGAGTCGGGGTAGTTGTTTTCTTAACGATATTATCCATTGCCAAAGCACAAGCTGGTGTGCATGATTCAGGAGGACATGGCTCCGTAGAGATCACAACAGGAAGTGTAGTATTGCTTTTTGGAAAAGAAGTAATCGGAGGACTTGGGCTTGGAGCTCTGTTTGGTTTCGCAGGATTTAAGCTGCTTGATTTTATTGATAACGATCACGTAGAACTGGAAGTTTTGATCACACTGACTTTAGTAATGGTGGGTGGGAGATTAGCAGAACTGCTGCATGTTTCAGCTCCACTGGCAATGGTTGTGATGGGACTTTTTATCGGAAATGAAGGTCGGGATGAAAAACTCGCAAATGCTACCGGCGAATATGTTTTTAAATTTTGGCACCTTTTGGATGAAGCACTGAACGCAATCCTATTCATTCTAATTGGTTTGGAAATCATGGTAATTGCAGATTCTTTCGTAACGAATAATCTTATTATCGGAGGAATTGGAATTGTCATTGTGTTGATTGCAAGGTTTATCGGAGTAAGTATTCCGGTTACAATTCTCTCCATTTTCAGAACGTTTGAACCTAAAACAATTCAGATACTTACCTGGGGAGGTCTTAGAGGTGGTATTTCAGTAGCACTGGCACTCTCACTTTCAAATTTTGCATGGATAGACGCATCGGTAAAAGAAACAATATTGTTTACCACATATTGTGTGGTAGTATTTTCAATTTTGGTTCAAGGTTTAACTATTGGAGCTTTATTGAAAAAATAGTTTTAAGATTTTTCTAAGTTTGAGTAAAGCTTTGTGATCTTCGCAAACTGAAGAATTTTAACCAATCATGGAGTGATTCTTCAAGCCTTAAAAGACATGATTAGATACCATTAGAAAATAAACCAATAGCAAATGAAACTAAGTATTGCAGAAGCATATTACCTGATTGCATTAGACGATGAAGAGGGAAGGATATTAGCAGCTGCTGAGAGAACGGTAGTCCCCAGCGTGATTTCAGCATGTATTCTGGAGTTGTATTTATTAAAAAAAATATCACTACATGGAGGAATTGTAAAAGTGCTTGATACTGTTGGGACAGGCAACGGAATACTTGACAATGTTTTAAAAAAGTTGAAAAATGGAGTTCAAATCGTTGATCAGGTAAAAGCTTTATCTGCCAAATTTAAAGATATTGAGGTAGACTTGAATGCACTCCTTGTGCAGCGTGGCATATTGAAAAAAGAAGAAACAAAACTTCTTTGGATACCACTTTCCGAAAGAATGGAAAATGCCAACTATGCATTCGAACAAAATATTAGAAATGCGTTAAAAGCAATTGTATTTAAGAGCGCAAAGCCTTCTCCGCCATTAACTATTCTCTTCTGCCTGATTGATTATACGAATATCCTTGATGAGGTCTTTAGAGATCGTGATGAGTTAATTGACGCTGAAAAGGTTGGAAAGGAAATCACGGATAAGGCCGGCATAAGCGATGCGCTTGCAACTTCTCTAAATAGTTTAAAAGGGTTCCTCGGATAAAGAGAACCCTTATTCATTATTTTTCTGCCTCTTCTTGATATATAAAACTCTCTTGTTCAAGTGCTTTTAGTTTAGTACTTTCTCTAAGTAGAAGTTCACTAAAAGTTTGGTCAAATCGTATCTGTGCCTCTTCTTCGGAAATATTATACATCCGGGAGTAAATCTTATTTTGAAAATACTGCATAGCTTTCAGGTAAGACATAATGGAGTCTTGTCTCTCCATTAATATATTCGCACGGAAAGCCATAAAACCAAACCCTTCATGAGGATTATTATTATCCCGTTCCATCATAAGGTACTCCACGCCATCAACCGTTACTTTGGTAAAATGTGAATTGTCAAAACTATCCTGAAGAGGTCTTGGGCGAAATTCTTCTCCTTCATTGATATTTTTATTCTCACAGGAGAGCAAGCCGGAAATAATTAGCAGGAGGGTTAAATATTTCATTGCTTTTTATTCCTTAGTGTTCCCTCTTCAACTCCGAACGTCTTTTTAAGCAGCTTATAAGCTTTCCCATTTAGTATGATTATCAGATAATCACCAACATTGATTTTTAAATCGCCAAGTGGATTTTTAATGAGCTTTTTATGACCGTATTTATCTCTTTTGGTTATTCCGATCAATATGGAATTATATCTTTTCTTTAGGTCAAAAAAGACCTCCTGGTAAGCTTTCCCATTGTAAGGATTATTTGGAATGATGAGTAACTGCTTAATATCATAATCGCTGTCTGACTTAGCGTATGATAGAATCGACTCGCTGTAATTAGCAACATCAGGTTCGAACATATAAGATGCCAGAAGTTTTGAGGAAATTTCTTTTGTTGAGATGGTGTTGCTGACCCCGGCAGAAAGAAATGTATTTTTCAGATCACCATTCTCCAGAGTAACAACGAATTCCGTGTTTGGAAATATTTTTTTCAGATTCAAAACATAGACAAGTTTTTCAGTATCATCGTCCATATTGATAAATGCAATCATAGCATTCTCAAGGTTAGACTTTTTAATGAGTTCATAATTATTATAATCGCAGAAGAGTACGAAAACACCCTTGTGATGATATTTTTCTTGTATGAGTTCTACATCATCTTTCTTATTGGTGATAATAGCGACTTTACGCCCCACTCCTACTAACTGATCCACCACGTGCCAGCCAAATTCGTTCCACCCTATTATTACGGCATGGTTGCTGAAATTGGTACCTGAATATCCGTGTTTCTTGTTTTCCCGAATTGTTGTCATAAGCGTAGTAAGTTGCCCAATTAATAAACCGAAGATAAAAATACTTGTCAGCATTAATATATAGCCAATTATTCTCCCATAAATCGTACCGGGGAAAAGATCTCCGTATCCAACGGTTGTCAGTGTGGCTAAGGAATACCAGATGGCATTTGAATAATTTGTAAGATTAGACTGAGAACTATCCTGCTCTACCTGAACCAGAATCCAAACTAAAAGAGAGTAAACACTTACGACTCCCAGTATGATCAAAACAATCCTAAGGCTAGCGTTCTTTTTTAGTTTAGATGGCATAGGCAGAGCAAAAATCAAATATAATATATTCAGGATATTAGGTAACTTATTTCCAGTCTCAGGAGGAAATTAAAGTCAATTTTTATTTGTTAAAAGCCCTCAGTTTTATCTGTGTAAGTTTACGCTTAGTATCCAACGAAAAATCCCCCTTCATCATCCAATCATAAAAGCCGGGTTCCTTATCCAATATCTCCGTAACGGGTTTTCCACGATGCTTTCCGAAATTGAAGATTTCAATTCCATCTTTGAGTATCATTCTTCCTGCAAAATCTATTCTGTTGGATATGGTCAGTTCATGCAGCACTGACATATCATTTTCAACCGTTGCAACCCTTTTCCCAAGATTATCAAAAGCCTCTTGTCCCTCATATTTTTCGACCTGAGAAACCAGTACCTCGTAGGTTGCTTTTGTATCAGCTAATGCGGAGTGCGCATTCTCTAAGTCTTTATCACAGTAGAATTTATAAGCAGCGGTTAGGTTTCTCTTTTCCATCAGGTGGAAAATCTTTTGTACATCTAAAATTTTCCTGTTTTCCACTTCAAAATTAACATCGGCTCTCAGGAACTCCTCTACCAGCATGGGTACGTCAAACCCTAGAACATTAAATCCGGCTAAATCACAACCTTCCAGGAATTGAGCAAGGGACTTTGCCACTTGCTTAAATGTGGGTTCCTCTTTTACATCATCATCATAGATCCCGTGGATCAGACTGCTCTCATGAGGTATCGGTACGGTTGGATTTATTTTTCTACACTTCTCCTCTACAGTACCTTCAGGCATTGCCTTTATCATGGCGATCTCTACAATTCTGTCTTGAGAAATACTTGTTCCTGTTGTTTCAAGGTCGAAAACAACCAGAGGATTCTTTAGATTAAGTTGAAACAAATTATTAGAGTTTAAACCAGGTTTTTGAATAATTTTTCTTATTGAATCAAAGATAACATTTGAATAGAAAAGGTTAGGTTTAGATGTGTGGATAAGTCAGGAGAACTTGTGGACTATTTACCCTCTTTTGATAAGTGACCAACCTATTTTCGTAAATTGTTTTAAAAATTAAGAATCACTGAATGGAAGGAGTACCACAATCCTCAGCAACATCTGCTAAAAGTCGTCAACTTGGAATTTCATCACTGAGTGAACATTTAGGGAAATTACCCCCACAGGCAATTGAAATTGAAGAAGCGGTGCTAGGTGCTCTGATGTTGGAAAGAGATGCACTTTCCAACGTAATGGACATTTTACATCCCGAGAGCTTTTATCGTGATGCCCATCAGGAAATCTATGCGGCTATTGTGGATTTGTTTAAAGACAGCCAGCCGGTAGATATTAAAACAGTAACTCACCAACTTAGAAAAGCAGGTAAGTTAGAATTGGTTGGAGGGGCTCACTATGTCGTTGAGCTTACTACAAAAGTCAATTCGGCAGCCAATGTCGAATATCATGCCAGGATCATTGCAGAACAATCCATTAAGCGTGAGTTGATCAGAATCTCTTCCGAAATACAAAAAGATGCTTATGAGGACACTATAGATGTCTTTAAACTTTTGGATCGTGCAGAACAGTCTTTATTTGATGTTTCAGAGTCCCATATTCGAAAGAACTATGATAAGATGAGCTCTTTAATGCATCAGGCAATTGATGAAATTCAGACAAGAAAAGATCGAAAAGACGGACTGACAGGTGTTCCCAGTGGTTTTTCTGCTTTAGATCGGGTAACCTCCGGATGGCAGGCTTCAGACCTGATCATTATCGCAGCAAGGCCGGGGATGGGAAAAACTGCTTTTGTAGTTTCTGCATTAAGAAACGCTGCTATTGACTTCGATACCCCTGTTGCCATTTTCTCACTGGAAATGTCATCCGTTCAGTTGGTTAATCGGCTCATTTCAGCCGAAGCAGAGCTTCCGGGTGAAAAGATTAAGAAGGGAGACTTGGCTGACTATGAATGGGAACAGATGATTCACAAAACAAGAAAACTTTCCGAAGCTCCGATCTTTATTGATGACACGCCTGCACTAAGTATTCTGGAACTGCGTGCCAAATGCAGGAGGTTAGCGTCTCAACATGGTGTGACACTCATCATCATTGATTATTTACAGCTAATGTCCGGCGATGCCGATAATAGGGGCGGAGGAAATCGTGAACAGGAAATTGCATCCATTTCAAGAGCTTTAAAAGGAATTGCAAAAGAGCTGAATGTACCGGTCATTGCTTTGTCTCAGCTAAGCAGAGCAGTAGAGACCAGGGGAGGAGATAAGCGGCCTCAGCTTTCGGATTTGAGGGAGTCAGGTTCTATTGAGCAGGATGCGGATATGGTCATGTTCTTGTATCGTCCTGAATATTATGGTTTGGATGCCGATGTAGACGGGATGCCTTTACAAGGGCTTGGAGAGATGATCATTGCTAAGCACCGAAACGGATCACTGGATACCGTAAACCTTAAATTCATTGGTAAGTTTACCAAATTCACGGACTGGGATGGAAATCAATTTCCAGCCTCAAGCTCCGATAATACGAACGTTACCATCACACTCCCAAGCAGAGCAAACGGAGATAACCTATCTTCAAAAGATGATACACCATTTTAATCATACAAAGTACGGGATCATTACTATTGCAGGCTAATCGGAGAACCGATCAGGTTTGTTGATCTTAATTAAGCACTCGGAGGGAGAGGTTATCCGCACCGGCAAAGTCAAAACATACTTAGAAGCTTTTGGAAAGTTTCAAACTTTCCAAAAGTGAATGATCACGGTAACTGGTGCAGCCTAAAATCAAATAAATCCTGTTCAAGACAAAGAGTAGTTACCAACTACACTCGGAGCGGGTGGTTTTTATCCGTTCCGGATGAGAACAAAAAACCCCGACAGAAATGTCGGGGTTGCTTGATGTTTTAGCAGCTCTCCCTTACTTCCTTATCACAAGCCTGCCCACAGCCTTACGCCCTCCGTCTCCTTCAGTGAAAACGAAAAAGAGACCCTCATTCAACTCTGAAAGATCGTACAATCCGTCCTTGGAAACAGGATAACTCCTGACCAAATGGCCTGTCATGCCGATAAGGCTCACCCCGATCCACTCATCGGAAATGCCCGACAGCCTGAAGTGATCGGAGGCAGGGTTCGGGAATATTTCCAAGTCGATCTCCTCCGCAAATCCTAATGGTTTTGGCGTTACCGTCACATCAAACGCATCAGCAGCAGCATCTCCCTTACCGTCATCGGCCGTCACGGTAATGGTGCTGGTGCCTGCCCCCACATACGTAATGGTCAGGGTACCGCCACTTTCACTTACGGTCACCACATCCGTAGCACTGCTGGTCGTTGTGTAGGTTAACACATCGTTATCTGCGTCAGTGAATACAGTGGACAGGTCAATAGTAATAGCATCAAAGCCCTCCATTTCTGACCGGTCATCAATCGCGTTCGCTACCATCGGGGCGTTGTTCGTTGGAGTTACTGGCGCAGCATTGACCATCACATCAAACATATCCCTAACAGTCCCTCCGTTACCGTCATCGGCCGTCACGGTAATGGTGCTGGTGCCTGTCCCTGCTACATACGTAATGGTCAGGTTATTTGCGTCTACACTTACAGTCATCAAAGACCTATTGCCACTGCTCGCAGTGTAGGTCAGGGCATGTCCGTCCGTATCATTGAATACAGGGCTTGAACTCTCCGCCAAGTTAATGGTGATCGGATCAAAGCCCTCCGTTTCTTTCCGGTCATCAATCGCGTTCGCTACCATCGGGGCGTTGTTCGTTTCCGACGAAGTGACCCTAATAGTGACCGAGGCCGTGACTGACCTTGTTGGGGCCACATCATCCGTAACGGTTAAGGTGAGGTTATAATTACCGACACTAAGGCTGGGACTGCTAGCAACAGTAATCTGCCCCGTGCTGCCTATCTCAAAATTCTCAGCACCGGTTCCGGTGAGCCCATAATTCAGCGTCTGCTCAGTATCTTTGTCCGTAGCCGAAATCTCAGCCCCGACATTAGCACCACCAACGGCACCATCAGTTATGGTAAGGGTTGGAATTGCTCCAATTACCGGATCGAACTCATTCACATCATTCACCGCAATGGAGAAGGTGCTCTCGACTTCTGCAGGAGGAGTTCCGTTATCCGTAGCTACTACGGTAAGGGAGTAACTGCTCGTAGTCTCAAAGTCAAGACCGCTACTTCCAACAGTAATTTGTCCGTTCATTGAATTTATTGAAAAATCATCGGCATTAGTTCCTTTGAGGGAGTAAGTCACAGTCTGCCCGGCATCATTGGGAGTAGCCGTGAACTGCCTGACTTCCGTACTCCCTGCAACATTTTCATCTAGAGCTAGTAATGAAGTGCTGGCAGTAGTAAACGTTGGTGCCGTATTCGGTGCAGTGACCGCAATGAAGAATACTGTGGTTGTGGAGGACAGCGGCGGAATCCCATTATCCATAGCTTTTATAATAAGTTGGTATCTCTCTCCCGGAGATTTAGTTAGTAATTGTTTAACTTTAATCTGCCCCGTCGTATTATCTACTTCAAAGTCTCCATCACCACCATTTACGAAGGTGATGGGATAAGACAGCATCTGCCCGGCATCTTCTTCAGTAACCATAATCGGAGTCCCGACAGGCGTACCAACAGTGGCATTTGCTAGTACACTGAAGTTCTTAAGACCACCATCGGTGATCACCGGTACCTCATTTACATCGGTAACGGTAACGGTGATAGCCTGTGGAGTACTGTTGTTCTTCCCGTCGTTGGCTGTTACCTCTACCTCATACTTATTGTCCTTATTGGCATCTTTGGCATCTTCAAAACTCGGAATAGGGGAGAAGATTAATCTAGGCTTATTACCTCTTAAGTCAAGGTCAATCCCGAAAAGATTTCTGTCTGCTCCTCCGGTGATAGTGTACGTGATTGAGCTTGTTCCGTCTAAGTCAGTGGCTGTTAATAGCAACCCTGTACTTTTTCGGTTCTCCTCTACACTTATCTTGTCCGCCGAAGTAATCATCGGACTGAACTCATTCACATCGGTAACGGTAATGGTGACCACACTCTCAGCTTTTTCCCCATTTTCATCCGTAGCGACTACGGTAAGCATATACTCTTCCGTGTCCTCATGGTTAAGGCTGGCACTGCCTTTAACAGTGATTTGTCCCGAGCTGCTAACTATATCAAAATTACTGTCGGTGCCCGATTTGAAGGCATAAGTAATTGCATCATTGTCACCATCAGGGTCGGTAGCCGCAACCGCTTCCCCTACATTCCCCGTTGTGGTGTTTTCAGCTACACTGCGCGCTGTAGTGTTACCCCCGGTAAACTTTGGTGCCGTTTTCGATACTGCCGCAGTGACCTCAATGGTGATCGATTCCGAGTCTGACAGGGGTCCGGTCCCATTATCCGTAACGGTTACGGTGAGATTATAACTAGCTTTGTTAGTGGCATCAAGATTGCCGGAAGTAGCAACGGTAATCTGCCCGCTGCTTCCGTCTATAGTGAAAGTCCCATCAGCATCAGTTCCACCAAGACTATAAGTCAGCGTCTGCTTGGTATCGTCGTCCATAGCCGGAATCGCTGAACCGACCTCATCACCGTCATTAGCATCATCAGTTATGGTAAGGTTGTTCGGAATGGCTCCAATCACCGGAGCAGTCTCATTCACATCGTTCACCGTAATGGAGAAGGAGACAGTGGCTGTTCCCCCATCTTCATCCGTAGCGGTTACTTCAAGCGAGTAACTGTTAGGCATGATTTCAAAGTCAAGGGGTTTTGCGACGGTAATTGCTCCCGTGCTCATATCTATTTCAAAATCACCGTCGGCATTGCCATTGGTGATGTCATAAGTGATTGCTGCATCTGAACCACCATCACTGTCTGTAGCTGTTAACATTTTGACATTACTGCCTGTCCCCACATCTTCATTCAGCGTTACTGCCGTAGTGCCGCCAGCTTGAAATGTTGGTGGAGCATTCACCCTAATTTCGAAATCTTGCGAGGTTGATAGGTTTCCGGCACCATCATCCGTAACGGTCAAGGTGAGGCTATAAATCCCTGGAGTAAGGGAGGCACTGGGAGCAACTTTAAGCTGCCCTGTGTCATCTATTTCAAAATTCTCATTACCGGTACCAGTCAGAGCATAAGTCAGCGTTTGATCCGGCATATCTTCGTCCGTAATCATAATCACAGACCCGATATTAGCACCGTCATCGGCATCTTCATTTACAAAAAGATCGTTCGGAATGTTTCCAATTACCGGTTTCTCATTCACATCGTTCACCATGATGGAAAAGGTGCGTTCGGCCGTAAGTGCCGGTCTTCCATTATCCGTAGCTACTACGGTAAGGTCGTAACTCGAAGTGGTCTCAAAATCAAGGCCGCTGGCTCCAACAGTAATTTGTCCGTTGTTAGCTATTGAAAAATCACCAGCATTATCTCCGGTGAGGGAGTAATTCACAGTCTGCCCTTCATCATTGGCATCAGCCGTGAACTGCCTGACTTCCGTACTCCCTGCAACATTTTCATCCAGAGCTAGTGATGAAGTGCTGGCAGTAGTAAACGTTGGTGGATTATTCGCCGGTATTGTCGTTTCTATAGCGTAGGCGTAGAGTTTGTTATCTGCATTATCTGCTACCCATATAGTGGTACCGTCCGACCAGAGACCTCTAGGGGCTGTATTTTCCACATCAAGGTCAATGTCCTTGGCGGTATCCCGTGCCCCGTTGGCCAGCATGTAGGCGTAGAGTTTGTTATCTGTATTATCTGCTACCCACATCGTGGTACCGTCCGACCACAGAGGCCTCTAGGGGCTGTATTTTCCACATCAAGGTCAATGTCCTTGGCGGTATCCCGTGCCCCGTTGGCCAGCATGTAGGCGTAGAGTTTGTTATCTGTATTATCTACTACCCACATCGTGATGCCGTCCGACCAGAGGCCTCTAGGGGTTCCATTTTCCGCATGGGGGGCAAACTCCTTGCCGGTATCCCGTGTACCGTCGGCTAGCGTGTAGGCGTAGATTCCTTTATTCACTAAATCTGTTACCCATATCGTGGTTTCGTCCGACCAGAGGAAATAAGGGCTTGCATTGCCCGCATTGAGTCCAAACTCCTTGTTGGTATCCCGTGCCCCGTTGGCCAGCGTGTAGGCGTAGAGTTTGTTATCTTCACCATCTGCTACCCACATCGTGGTAAAGTCCGACCAGAGGCCTCCAGGGAATGTATTTCCCGCCGCTGCAAGGGTATTGATGTCCCGAGCAGGCAGGCGAGTGCCCGATGCTGTTTGAACTGCATCGGCTGTGCCGCCGGTCAGGCATAGTGCCAACACGGCTAAGGCTGCCGAAATGCTTTTATTCAAGTGTGTAAGCATAAGAAAAAATTTTATAACTTTCATAATTTGTTGTTTTTTATTTGTCATAAAATAATATGTAAAATAAGGTACATGACCCTAAAGTAAAAATAGATTTGTGCAAATATATAAATTTATTTTTATATCAAACAAATCATTGATTATTATGTAAAAAGTTTTTTATTCATTTGTCATGAGGTATGAATATTTAGTGATTTTTTAACGGTAAGCGGTGTTTGTATTAAAAAAAATCCGGTATTGTTACTTAACTATAATACTTAGTATTTTCCTGTCCTAATCATTGTTTTGTTTATTCAGCGGGATATTGAAATGCTCAGTGAAAGCAAAACCGATTACATTCACATTGACATGACGGACGGTGTATTTGTTTCTGACATTTCTGTCGGATTGTCCCGTTTGTGTGAGGTGCGGAAGCCATACACGTTAATAAGGCAGCGGGAGGCCCGAAGGTATCCATTAGGTATTATTCTTTGCAATATTGCTTACAGCCACTTCGGCATGGATTCTTGAGTTTTCAATAAACCATTCGTTGGTTTTAAGTCCTCCACATATCACTCCGGCCAAATAGACTCCTTTCACATTCGACTGCATGGTCTTTGTGTTGTACTCGGGTGTTTTAAATTCATCGTTCCTGATATTAACGCCCACGCTTTCAAGGAAAGAGAAGTTCGGCCGGTAGCCGGTCATAGCGAGCACAAAATCATTTTGAATGGTCATGTTTTCTTCAGGCGTTGAGATATTGATCGTATATGGATCAATTTTTGTGATTTTACTCTTAAAATAAGCCTTGATCGAACCTTCCCCGATCCGATTATCAATATCAGGTCTTACCCAGTATTTTACCCTGGGGTTAATTTCCGCTTCCCTGATGACCATTGTGACACTTTTTGCACCTTTTCTAAAGACTTCCAGCGCGACATCTACTGCGGAATTAGCCGCACCAACGACGGCGACGTTCATGTCAAAATAGGGATGGGGTTCATCATAGTAGTGTTTCACCTTTGGAAGGTCCTCTCCGGGGATGTCAAGCAAATAGGGTAGATCGTAGAAACCCGTTGCTATGATTAGATTTCTAGCTTTATAAGTTTGCTTTTGGGAGTTGATCAGGAAGTTATCTTTTTCACTTTTTACGCTTTCTATTCTTTCATAAAGCCGAGTTCTGAGCTTCCATGAGGAAGCCACCCTTCGGTAGTATTCAAGGGCTTCGGAACGTGTAGGTTTCGGATGATGAGAAATAAATGGAACTTCCCCGATTTCTAATTTGTCAGAAGTCGAGAAGAAGGTCATATTGCCGGGATAATTGTACAGTGAATTGACCAGGCATCCTTTATCAATGATTTCATAGGACAGGCCGGTTTTTTCAGCTTCAATTCCACATGCCAGCCCAATAGGTCCGGCTCCGATGATTACAACATCTAAAATGTTTTCGATCATTTAATTTTCTCGCTTAAACGGTTTGGAAACTTCATTTAACAATTTCAATACATTATACCCGCTCAAATAATTCATAATTACTAACTTCGGGGTTCAATTTTGAAATTAATATGAACTTTTTCACACTTTTAAGTATTAAGTCTTTACAATGAAGATATTAGTTTGCATTACGCATGTGCCGGATACTACAACGCGCATCGCATTTACTGACGGAAATACCAAATTTGATAAGAGCGGTGTTCAGTTTATTATTGGTCCATACGATGATTATGCACTTGCCAGGGCTGTAGAGCTAAAGGAACAATCCGGCGGGTCAATTACGGTACTGAATGTAGGAGAAGCTGAAACAGAACCTACCATACGTAAAGCGCTGGCCATCGGCGCGGATAATGCAATAAGAATAAATGCCTTTCCTGAAGATGCTTTTTTTGTGGCAAAACAAATAGCTTATGCTGCAAAGGATGGTGGATACGATTTGATTTTAATGGGAAGAGAATCAATTGATTTTAACGGGGGTCAGGTACATAGCATGGTAGGCGAGCTTTTAGGTTTACCCTCCGTGTCTCCGGTGATGACATTAGACATAGCAGGTGATATTGCGAAAATTGCAAGAGAAATAGAAGGAGGTAAGGAGTACATGGAGTTGTCACTCCCTTTTGTTGCCGGCTGCCAGGAACCTATTGCCGAATGGAAAATTCCAACGATGAGAGGAATTATGAGTGCAAGAGCCAAACCGTTGGAGGTAAAAGACCCGACCGGTGATGTACCCAAAACCAGGGTGAGTGCATTTGAGTTGCCGCCTGCTAAAGGTGATGTGAAATTAGTTACCCCTGAAAATATGGACGAGTTAGTTAATCTATTAAAAAATGAAGCAAAAGTGATATAAAAATGGCAGCATTAGCATTTGTAGAGACAGACGAAGGAAGTGTTAAAAAATCATCTTTAGAAGCGGTAAGCTATGCTAAAGAGGCAGCGGGTGATGTAACTGCTATTGTATTCGGAAAGGTAAAAGATGTAGAGTTAATTGGAAAGGCAGGAGCCTCCAAAGTATTGCACGTTACTAATGAAACCCTGGCTCATCCAAACATCATGGCCTATTCTTCTGCAATTGCAGAAGCGATGAACAAAGAAGGAACTGACCTGTTGGTGTTAGCCGGAAGCTCACTTGGTGACCCGATCTCAGCCCGCGTATCAATAAAAACAGATGCGGCACTGGTATCAAATGTAAGTGAACTGCCAAAAGGTGACATGGTTAAGAAAAGTATTTATACCGGTAAAGCTTTTGCAAATACGGTATTTGAAGGTGAAAAAAAGATTTTCTCAGTCAGGAAAAACGCAGTGGCTATAAAAAAGGATGGAGAAGATCCTGAAATAGTGGCATTTTCACCGGCTATATCGGATTCGGATTTTACAGTTAAAACGACAAAAATTGAAAAACAAGAAGGAGAGGTTTCTCTGCCGGAAGCTGATCTGGTTGTTTCCGGAGGCAGAGGGCTAAAAGGTCCGGAGAACTGGGGAATGATAGAGGAGCTGGCTAAGACGCTCGGAGCGGCCACGGGCTGTAGTAAACCGGTATCAGACATGGACTGGAGACCACACCACGAACACGTGGGACAAACCGGTATAAAGGTTAGTCCGTCCCTTTATATCGCCATTGGTATTTCAGGTGCAATTCAACATCTGGCAGGTGTAAATGCTTCAAAATATATTCTTGTTGTAAACAAAGACCCGGAAGCGCCCTTTTTCAAAGCAGCTGATTTCGGAGTTGTTGGAGATGCTTTTGATGTAGTACCAAAATTGACGGAAGCGATCAGGAAGGCACAGGGTTAATGTCCAACGATAAAATAAAATTAGAGATTTTGGGACTGTCTTCGGGGCAGTCTCAGTCCGGTTCATTTGCGCTTGTTTTGGGAGAAGTAGAAGGCAACAGGAGGCTTCCTGTCATTATTGGGATGTTTGAAGCACAAGCAATCGCCATTGAAATAGAAAAAATTATCCCTAACCGTCCCATGACCCATGATCTTTTCAAATCTTTTGCACTCAATTTTGAAATAACAATAAAAGAAGTTTGCATTTCAGATCTTAAAGAAGGTGTTTTTTTTGCCAAGATCGTTTGCGAACATAATGGTCAGACTTTTGCCATTGATTCAAGGCCTTCGGATGCGATTGCAATAGGCCTTAGGTTCAACGTTGATTTTTATACTAGCGAAAGTATTCTCTCAGAAGCCGGGATTGTTCTTACGGATGAATACGAGGAGGAGATCACTCATACGGAAGTTCAAAAATCTCAAAAGACGAACCTTAGTGATATGACTTCGGTCGAATTGGAAAAATTACTTTCTGACGCATTGGATAAGGAAGATTATGAACAAGCAGCCAAAATCAGAGATGTATTGAACAAACGGAATTAAGGGTAGAATATCTTAAAAGATTATTTCGACTGCTATGTATTGCCGGTACTGTACGGCTTTTTTTTAAAGATGACTTTTGCATTAAGTGTCATAAGGAATGCGATAAGCCAATCATCCAGGTATGTCTGTTTTCATGATGATTGGCAGAGGTCTGAAAGAACCAATGCATGTAACCGCTTTCTACATTCCACTTACCAATATTATAAGTAAATATAGCTTGCGTTCGATGTTGATCAAAGATATTAACGCCTATATCTCCTGCGTTTATCATCACTTCGGAACTCCAGATCAACTTAAATTTTTCAGACAAGAATTGTGTATAAGCAAACCTGTTCCTGAAGCGCCAATTATGTATGTAACCATTTACCAGTTCACCGTTAGCGGCTTTTCTAAAGAAACGTTGTTCCGTCATCAATCGCCATGAGAAAGCCGATTTGCTGATCGGATAAGAGAATTGAATGCTTTGAACAGGCCTTAACTCAGGGACCAGAACATGTTCAGTATCAACAAATTGATTGATGTTAAGATTCATAAATCCTAATGAAGCAGAAAAACCATGCCCCAGTTTGCCGGTGATCATTGCAAAAAAGAAAAGGTGGTAATCTCCGGCTCGATCCGTGAATGATCGATATTGTGTCCCTATTGAGCCGGAGTAAGTATCACTGAATTTAATTTTTTGTGTGAGGTAAGTCCACAAAATAAACTCACTGCTTAGGTTTCGCTCCTGAGTATACGCCCCAATGTTTGTGAACAGAAAAATAATGATGATTTCTTTACGCATTAGTCACCGACTGCTACAATCATTTCAATCTCAACGGCAATGTTTCCGGGCAGAGCGCCTATTCCTACGGCAGCTCGTGCATGTTTACCTCTTTCACCAAAGACCTCTACCATCGTATCCGAAAAGCCATTGATAACCTCCGGTTGATTTTTAAACTCAGGAGAGCAATTGACCATGCCCAGCACTTTGACAATCCTGACTACTTTGTTTAGATTGCCAATCTCTGCTCTCAAGGCAGATAATTGTGCTTCAGCAACGATTTGTGCCGCTTTATATCCCTCCTCCACGGTTAGATCAATGCCTACTTTTCCTGTTATCCGGGTTCCGTCCGGCCGGGTTGGCCCTTTTCCTGCCATAAAGACCAAATCATTCGTTCGGACTGAATGAACGTAATTGGCAGCCGGCGGGGAGGGATCTTTTAGTTTGATTCCCAGTTCAGCAATTCTCTCTTCTACGTCATAATCATAAAGCGGCTCTCTATCGGCAGCTTTCTCTTCAACCGAAACACAGGCATAAAAGAACAGGAGCATTAAAAGCATGGATACAACTTTCATAAATTTATTTGTAAGATGCTTCTCTTATTGATTTGAATTCCGATCCATCTTTCCATTTTGGCCATTCTTCAGAATTTGCTAAATGATTGCCGACCTCCATCATTAACTCACCGTCCAGTTTCATCCCGTCAAATGTCCATCCTCTCTGATATTCATCCTGAGGTCTGTGATACTGAGTATTCAGGTAAATTTGATTTAAACTGTCCACGTATCCAACCCCTTCTGTCATGTGTTCGTATGAGCCCGATGCATAAAGGGCCGGGATGCCTGCTTTGGCAAATTGAAAGTGATCCGATCGAAAGAAATACCCTTTTCCCGGGTTCGGATCCGGAATAATATATCGACCCTGAGACTTTGCCACTTTTTTAGCAATGTCCTCCAGTTCTGACTGGCCAAAACCAACGATTGTCAGATCCTTCATGGGTCCAAATGCGGTAATCCCGTCCATATTAATATTTGCCACCGTCTTGTCAGGCGGATAAGTAGGATTTTCTGCATAATATTTAGATCCAAGTAACCCCTGTTCTTCGGCAGTTACAGCTAAAAAAACAACAGATCGCTCCGGCTGTGGTCCACTAGCCATCGCTTCTGCAATGCCGAGTAGTGTAGATATTCCTGAGGCATTGTCGTGTGCCCCATTGTAGATGCTATCGCCGTCAACCTCCGGTCCGATTCCCAGGTGATCCCAGTGCGCAGAGTAGATGATGTATTCATCCGGTCTGGCAGATCCTTTGATTTTTGCGATCACATTCTTTGAGGCATCCCTTTTAATATCATTTTCAATGGTAACAGAAACGTTTATTCCTAAACTGACGGGCTCAAAGTCTCTCTCCCTGGATCGTTCACTAAAATTCTTTAGATCCTGTCCTGAGGCTTCAAATATTTTAATGGCAGCCTCTCTCGTCAGCCATCCTAAAACTGCCGGCTGATAAGTACCTTCTTTTTGGGCCAGATACAAACCTGCTCCCGACCATGAATTTCGTACCACCAACCAGGGATATCCGGCCGGGACAGTCTCGTGAACAATCAGGCAGCCTGCCGCCCCCTGTCTGGCAGCCTCTTCGTATTTGTAGGTCCAACGACCATAATAAGTCATTGTCTTTCCTTTAAAAAAGGTTGAATCTCCGAAGGTAAAACCGGGATCATTTACCAATACGATCACCGTCTTTCCTTTTACGTCCAGCCCCTCATAGTCATTCCAGTTATACTCCGGCGCAACTACACCATATCCCGCAAAAACCAACTCCGAATTTTCAAGACTGACCTTATCTGTTACTCTTTCCGTGTAAGCAACAAACTCATTTAAGGCTTGAAGTGACAGTGATTGTCCATTGCCGTTGACTTTCATGGTTTCAGATGGTTTAGCAGTCAGCTCTACCAATGGAACCTCCTGAAAATAAGAATCACCATTTCCCGGCACCAGTCCAAATTGTTCAAATTGCGATTTTAAATAGTTGACTGTTTTCTCCTCACCGTCGGTGAAGGGTTTTCTGCCCTGAAAATCATCAGAAGAAAGGGTAATCAAATGCCTTTCCAGTGAGGCTTCCGATATTTCTGCTTTTTGTATTTTTTCTAAAGAAGGACTACATCCAATAAAAGATGTGATGATCGTAAAAGAAAGTAATTGCTTCATATAAATCATATTTAGGGTTACTAAGATAATCAGAAATGGCATAATTCAATTTTCCTTTTTCCGTATAAATACTAATGCCATTCTCAGACAGCAAGGCAATTACTGCGCTCAAAATTATCCGGGTTATTTATATAATTTGAATTCCAATGGAAATATTCAGTTCTAAATATGAAAGCTACAGAGACGAAAATCGAAACCTTTATGTCTGCAAACAAGACTCAATTTGTCATTCCTATATACCAAAGAAATTATGATTGGACTGTCAGCGAGTGTAAACAATTACTGGATGATATTCTGGAGGTAGGTACAGACAAGAAAATAACAACTCATTTCATTGGCAGCATTGTTTTCGTTCACGATGATGTTTATACAGCATCAAAAATCAAAGAATTATCAATCATTGACGGACAGCAGCGTTTGACCACACTTACACTGATATATCTGGTAATATATAGAATTGCAAGAGACACTAAAAATGAATCGTTAGCAGATGAGATAAACGAAACCTACCTGATTAATAAATTTGCAACAGAGGAAGAAAAACTAAAATTCCGACCAACGGAAAACCACAGTCGAGCGTTAAAGTATTTGCTAAGAGGAGATGAAAATGAAGAGTTTCCGGGATTTTCAAGATTATTTGATAATTTTGACTATCTCAAAAGACAAATATCAGAGGAGAATTTTGAGATTGTACGTGACGGACTTTCTAAGCTGATTTTTGTAGAAGTTTCTTTAGAAAGACAAAAAGATTCTCCACAAAGGATTTTTGAAAGCCTGAACTCTACGGGACTTAACTTATCACAAGCTGACTTGATTCGCAACTACATATTGATGGGGCTCAATAGAAGGGATCAAGAAAGAATTTATCGCAACTATTGGGAAATAATTGAGAATTCTGCTAAGGACGAAGTAACTAATGAAAGCAGAGTTTCTGACTATGTAAGGGATTACTTGACCCTTGTGTATAAGAAAGTATCAACTAGAGATAAGGTTTACAATGAATTTAAAAGCAGATATCCAACTACTTTAACCATTAAAGAATTAGAGGAGGAACTGAAGGAAATTAAGAATTTAGTTAAGTATTACAATAAGCTAATAAACCCTAAAAACGAAGCAGATTCTGACATTCGCACAGAACTTATATATATGAACAGATTAAAGATTAATGCGGCTTACCCTTTTCTAATGAAAGTGTATGATGACTATGCTTCGAAAAATATTGATAAGCCCGCCTTTATTGAAGTATTGAGACTTGTTCAGTCGTTTGTGTGGAGAAGATTTATTCTTGGATTACCAACAAGTGTCTTAAATCAGATATTTATGGCACTTTATGATAAAATTGCTCCTGAAAACTACCTACCTTCTATTCAGAAAATCTTAACCAGTAAATCAGGGGCACACAGGTTTCCTCAAGACCAAGAAGTTTTAGACTCCCTAAAATCTAAAGATATTTACAGCTTCCAACCGAAGAACAGGTTTTATTTCTTTGAGAAACTTGAAAATTACAACAATAAAGAAATCGTAGTAATTAACGGCAATAATGATATTACCATTGCAACATATCTTTCCTCAAAAACCTGATTCGTCCTGGCGTAATGACTTGGGGCCATCAGATTTAGCTTTCTTGGAAGAGAATGTACATACCATGACTAATTTAACGCTCTCGGAAAATAATGGTCCATTGGGTAACAAGTCATTTCTTGAGAAAAAGGAGATGAACAAAGGCAATGGAGAACAAGGATACATTTATAGCAGGCTTTGGCTTAATCGGTATTTAAAAGAAATTGAAAGGTGGGACCGAAAAGCATGGGAAGAAAGATACAAGATTCTTTCAGATAGATTTTTAAAGATATGGAGTCGTCCTCAAATAGAAATTGATGCTAATAGAGACAACAGCGAGGTCAATATATTTGATGCTGTTCCTCTACAAAACTATCAAAAATTAGAATACGCAATTTTTATGGGAGAACGTCTTGAGATCAATAATGTTACCAGTCTTTATGTGGAAGTTTTCAGAATGCTCTTTAAACTTCAACCGGAAACATTTTTCAATCATTCAGAATTAAGGGGAAAAATAAACATTTGCAAAGAGCCTGACAGACTAATTGCTCCCGAGCCAATAAGTGATACATACTTTATTGAAAAAAATATTGGTAGTAATGTATATAAGTTTGATCGAATAGAACAGGCATTGACAATTTTTAACCTGGAAGATGAATTAATTATTAAATACGCAGATAACTAAAAAATGAAAATTGAAAAATTTGATAATGCAAAAGCAAAATATTATTTAGGCTTAATTCATTATACAGGATATGTTGTTGAATAAAAGATATTAAGAAAACGTCAATTAAATATGGAAAAGAAAGTAACCAAACTAATTGAAGGAATTCAGAAATGGATAAGTCTGCTTATTGCCTGTTTGTCGCTCCGAATATCAACGAAGTTTTTTTACCGCAAAGGACACAGAGGCTGTCACAAAGAAGATATGAGAAGCGTTTAAGCTTAGAAACTTTTGGAAAGTTTGAAACTTTCCAAAAGTGAGTGCTTCGCCAAAGTAGAGATGGCTCCTACGATGCTATCGTCGTTATTTTAAACCTTCAAGGTTTTCAAAACCTTGAAGGTTTCTCTAGTATCATTCATCAACAATGGCCTCTTTTTCTTCATCAAAACACATCTGCGGCCAATCAGCGAAAGCTGCGGTAGAATGGAGAGCTTGTCGCAAGGTGTCCCGTCCTCAAAAAACAAAAGGGTAACCGGAAGGAATAGATTTTTGACTTTGCCGGAGCATGTTAGTCCGGAGACTTAGACTGTTTTTCAAATGATTTTTGATCGGAAGGTCCAGTGCTGCTTTAGTCCATGCTTTTAGCTTTTTGATCCGGGCTTTACAACTCACAGATCAAAAACCATTAAACCGAAAAACTTTCCCCGCAGCCACAGGTTCTGGATGCATTTGGATTTACAAACTGAAATCCCTTACCGTTCAGTCCGCCCGAAAAATCAAGTGTTGTTCCAAGCAGATAGAGCAGGCTTTTTTTGTCAACCAAAATTTTAATTCCTTTATCCTCAAAGACCTCGTCTTTCTCCCGGATTTGAGAGTCAAACGATAAGTCATACATAAGACCGGAACAACCACCACCTTTTACCGAAACCCTGATATTATGATCATTGGATTTCCCTTCTTTACTCAACAGCATTACAATCTCTTCTTTTGCTTTGTCGGTCACGTTTATCATTATGCAACTGGATTAAGAACTATACTAAAAACTGTGATATTGTTTATGTCTCTTCCGTAATACAACTTGTCCATGGCATCATACATGCTCTTGGCACGAAAATAAGACGTTTGGAGCTCATTCATTCCTCTCATCATCCATTGTATCGTAAAAGAACTTTCTTTATCCTTATGGGTACGTACATAATCAAGCATCTTATGAAGAACATCTGCCTTATCAAAACCATTCATGGTCTTAAACAAAAATGACTGATTATGTCTTGGATTTATTGTTATCAGGTCAAGTTTAACCTTTCCGTCACTATTGGAAAATTCAAAAATTACTTCATCACTCCTAAGTCCAAGGAAATTCTTGATCTCATTTTGAATCTTTGCCGACTCTACGTGTATATCAAACCTAGACTCCATAATTTATTAATTTGACAAACTTTTTAGCTTCGCTGAAAGTTCCTGCACTTATGCAAATTTATTATAATTGACCCAATGTGGAAAAGAATTGAGCATATCGGTATTGCCGTAAAAGACCTTAAAGCCTCTAATGACTTGTTCAAAATCCTTTTTAATACTTCACCTTATAAAGAGGAAGTGGTTAAGTCAGAGCATGTAACTACTTCATTTTTTCAATTAGGAGAAACTAAAATTGAGCTTTTGGAAGGGGGCAGCGATAGCACAATTACAAAGTTCATAGATAAAAAAGGGGAAGGAATTCATCACATTGCTTTCGAGGTTGAAGACATTTATGCTGAAATAGACCGGCTGAGAAAAGAAGGCTTTCAGGTGTTAAATGACCCGCCTAAAAAAGGAGCAGACAACAAATTGGTGTGCTTTGTTCATCCTAAAACAGCTAATGGCGTATTGGTAGAGCTTTGCCAGGAAATTAAGAAATAGCATGGAGAAGAAACGGACTGAAATAAGTGAGCTAGGTGAATTTGGTCTGATTGAGAGGCTGGCGGAGGGGTTGAAAATCAAAAATGAAGGAATAATAAAGGGCATTGGAGATGATGCCGCTGTCTATGATGTGGGAGATAAGTATTTGCTTACCAGCTCTGATATGCTTTTGGAAGGGGTACATTTTGATCTTTCTTATATGCCGCTTCAACACCTTGGCTATAAAGCAATAGCTGTAAATGTTTCGGATATAGCCGCAATGAATGGAACCCCGCTACAGATTACAGTGAATCTTGGTTTGAGCAATCGGTTCTCCGTAGAAGCAGTTGAAGCAATTTACGGGGGGATCAGGGCAGCTTGTGATGAGTACAAAGTAGATCTTGTGGGGGGAGATACTACCTCTTCTCATTCGGGATTGGTGATGTCTGTTACCGTTTTAGGCACCGTAGAAAAAGAGTTGATTACTTATCGAAATGGGGCCCGGAAGAACAATATCCTCTGTGTTACGGGGGACTTAGGAGCAGCCTACATTGGATTGCAGGTGCTGGAAAGGGAAAAACAAGAATTCATGGCCAACGCTGAAATGCAGCCACAATTGGAAAAGTATGATTACATAGTAGGATGCCAACTTAGACCCAAAGCCCGAATGGATATTATTTATGAGCTTAGAGATTTGAATGTAAAACCTACTTCAATGATTGATGTGTCCGATGGATTGGCTTCGGATTCATTCCATTTATGCAGGCAGTCGAATTTGGGAGTTGCAATATATGAAAATAAGCTTCCCATTGATAAGCAAGTATACGAAACGGCTGCTGAATTTAGTATTGATCCGGGTGCATGTGCCTTAAATGGAGGAGAAGATTACGAATTGTTGTTTACGATCCCACAGGATGATTTTGAGAAAATCAAAAATCACCCTGATATTCACACCATCGGATATATGCAGTCGGCCTCAAAAGGTAAGAGCTATGTGACCGGAAATCAGGATGTGGTTGAGTTAAAAGCACAGGGCTGGAGGCATTTTTAGCCTGACCTAACCTTATCGTGAATATGATCGCCGTTTATGGGCTTTCCTTTGGTCTAATTGGAGAACTAAGTTGTTTTAACTAGCTTTACCAACAAATCATTTTCAATGAATTTCAGATTAGGGGAGTTATTCTGCGGTCCCGGGGGGTTAGGTTTAGGTGCAACACAGGCTGCTTTTACACATAATAATGAAAAATTTAGTGTAACTCATGAATGGGCAAGTGATTATGATAAAGACACTTGTGAAACATATAGGCATAATATTGCAGGAAAATCCGGCTCTGTAATTCACAAGGATATTCAAACGGATAAATGCCATGTAGAAGGTCTTCTACGCTTTTTACTGCTCGGCAATACTTTTTGCTAGGTGGGTAAGAAATCGTGACAGAAATCGTCAATAGCTCGGAAAATTTCGATAATTTTAGTACTTGATATCATAGATAGATTTTTAGTTCAATTAATTGATATTCAAAATGTTAATATATTAAAACTCAACCTTTTTTACTATAAAATTCACAAGTGACAGAACCTCATCATTACCGGCCAATATCTACTTTGATCCGGGAAGAAGTTGAAAAATCTTTAGTGCCTTGCAAAGATGAAAAACATTGAATTTATTATCAAGCTAGCGTTAGCAAGTATCCTTTAAACGATGCCAATGGGATTAGAGGATTTACTATTCTGAATGAAAAGATAGTCTCGCTATACTCACAATAAAAACTAAAGGTTGGAAATAGAATAAAAGAAATGTATTACTTACTTGAAAAAGTTTGACGTTTGTTGCATAAAAAACCGTTGAGTAAAGCTAGCTTTTGTCTACTCTTCCTAAACTCCCTGAGCAGTTTCTTTCAATTCAACCTCTTTTTCAGCAATCCATTTCTCAGCATCTAACGCTCCCATACATCCCGTGCCGGCAGCTGTTACTGCCTGCCTGTAGATTTTATCCTGCGCATCACCTGTAGCAAAAACTCCCGGAACATTAGTGCGTGAAGTCCCGGGAATGGTTTTAATGTACCCCTGCTCATCCATATCTAACCACTCCTTAAAGATATCGGTATTTGGCTGGTGACCTATCGCAACAAAGAATCCTTGCACGTCCAGTACCTTTTCTTCACCTGTAACATTATTTACTACTCTGACCCCGTCTACCTCTTCATCTCCCAGCACCTCTTTAGCCTCTGCATTCCACAGAATTTCAATGTTCGGTGCACTTTTCACTCGTTGCTGCATGATCTTAGAAGCTCTCATTTCGTCTCTTCTAACCAGCATGTACACTTTTTTCACTATCTTGGAAAGATAACCTGCTTCCTCTGCGGCTGAATCACCCGCTCCAACGACCACAACATCCTGATTTCTGAAGAAAAAGCCGTCACAAACCGCACATGCTGAAACGCCTCTTCCGTTTAGTCTTTGCTCACTCTCTAAACCTAACCACTTGGCAGAAGCCCCGGTAGAGATAATGACAGCCTCAGCTTCTATTTCAGTTTTCTCATCAACAGTAACTTTATGAGGCCATCCTGAAAAATCAACCGAATTCACTATTCCGGATCGAATATCCGTTTCAAACCGCTCTGCTTGTTTTTGAAAATCAATCATCATTTGTGGTCCCATAACCCCGTCAGGATATCCCGGGTAATTTTCCACATCGCTGGTGATTGTCAATTGTCCTCCGGGCTGATCTCCCTGATAAAGGACAGGTTTCAATCCTGCCCTTGCTGCATACACTGCGGCTGTATATCCTGCAGGACCGGAACCGATGATCAAAACTTTTACTCTTTCTGCCGACATTCTGTTTTTTCTTTTCATTTTAAACAAAAATGGTGTCCTTTAAGAACACCATTCGGAGGCACTTTGTCCCCGAATATTAAAATCTGAGTGTCTTTAAGTTTACCCTTCTGCTTTTTCTTTAAGGTTTGATTCGGAAGGTCGTGGGATTAAAACTTTTCTGGAAAGTTTGAATTTTCCCGTCTTCCTGTCAATATCAATCAGTTTCACTTTGATCTCCTCTCCTTCTTCTATTATATCAGAAACATTCTCAACACGCTCCCACTTAATTTCAGAAATATGGAGTAGCCCATCCTTTCCGGGCAAAAACTCAACAAACGCCCCAAACGGCATAATTGATTTTACTTTACCATCGTACACTTCACCAACTTCCGGCTGCTGAACAATTGCTTTGATCCGAGACTTGGCATTTTCAAGGGTTGTTCTATCAACGGCAAAAATGCTTACCTTGCCTCCCTTATCATCTTCCTCAATGCTCACTGTCGCACCGGACTCTTTTTGAATCTCCTGAATAATCTTACCTCCGGGTCCGATAACAGCTCCAATCAACTCACGCTCAATTCGCATCATCTCCATTCTGGGTGCATGTTCTTTCAAATCAGTACGTGGCTCAGAAATAGATTTAGCCATCTCCGCAAGGATGTCAAGTCTTCCCTTTTTTGCCTGATTCAGTGCCTCTGCGAGCACTTCATACGAAAGACCATCTACCTTAATATCCATTTGACAGGCAGTGATGCCTTCGGATGTACCGGTTACTTTAAAATCCATATCACCAAGGTGATCTTCATCACCCAAGATATCCGAAAGGATCGCATACTTGCCCGATTTGCTATCTGAAATCATACCCATTGCGATACCGGAAACCGGTCGCTTAATATGGATACCGGCATCCATCAGTGCCATGGTTCCCGCACAAACTGTAGCCATTGAAGAAGAGCCGTTGGATTCAAGAATGTCAGATACTACTCGAAGAGTATAGGGGTTACCATCCTCTTCTGAGGGAATCATTCGTTTTAAAGCTCTCATGGCAAGATTGCCATGCCCCACTTCTCTTCTGCCCGGGCCTCTGTTAGGACGAACTTCACCCGTTGAAAAGCCGGGGAAGTTGTAGTGAAGGATAAACTTATTGTATCCGGAGATCATGGCTCCGTCAATCATCTGTTCGTCAAACTTCGTTCCCAGCGTTACAGAAGTCAAGGATTGCGTTTCTCCTCTTGTAAAAATGGAAGAACCATGCGCTGACGGCAGATAGTCAACTTCTGTCCAAATCGGTCTGATTTCATCCGGCTGTCTGCCATCAATTCTTTCCTGATTGTCAAGTACAAAGTTTCTTACTGCTTCTTTTTCGATATCACGGAAGTACTTTTCAAGAAGAAAATCATCCATTTCTTCAAGCTCCTCTTCTGAGAACCGGGCAATATATTCTTCATAAACAGCCTTGAAAGACTCTTTTCTTTGTGTCTTATCAGGGGTTTTCCGGGCTGCTGTATCATAAAGCTTCTGGTACATTGCTTCGTACATTTTTGCTTTCATTTCCTCATCTACCGGCTCATGAGTATATTCTCTTTTTTCGGAAGCCCCTACTTCCTCTGCCAGCTCAATCTGTGCCTTACACTGAATTCGGATCTCTTCGTGGGCTTTTTTAATTCCATCAAGCATCTCGGATTCGCTGACTTCACTAGACTCACCTTCCACCATCATGATGTTGTCCATAGTTCCTGCAACGATCAAGTCTAGAGAGGCTTGCTCCATTTCTTCGGGAGTAGGATTGATCTTATACTCTTCACCTAGCTTAATTACCCTCACTTCTGAGATAGGCCCTCCGAAAGGGATGTCTGAGATGGAAATTGCAGAGGAAGCGGCTAATGCGGCAAGTGCATCAGGCATCACATTTTTATCTGCCGATATCATTTGGATGAACACCTGTGTGTCTGCATGGTAATCATCCGGGAACAGAGGGCGCAAGGCTCTATCAACCAGTCTGCTGATGAGTACTTCATAATCCGAAAGCCTGCCTTCTCTTCTCAGAAAGCCCCCGGGTATTTTTCCTGCGGCTGCAAACTTTTCCTGATAATCCACTGATAGCGGTAAAAAATCAGCTCCTTCCTTAGCTTCCTGATCTGAAACTACTGTTGCCAGAAGCCTGGCATTTCCCATGCTTACGACAACAGATCCATCTGCTTGTTTGGCTAATTTTCCCGTTTCAATGGATACTTCCCTGCCGTCCGAAAGTCGGAAAGTCTTGGTTGTAAAATTTGGAATCATAATATAATAAATTGATAAAAGGGACATAACACCCCTAAATGTTAGTATGATAAAAGAGAGCCAAAAAGCGGCCTCTTTTAATTTTTTATTTTCTAATACCTAGTTTAGCAATAATGCTGCGATATCTTTCAATATCATTTTTGTAGAGATAATCAAGCAGCCTTCTTCTCTTGCCAACCAGTCTTAAAAGACCTAGTCTTGAGGAGTGATCTTTCTTTTGTTGTTTTAAATGCTCGGTCAGATGATTGATTCTATATGTAAACAATGCAATCTGGGCTTCTGTCGAACCGGTATCTGTATCTGACTTCCCATATTCTTTAAAAAACTCTTTCTTTTTTTTTGCTTTTAGATACATTCTAAATCTTCTTCCTCTCTATTTAAGTTACAAATTTAGAGCTATTTACTATTCTTAGCAAATCTATTTTTAATCTTTTCGAACCAGACTAAATAGCTGTCTATCTCAAATAATCTTGCATCAATATGTGCCTGTCTTAAAAAGAACAAACCAAACGGAAGCAACACAACATCCGACATCCAAATTGCGATGTAAGGGTCCAGTTGCAATTCTTTTGACTGCTGATTACCAATACTTCCTATGATGTAGTACGTGATGAAGAAAAAGACTGCAATAATGACGGGTACCCCCAAACCTCCCTTCTTGATAATCGCCCCAAGAGGCGCACCAATCATAAACATCAATATACAGGCAACTGCTATTGTGTATTTTTTTTCTTTCTCCATCGTAAATCGGTTGATATCCCTTTTTAGCTTATAAACTCTTGCTTTGGCGGACGACAGATTTACTTTGATATTTCGAGCATTACTTAAAGAATTTTCGGCAAAAAATTTAGCTGTTAGCCCCTGAACCTCTATATATTTCTCCAAATGTTCCCAATTCAACGTGTCCGGATTAATTTCATTCAGGCGAATCTCTTCAAATGTCGTTTCTCCTTTCAAGGAATCCACGGGATCCTCTGATGTCATTGCATTCACAAATTTTATATCCTCCACAGCACTTATCCTGAGATTTTCAGCCTTCTCTTCTTTCTCGGTATCCTGTTTAAGGAGGTCAACTGGAAATTCAAAAGTCTCAATGGAAAAAATGGAAGCCTTTCCGTACTTTTCCTGATAGAACTTCTCAATAGAATCTCTTCCGGCTGAATCTAAAGGAATAATCTTCTCCCGGAAGAACTCCCTTGAGTTAAGATGATATTTGAAGTACCTTCTTGTGTTATTAAGAAAGTCTGCTTTCTGTTTGTAAAATTCATGCTTAAAAGAATCAACAGCATGCTTTAGCTCCCTGATATTCTTCATCTGACGATTATTCTGAAATAATTCTTCTTTTCTTCTCTTCAAATCGAAAGATGACAGACTAAAGACCAGGTCCATCTTTTGAAATTTTGTCCTGTAAAACTGATCTACCGTACTTCCCGGTTTCGCCTCTTCGGAGAAATAATTACCGTCAAATAATTCCAGTTTAAGGTATTTATCATCTAATATGGTATACATCAAACTTGAATCAGCCAGGATAATCGTATGGTCACCTCTTCCTTCCGAGTGATCATAAATAATAATATCTTTTAGGGTTTTCCCATCAGGTAATTTTTCCTTTACCTTGATACTATAATCCGGTATACCATTATAAAAGGCTCCTTCTTTGATGTCAAGTGCAGGCTTTGTTTGTTTGATATCATAAAGAAGACTGTAAGCCTTTAGATTGACGGCAGGGATGATGTAATTGTTGAAGAAGAACATTCCAATAGCAACAAAAACAACAAATACAAATACCGGTTTTAAAATCCTAATCAAGGAGATACCTGCACTTTTTATTGCGGTCAATTCAAAATGCTCCCCCAAATTTCCAAAAGTCATGAGGGATGCAACTAAAACACCAAGAGGAAGCGCATTTTGCAGCATGTTTAGTGAAAAGTAGGAGAGCAATTCAGCAAAAACGGATACTCCCAGATTTTTACCCACCAAGTCATCAAAGTATTTGAGCAGGTATTGAATAAGAAGAATAAATGTCGCTATCCCAGTGGTAAGTACGAACGGCCCAATAAATGCCTTAAGCATGAAAACATCCAGTTTCTTCATATACAAGCAAAGTTAGAGAAACAGATGGCAGCAATAAAAGTACCTTACAAAATCAGCCTCCAACAATTTCTTTCAGATCATGGATCAGGGCTTCCCAAAGTTCAGCAGCCTCTTCTTCGTCCATGTCTGAATAATCAGTAATCCTCACATATACGGACTGTGTAAGTTCATTCATTTCAATTTTAAACTCGAAGAAATTTGGATCATCATCTTCTTCATTAATGACATCAAACCTTGTATGATGATTGGTTCTGTTTGAGGTGATTTTAGCTCTCGTCTCGTCATCATCCCAGATAAAGGTATAAATTTTATCCTCATTGTTGACATTAACGTTATCAGCAAACCATTGGGCTAACCCTGAGGCAGTGCTGAAATATGGAAAGAGCATTTTTTTAGAGGCATTAAACTCAAATTCGCCCACATATTGATATTTGGCCATGATAGAGAAATTTTTGGATAAGATAAGAAAAAAATCTATTACTGCAAGTCCATGATTAAAAAGAAATCTTTCTAAGTTTACGTTCTTTTTGGGAAAGGCTCCTTTCAAGCCACAAAACGGCGAGGTAGCTCAGTTGGTTAGAGCGTCGGATTCATAACCCGGAGGTCAGGGGTTCAACTCCCCTCCTCGCTACTGTAAAACTCCTTTAAATAAATGTTTTTATTTATTCAGGATCGTTAAGAATCTAGTTTCACCGATCACTCTTTTATTTCCGAAATAAATGATGTCATTCTCGTTTTTGTTCATCATAAGGTCAGCAATTGAGTATGCCTTCGTCCATCTTACTTTTTTACTACCTTGAAATATCTGCTTTTCCAACCTTGCAGAGTTGGAATGAGACTTCTGTCCGGATCAAAGTATTTCATAGGATTGGGTCATATGAGGGTTATGATGCAATAAAAAATATGAAAATTACTAAAGCGTAGAATTTCATTTTTTCAATCAAAAGCTTCAGTTGATTGATATTTTAGATTTCAAAATCTCTACATTTGTATTTTGTTTTCGGAAATGGCACACGGGGTATAGCGCAGTCCGGTTAGCGTACCTGCTTTGGGAGCAGGGGGTCGTAGGTTCGAATCCTACTACCCCGACACATAAAAGCCTTTATGTTCATTATGTAAAAGGTTTTTTTCGTTGAATACAAATCGCTTTTTCCTTAGCCAAGCAAATCAATGATTGATCCCGACCTAAAAAGTGTGTCTGTAAGGCTTTAAATAAACCTGAAGGAAATTGCTAGTTTATACATAGAAAATGATGGTATTGCAGATCTACTCCATTTTAGCAATATCCTCTTTGACTCGAATTTCACTACTGTGATAACCCAAATCTTAATTGAATTCCGAAAGCAGAGGTAGCCCTGCGATAAGAACTCAATACTCTTGGGTCAGTAACGTTCCTTTCAAAGTAAAAACTGAAGTCCAGCCTTTTGTTTATTTTATATGTTATGGTAGGTCTGATTTGATAGCTCCGATTACCATTGGTGAGTATGGCTTTCTCAAAAATACGCCGCTGAACTGTTTTCGAATTCCTTACAGAGGCTGCTATTCTGAATGTAATATCATTCTGTAAAGTAATGGTTCTTCCCTGCCATCTCCACGGCAGCTTGAACCCTACTTTGGAATAACCGAAATCCAAGGTAATATCATTGTTCGTGGTCTCAGCGATTTGTGCATTTGAGAGGTTCAATGATAAGTTTCTGCTCTTTTTGAACTCCAATCGGGCAGAAATATTATTTTGGGTTCGGATATTAAACCCAATAAGTGGAACAAATTGCTCGGAAATCAATACTTGATTAATGATGTAGACCGGAACAAGTCTGCCGATACCGTCATCTTCAGCTAATGGATAATCCAAAATATCATTTTGCAGTCCGATTACGCTATCATCATAGTTTAAGGAATTTGTGAAACTTGACACACTATATGTGGAATTATAACCGTGGGAAATAGTAAATGAAGAAAATATTTCCGCAATAGCCGGGAGGTTTGTCAGACCGGTATAGTCCAATCTCCAATTTGGGAGAGGGGTCTTAGGAAAAGGTGTAAGTTCAACCGAACCTGCATCTTTACCCGAATAAGCTGCAATAAAAGCCGGCACTAAAACATCTTGTGAAAGAGTATCATAAAATATCCCATTATTTACGTCAACCGACGGATTCAACTCGTTAAGTCTTCTTCTGATGGACAACAAATTTTGCTCAAAATCATCAAACGCTTGTGAAAAGTTATTGTCATTATCCGGCTCAAAGGCAGTCGCAATAGATAGAAATGAAGTTGAATAGCTCCCGGAACGCGAAGGGGTAAGTGTCTCAAATCCACCTTCATCTGTGTTAAACCTAAAGATTTCCTGATACTGATTATTAATTCCCCGGTTCCATGTAAGTTGAACTTTCAGATCATTGAACGGCTGTAAATCAGCTTGGATGTTCAGATCAGTCCCGTAGGTCTGTTGGAAAGGAGAATTTAAGTCATCGTTTTTTATCAACCAATCATTGCGAGCGGCCTTCTGACGAATCCCCGGATCCTGACTCCCTAAGATAAACTGAATACCGGGTGCATTAAAAGAACTATCCATTCCGAATAAAAAAGCACGCGGAGCAAACCCGGAAAGTGAAGTACCCTCATTGATATTATAAGAACCATTTATTGACTGGAGCATCATCAAAAACTTTAAGATTTGATTCCCGGAACTTACTTTCTCATCCTGACCTGATAGTGTATTTGCATTTTTGAGAAATGTTACTTTGTTATAAAGCTTATTCATATCAATTCCTGCATTAAGCCCAATTGTTCGCTGATTGCTGATGAAGTTTCCAAAGAAAAGGTCTATCTGTTGTGTCGGATCGGAAGGATCTTCAATAAAGCGATCAGCTCCTCCATTTTCAATGGCTCCGGCTATCCAGGAGTAACCCACTGAATACCTTGCATCCGATGATATCCAGTCCGTAAATGGTAGTTTATCCAATGGAAGAGCATAATTAAGACTTATGTTTTGATTGAAGTTTTTAAGTCTGCCCAGATTTAGAATTTGGTCCCAAATATATCTTTTCTCCGAGGAGGTCGAGATGTCCCCCTCAATGACTCCTTCCGGTTCATCTATTACAGCATTTGCAACCGCATTATAAGTTAGTCCAAGGCTTTTTGTGAAATCCCATCTGAATCCATAATTCCTCACAAATGTGAAAAGACGTTCGTATAGCGGATCAAGAGGTTGTAAATTATTGTCGTAGAAAGTGGTGGATCTAAAATCCCTCCTTAGATTGGCAGAAAAAGAAAAATTTGAAGGGAGAGGCGAAAAGTTGAAGTCCTTAATCAGCGCGAGGTAGGGGCTTGAAAGCTTCTCATAATTTTTAAAGGGTTCAATGCTTAGAGTTGAGGGCGTATAATTATAATTTACTCCTCCGGAGACTGTTTTATTAAACAGTTTTTGAGTAGTAACATTGCTTGTTACCCGATCACTGTATGCATAGCTAAATGAAAAGTTCTCAATATCATAAATGCGACTGGGGGATTCTGTATTTACTTTTTCTTTTCGAACATTTGTAAAATTAATGCTCCTATTCGTGGTTCTGTCTTCTACTATTCTACGATATTGGTCCCTTTCTTCCTGTGAGTCAAAGGCTGCCAATGAGGCCTCCAGTGGAATATCCGGATCTAGGGGGTCAAACTGAGGAGTTACTCTGGTCTTTGCATAACTTGCATACATTGGAATTACCAGGCCGGTTTTCTCAGGCTTCAAGAACTTTTCCAGATTAACATTCGCAGAGATATCATACTGCGTTGTCTCCGCTCTGGAGCGTTCTGAAATTCTTTGTTGTATTCCTCCAAATCCAATAGAAGTATATCGTGTAGAAGCTGATATGGTTCCCAAATCTGCAAGCTTTGTGCTCAGTCTGGCATTAGCTGCCCAACCGGCGTTCGAATCGAAATCTGTAAGTCGAAGCTCATTTGCCCAAACGCAGACTGACTTGGGAGATGTAGAATTGTCGTCTCCCGGATTTCTAACCCCAAGCATCAGTATTTTAACCGCACTTATGTCCGGTCTTCCTTTAATTGTAAATGTGTATCGGCCATCATTAGATGGTACTGAGTATGGGCTCAGCTCATCAACATTCAGCCTGTTACGTTCGGATTTTATGCCCAATAATTCTCGAATAGATATGTCCAGTTCATTCTCAAAAGGCCAAATTAATCTGCTTATTTCTTCGGTTGTGCCATTTACCCCGAGTGGAGTTATGACCAGTGGGAGTTCTACTTCGTAATAGTTTTCATCAAAGTCAGTACCTAATCTTATAAACGCATTGACCTCATTGTCCATGATTATGCTGTTATTAAATGATTCCGCATGGAAAAACATCTTGATTCTTCCGTAATTAATCAAGTCGAAGTTAACATTTTTATAAACCCCTCTTCCGTCTTTATCATTGAGGTCATCAATACAGATCTGAAGCGATTGCTCATTGAATCTCCGATTTTGGGCAGTTGTATTATCAATATCACGACTTAAGCCCGGCGGCAGAACGTATCGAATTCCCCCGGCATCATTCGTGCTGTTTTCCTCAATGGAAACTACAGAGATATCGAAATCCGTTGGATTAACATTCGGAATTTCATTCAAACCGGGCTCGTTTAATGATCCCTCGTACTTACGCCACCGACTGCCAACCATTCTGAACTGCGCCATCCTTAAAACTACGGGTTCCGACCAGCCGGTCAGGTACATTCTTATGTATTTAATATTGTCAAAAGAAGGTGATCCAATTGTCCTCCCTGTCGTTCGAATTGGAATTCTAAACTGATACCACGTTGAAACACCATCAGGCCCCGTGATTTGATCATTAATAAATCTATTAGCTGCTAAGTTTCCTCCAATCGGATTACTCCCAAACGCTAAGGGAATAGTGTATTCAAAATATTCCTCAAGATTAGAAATAGTATTGTCCTGATTCAAATCTTCATTATCAGGTAAAGTGTTTGAAGCAGGGATGAAGTCCTGATTGCCCGAAGCGGCAATAGGTGAATTGTTTTCCATACCATTCCAGTTCTTGTACCTCTCCACGATTTTAGCGTCCTTATCATCATATTTTCCATCCAATATGTAAACAAAATCGTCCGCAGAAACATCAACTTCATCCAAGTTTCCGGCAAAAAGCCCGACACCTGCAAGCGTGTTCTGCTGAAGAATTAGTTGTTCAGAGTCGTTATTCAAACCATCCATCCCGACATCCTGATTGTCCCGGGCACCTGCTGAATTTTCGAAGAAATTGGTAAGATATTGATCTTCGGAAACTCGTCCCCACGCTGAGTTAATATCATTAATTGTTGGTGTCACACCATCTGTAGGGAGTCCATTCTCAAATGCATGTTGATCATCCTTAGCTACATCTTCGGAAATACTTCCAAGATTGAATATCAATTGTCCTCCGGTTGAATTAGGTCGATCCAAGCGACCGTCTAAGACAGCCCCTCTGACCTGATCCTGAATAAATGGGTCTAGTAACCAAAATTCGATGTACTCTATATTTGTCTTATCAAAGTTGACTTCATTTGTGATTGCTCTTGTGATACCCCCCCAGTTTTGCACCGGATCCCCCAACAGTAGCTCCTGATCAGAAAGTGGGTCTACCGTTGCATTGGGGTTATAATTATACTGACCTCTTTCCTGGGGGAAGTATGCAATATCAAAAAGCGGCTCATTAAAATTGACAAGTGTCTGGTCTCTCTGCGGGAAAATTTCTTGAGGCAGATAGGCTCTTTCATAGTAATTCTCCAGGTCTTCAGATGAAATATTATCAGGCCGATTGTTTCCTCCCGCCTGATAGAAAATACTATTATCTACCGTATACCATGCGATCTTTGCAGATCGAAACCTATTTGTAATATCTCTATCGGAAGACTCATTAAAAATGCGAGGTGTAGCGGCCAATTTCCAGGCTAGCCATCCCCCAATATTGATTGTATTAACGGCATCTTCAAAGTCGTCAATGTAGGAAGTGCCCTCTCCATTTACAATGTTGCTTGTCCCCGGAATGAGCTGAGCAAACTCTGCATTGAAGGAGACATTCGAAGGCTCCTTTGTGCTAACCAATGGTAAAGCATCAACCATTTTGGTAAGGAACCGGGATTCATTTTGATAATTGATATCAAAACCATATTTAGTATTTGCTGTGGGTTCGTTCCCAACGGCATACCTTGTTATAGGTCCCTGTCTTTCATTCAAATGGAGGACGGTTGCACCAATATTGAAGTTTTCATTAAACCGATAATCAAATCGAGTCCCGGTAAGCGTCCGTGTTTGGAAATTGAAGAGGTCTGCATCTTCATAAGCTACATTAATAGTCTTACCGGAATTAAGGATACCCTCATTTAAGATTCTAACCGATCCCAAATTGTAGTCTACCGAATAATCAAGACCTTCGGTCAGTAACTGTCCGCCGGCAGTAACAACAACCGAACCTTCGGCAATATTAATTCCCGGTAGTTTAATCTGGCTCGCAGAGCCCGCAGTCAGTTTTCCAGCGATTACGAACTTATTTTTGTTTGCGTTCAGCTCCGCTTGTGCTTTTGGTTCATCATAAAGTTCGTCATAGACATATTTTTCAATCAGCCTGTTTTCATCCGGCGTATTGAATTTTCGCTGCAAGGTTGATCCAAAAGGTTCTAATACAGGGAAAATCACATTTCCATTTCTTGTATCTATCGTTACACCATCAATAAAATCGAAATTTCCATCAGGCTGGCGATCGTTATTGGGATTTAGTCTGTCCAAACCAAAAACTTCGATCAGCAACTCATCTTTAAGCTGTTGTCCTTCATGAAGAGAAGGGTTGTCCTGGCCTGTTGCATCATCTCTGTAGATCACCCGAAGTTGGAACCCTTCCTGACTGACCTGGGCAGCATTGAGATTGTAAATATTCTTCATCATCAAATCCCAGCTAGGCACATCCACATTGATTCGATTAGGACGCAGTAATTTCAGGTAAATTGCCTGATCTTCCCCTCTGTTCTGATAATCCTCGTAGAGTTCTCCTACTTTATAATTTGCACCATTAAATGTATATTCATAAGCCACTGCGAGCATTTCATCATTTTGAAGCCTCCTTGTAAGTGTTACATAGCCTAATTGACTATTTAGATTATATTCGGTCTCACTCAGCCTTCGGGCTGTCGTCACTTTCAGAAAGTCAATTCCACTTTCAAACGGGCCATTGATCCCAAATGACTCCAAATTCGCGTCAATTTGATCTACCGGTAATCTGACATTAATACGCTGAAATAAATCATTTGCATTATTTCTTGTTGGGTTCCCGGAAGGAACTCCGCCGCTGGGAGAAACATTCGCATTAGCAATCACAGCACCTTCTCCCAAGTCCATCAACCCGATAATATTTCGGGTAGTTTCGGTATCATTGTTTCGATTAAGTACGTAAAGTTCAATTCGGGTTACGTTTACGCCGGAGGTTATCTGCGGTGCTGTGGCTAACCAACGCTCGTAGTTGTCTCTAAAGAAATGCCCTAAAAAGAAGTGTCTGTTTTCATCGTATTCAGAAGCCTGTACCTCAAACTCCTGTCCCTGAAAGCCACTTTCAATTGTTAAATTCTCACTTCTTCCTCGTTGTTGGGAGAGTATCGTTGTAACAAAAAGTTTTCCGAATTGAAGTTCTGTTTTTAGTCCAAAAAGAGATTGTGCACCTGATATTAAAGAGTTGCTTACGGGCATACTTACATTACCAATTTCTATTTTTTTGATGATGTCCTCTTCATAGCCTGTATATTCTATCTTGAGGTTATTTTGAAAATCAAAGGTGTTGTTGTTATCAAAATTGGCTGTAATGGCCAGTTTTTCTCCAACCTTGCCCACCACACTCATGCTGATTTGCTGATTAAAATTGAATGCGCCGTTTCGCTGTTGTCTTCGGGGTATTGCAGGGTTATCTACTCGCTGAAACCTCCCGCCAAAATCCAGATTTACAAATCCATTTGGCTGTATGTCCACGTAGCTCCCCCCAAAAATTCTATCGAAAATCGGACTTACATAAAGCCTTGGGATCAGGCTTCTACCGCTGACAGCACTCTCTCCGTCCAGCCCTGCGGATCGATCTTTAAAGTACTCTTTGTTTAACCGAGAGTTATTGTACTCGTCAAACTCTTCAAAACTCATCAAGGTAGCCGGGCGAAAGTCGAGTGCTCCAATTTGCTCAAAAACTGAATAGGTAATGCCGGCATCTTCGGCTGTCGTATCAGGATTGAACTTCACCTGCATATCCAGTTGCGAAGGATTTCTCAGGAAAAGAGGCGACCGTGATATTCGATTTGAAAAGGGATCACCAAAGCGATAAGTCGGCTGAAAAGTAGGCTTTACCGTTGGTTCATAGGGAAGGGTATCACTTTTAACGGAGTCTTGTTGCTGGAATAATGCCTTTGCATCCACTAAAGCCCCAAAAATCAATACGCCTCCCAGTAGCAGTTGTATATAAAAGTTCCCTCTCAAAAACAGTGATTAGTCGGTTAGATTGGTTAAGACCGTTTGAGGGCTTGTTTAATCAATTCTTCAAGTTTAATTTCCTCTCCGTATTCTTTCAAAATCTTATTCACAGTTTTTTCAGCAATTGATTTGTTAATCCCCAAAGTAGTCAAGGCAGATAACGCCTCAGAATGAAGTGTATTATCAATTTGTGATTGAATTTGAAGGTTTTTATCTAATAAACCTTCTTTTTTCATCTTATCTTTCAATTCCAGAATAATTCGCTGAGCCGTTTTCTCTCCTATCCCCTTTACACTCCGGATCATTTTGACATCTTCCTGAACGATCGCTGATTGTAATTCCTTTGCATCTAAAGAAGATAAAATCATTAATGCAGTACTTGGCCCTACACCGTTAATAGAAAGTAAATCAAGAAACCTCTTCTTTTCGGACTGCTCATAAAAACCATAAAGTGTATGGGCATCTTCTTTGACATGAAGATAAGTTTGAATAAGAATGTCTTCTTTATCCTTTACAGAACTGAAGGTCGTCAGGCTAATCTTTAATTCATAACCTACTCCATTAACATCTACGACTAAATGTGTAGGATCTTTGAAGGCTAACCTTCCTTTCAGGTAAGTTATCATGAATTATCGCTTTTAACGGTGCTTGCATCAACCACTGCTATGGCTACCATGTTGAAAATCTCTCTTACTGAACTCCCAAGCTGAAGGACCTGAACGGATTTATTCATACCCATGAGAACAGGACCAATTACCTCAGCACCGCCAATTTCCATCATGGTTTTATAAGCAATGTTTCCGGATTGTAAATCCGGGAAAATCAATGTATTTACATTTTCTCCATTTAGATTATTGAATGGGTATAATTCATCACGAAGCTCTCTATTTAAAGCAACATTTGCCTGTAAGTCGCCATCAATCACAAAATCCGGCCAACGATCCTTCGCCATTTTAACGGCCTTCACCACTTTCTCAGGCACTTCGCCTTTGGCTGAGCCAAAATTTGAATAGGACAATACGGCAATCTTAGGATCGTAATCAAAGAATCTTACCGCTCTATGCGTTAAACCTATGATTTCCACAAGTTCTTCTGCGGCAGGATTAAGATTTACAGATGTATCGGCAAAAAAGAAATTTCCTTTGGGCGTATTTACGATATACATACCTGCAACTCGCTTGATGCCTTCCTCTGTTCCAATAATCTGAAGTGCCGGAAGTACTGTTTTTGGATAATCATTTGAGAGGCCCGAAATCAAAACATCAACTTCTCCCTTCTCCAGAAGCATCATACCGAAATAGGTTCTACTTGAAATTGCCTTCCTGGCCAGGTGCATGGTCATTCCTTTTCGCTGCCTCATCCTGCAATACTCAGCAGCAAAATTTTCAAGTTTTTTCGGATCATCTTTCGGATCAATGATTTCACAGTCTTTAAGAACTTCAAGGTCATTTTCCTCAATCAGCTTTTTGATAATTGGCTTTTTACCCAGAAAAATGGGCATCGCTACCCCCGAATCAAGGGTCATCTGTGCCGCTTTCAAAATATTTACATGATCTGCTTCAGCAAATACAACTTTCTTAAGTTGTTTATTTTGTCTTGCACTGTAGACAAAGCGTGTAATTAAACGCTGGTCCAGGCCCACTTTCTCCAAAAGCTCCTCCTCATACTTTTTCCAATCTTCAATTTGAACTCTCGCAACTCCGGAGTCCATTGCCGCTTTAGCAACTGCCGGGGAAATGGTAGTAATTAATCGGGGATCCATTGGCTTTGGAATTAAATATTCAGCACCAAACTTCAGACTCTTCCTCCCGTAAGCCTTCAAAACGATATCGGGCACCTGCTCTTTTGCCAATTCTGCTATTGCTTTCACCGCAGCAAGCTTCATCTCTTCATTAATGACAGTAGACCGTACATCCAATGCTCCTCTAAAAATGTATGGGAATCCTAAAACATTATTAACCTGATTAGGATGATCCGAACGACCGGTCGCCATAATCACATCATTCCTTGTTTGTATTGCCAGATCATAAGCAATCTCCGGGTCCGGATTTGAAAGCGCAAAGACTATCGGATCATGAGCCATTGATTTAAGCATTTCAGGTGAGACTAAATCCGCCACAGAAAGACCTAAAAACATATCTGCTCCTTTTAAGGCATCTTCAATGGTATCTAAATCTTCGTCTGTCACATATTTTGATTTGACTTCATCCAACCCCTCTCTTTTTCTATTAAGAATCCCCTTACTGTCAGCCATTAAAATATTTTCCTTTTTTGCCCCAAGTGAGACGTACAGATCCGTACAAGCGATCGCAGCACCCCCGGCTCCACTTACAACAATCTTTATTTCTTCTATTCTCTTCCCCACTACTTCTAACGCATTCAGCAAAGCTGCACTTGATATGATGGCCGTCCCGTGCTGATCATCGTGCATTACAGGGATATTCATTTGATCTCTCAGTGCCTGCTCAATCTTAAAGCTTTCCGGTGCCTTAATATCTTCAAGGTTAATCCCCCCAAAAGTGGGTTCAAGCGACCTGACGATTTCTATGAACTTATCGGGATCCTTCTCATTGATTTCAATGTCAAAAACATCAATCCCTGCAAATTTTTTGAAAAGCACTCCTTTACCTTCCATTACAGGTTTAGAGGCTTCCGGGCCAATATCCCCTAAACCAAGTACTGCTGTTCCATTCGAGATGACACCTACTAAATTGCCTTTGGCTGTATATTTATAAACAGCTTCTTTATCTTTAGCGATAATGAGACATGGCTCTGCCACTCCGGGTGAATAAGCAAGTGCAAGATCATGCTGCGATCCTACGGGCTTGGTTGAGTTCACTTCTATTTTTCCTGCCGGCTTGTTTTCGTGATAGTCTAAAGCATCTTTAGGTCGGATTTTAGTTGTACTCATCCTTTGAGTTTGGTTGGTTTAACTGAGGCCAATTATTAATTAACCCTCAAAGGTCACTAACCTGAGTTTAATTAACAAAGGTACTGTTTTTCAGAATCTCTCCCGTGTAGCAATCCCAAAATATGATAGACAAAATATTTTAACGTTAATTCATTTCAGAAAGCGAAAGTTTTACCGGGAATGTGGACTAAAACGATCACAAATGTTTCTTTAAGATTTGCTCTTTCTTATCAGGCATCCCAGCAATTTGTGTTTCTAACTCTGCTATTTTAGTTTCGAGTTTTTCTATTTTTGAGACTATTTTTTGTTGTTCGGAGATAGGTGGGAGGGGGATTTTTATTGAAGTAGACTTTTTAATTCTCAAATACTAATAAGATGATAAATAAGATTCTTCCAGCTCAATAAATTAAAGTTTCAAGATGTTTATTTGAATATTTGTCATAAACTTCAATTTGATAACCATCAAATAAATTTCTTGTCCAGTAAAGTTTAGTAATTCTTATCTTGTAATTATACCAAAACCTCTCTCCTTCTTGATCAATATTCAATTTTTTATTTGATATCGCATTTACTATTTTCTCTTTGATATTTTTCATTTTAAAAGTTATTTTAAAATAATTTTTTTGATTTCTAAATCTAAATCATTAATAATTGTTGTTTTTGATTTTTTTTCCAGTTGATTAATATCTTGTAGGGTTTTCAAACTTTTTTTACTATTTAATATAGGTATTTTTATGTTTTCTATATCATTACCATAAACGTGTGGTTGAGCTTGGCCTCTTTGAAGTAAATAAAGAACTTCTTGTATAGATTTTAAAATATGATAAATTAGTTTAGTAGGATATTCCGCTTCTTTTTTTGATATGATTGTATTACAATCAGAAGCAAAAATTGGCTCTGAAAAGTAATTTACAAAACCTGAGTATGCTCCCGAGGCACTAACTGTGATTACATTACCATTTCTGTTTGATTGATTATGAAAATATGCAGGTTCTTTTCCACCTGCGATTACTGGAATATTCCCTTTTATAGTGTCTGATTTTGTAATAGCTTTTCCTTTTTCAACAAAGGCAATCTCACTTAAACTAATCAACTCATTTGTTCTCCATATTTCTTCAAATACTATTTTGTGTTTGCGCGTTAATAGCAACTTTTTCTCGAAATTAATATTATCAAAATCAATTAAATTGACTAAATTCTGGTAGCTTATATTTTCTTTTAGCGTTTCCGATATGGCTAAATCAAATTTATGTTCAGTAAACGCTTTGTAAATGTAGGTGCTTGCTTTTTCGGGGTTTTCAAAGGTGTCAGTATCATACAATTGTGTGCATTCATCAATCGTTTTACTACGCTGTACGGGGTGCATGCCTTCGCTTCCTCTGCGATTACTAAATTCGTAACCTAAAAATTGTTTCTCCTTTTCTTTTTGACCTGTTTTAATTAAAACCACTTTTTGATGATATGACAGAATAAAATAAAGTAGTTTTTCTTTTTCTATCTCCAAAATTTTAGCTCGGTTTTCTTGTTTGTTTTTAGCTTTTATTTTACTGTCGTACTCTTTAAATATTTCGTGCTGCTGTATGGTGTCATTCGGTTTTTTCTGTACGAGTGTTATATAATCATCAAATGAAATGCTTTCCCAAACGTGATTTAAGTATTTTGTTATGGGCTTTTCAATACCGTTTATGGTAATGTCTTTATGGTTGGTAAAGAACGTGGTTAAAGATTCTTCTATTTGCTTGGTCAGCTTATCTTCTCTGCGTTTTAAGAACAAGATCACCGTATTGGTGCCTGTTGCCATAAAGGTGTTAGCCCCTAATTGGGTAATAGCAACAATATCAAAAGACTTTAAAATAATTTCTCTCGCTTGGGCATATACTCCCGAATTACTTAACATAGAACTTGGTAAGATGATGGCAGCAATTCCGTCCGTTTTTAATAACTGCTTAGTGCGTTCAACGAATAAACATTCTATTTCAGAACTTTTATCGGTTAGGCGATCAAATAGTTTAAAGTCTTCTGAAGCGTAAGCAGAGTTCAGGGTCGTTTTAAATACATCTACTGAATACGGCGGGTTTGACAAGACGAGTTGAAATTGTGGTTTTCTAGCATTGTCTTTTAATAAGCCCCTAAACGATTTTGAGTTTTCAAAATTATCCAATCCATCTCCGTGAATGACCTGAGCTAAGCCGTTGCCGTAAAAATAGCAGCCCACTTTGGCCACTTTTACCAGTCTGTAGTCTTTGTCTATCCCATAAATGTATTGTGATGCCCAATTGTATTCGTCTTCTCTCCAGCTATTAATTTTTTTCTTAGCATCCGTTTTAAAGTTTGAAATATCAAGTTTGCTTATTGTAGATTGATATTCTTCCATTACCTCCGTTAAAAAATGTCCGCTGCCCACCGCATAATCTATCACTGCGGGAAGTTTAGGGCTTTGTTGGTTAATGGACTCTATCAACATTTGTTGTATGGGCAGCGATCTTACAATAAAACGGGTGACGGGCGGAGGGGTAAAAAACTGACCCGCTTCTTGTTTTAACCCTGTGGTTAACAATCGTTCAAAAAAGTCGCTTAAATGCTGTTGTCTTCTTGGGTAACAAATTTTATACCCTTGTAACAGTTGTACAACTTCTTTTAATACTTTATGATTTTCTTCAAAAGATTCTTCATCAATAACACTTTTGATATTAAATACTTTTTCAAGCATTAATACTTTTTTCTTTGTGTTGCTTAGTTGTTGCGGAGTAAGGCATCCAAAATCAGAAGTTTCAAGTCCTATAACTTCTTTTTTTAGAAAGTCGTCCATTCCTTTACGGTACAAATCCAACAGCCTGTACTGAAAAGTGACGGGGTCATCTTCTTTTTCTTTCCATTGAAAATGAAGCTGCTCATCGTCTTCCTTTTTTTCATCCCATAATTTGGCTAAGAACAAATCGAAAATAACATTAAAGGCATTGGGTTTATCTGAAACCGCATGTTTTCTAAGTATTGATAAAAATTTATTGAATAAAGATTTACTGACTTCTTCGTCTAAGTCAGTTAAATCCTTTTTGGTAAGTTTTTTGTTTTCAAATGAATAGGGTTTTACCCAATCATCAAAAATTCCGTTGGTATTTGTTATCTTATTCCATCTGTCAAAGACATCTTCTACATTTCCGGCTTGTCTGTAATGTTCTTCAATTTTTATGATTTTGTTTCTAAACTCAATTTTGTTTTCGCTCAGTTTTGAAGCATAAAGCATTAAAATGTCAGCCGACTTGTCCTGTTGGAAATAGGTCATCAATTGACCGCCATCTTTTTCTGTTTTTTTGAACTCTTTTTCAAATTCCGTTCCCCAGGTCTTGCACTCAATCATTAAATATGCAGAGCCATCTTGACGGGTTACCAAAATATCCAGCCACCCTTCAATTGCTCCGTGACCAACGGTGTATTTTTTTTCCAAGATGATGTTTTCAGGTTGGTAGCCTTTTTCAAGTAATCTGTCTACGCATTCTAAGACTACCCAATTTTCAGGCTGAGAAAAGTTTTGAGTGGTTTCTCTTCCTGCTTCTATTTTGTTTCCGAAATTAAACTGCTTCTTTTCAAAATCAACTTCAATAGCGTAGCTGTTATATTCCTTATGAAATAGTTCCGAAGTATTCTCTTTAGGCTTGAATCCTAATGTTTTTATCAGTTTTTTTGCTTCCAACTCTTTTTAGCGTTGATAACTTGTTGGCAAGTTACTATAATGCAAACATAAAAAACTAAAATTTTTAGTAATTTATTTTGAATGGAGATTCTGCCTGACTCCTTTATAATTAACTCTTCCTTATGCAAAGGTTTCCATAAACTCAATATTAAATATCAAAAGAGCTAATATCCGTAACATTGCCGGCTTATGCTAAGAAAGGATTTATAGGTTCGGGATTATCCATCATCTTTACATCAAAATAAGGTCAATCTAAATTTGATATATCTGACTTCGTTCGGAATGTTCCTAATATCGCCTCAAGCTCTCTTATCAGGTTTTTCTTCCTTGTCCCCGGAGAGTCCACATAGCCTTCAATATAGTAAATTAAGCCTGCCTCTTTATCAACTACCGTGTAACTTACAAAAGGGCCGCCTCGGGATAAGTCACTTATCCGCCATAAGCCCCGAGCCTCTACCGCAAAATGTCCGTTAAAATTTACCCGCTCCGTAAATACCGGAATTTGAGGTTGTCTTTCTATGTGTACCTGTGTGTTTTCTCCGTCAAATAAGAATTTTTGGGTAATCTTATCCCTAAACAAGTCAACTTCGTTGAAAATTGACTGATTTGTATAGGGTTCATAATAAACAAAAAGGCTCTGTTCGGTTTCAGCATTGATTAATCTTAACCAGAAAAAATTTTTTAGATTCCTTGCTTTCTCCCACCCGTAGGGAATTGTCAATTTAAGATTGTGATCTTTAGTGATGCGTTCTTCCAGTTGTTTTCTGGTGCTGTTAAACAACTTGCTTTGAATGCTTTTCCTTGCTGAGGACTCAAATATCTCTCGTATTTGAGATCGGTGGTAATTGATTTTTTTTGACAAAAACTCTTCGGAAGAAGAAAATAAAAATAAAGCCGTCTGACCTCTTGCAAAGAGGTCTTTCTGAACTCTAAAGAACATTGATGTATCTTTTTTGATTTGATCCAGTGATTGATCAGTAAAATACTTTTGCAGCACCTGACTTTCTGATGTTTTACTATCAAGTGTCATTACAAAAACCATATTTTTCGCTGATTTAAACACGGAATTGAGTTTTTTGGGACTTACCTTGCTCACATTGAAAAGTGGTTCATCCTGGGGCAATCCCAACATGGGTGTCAGGAAGGTCTTTTTTAGTTCCTCGCCTACTATCGAATCTACCCATTGCGCAGAGTCTGCGACAAGAATAATTTCATCCGCTTCGCCTCTCGAATTAGGTAACATCTCTGATTTTAGTTTATTTCTACTGCTTTCAGAGCATGAAAAAACAAGAAGACTAGCCAGTATTAAACACTTATACATTTTCTCACTTCTTTTGAATATCAAGGCAAACATTACGCCTATTCAAAATTACCTCAAACAGAGACAAATTCTTTCAATTAGGAATCAACAGGGACTGACCCGGTTTGATTTTATTAGAGGCGAGTCTGTTTGCAATCTTCAATTTTTCAATGGTGGTATTATTGTTTTTACTAATGCTCCAGAGCGAATCTCCTGATTTTACCGTATAACGTTTATCATTCCTGCTTATGGAAACATTGGTTGAAGGAACTTTGTTAGTCCTTTTGTTGGGCATATACAGATTCTTGGTTTTTGAACTGTACGAAGGCAATACCCAAATACTCAATCTCTGCCCGATTCGGATCATACTTCCCCTGAGTCTGTTCCAGGATTTAATATCGGAAATCCTTACTCCATATTGTCTTGCTATAGTACCCAAAACATCTCCACTCCTAACTTTGTGATGGATTCTTTCCCTGCCGTAAGTGCTGCCGGGTGTATTTCTGGCAAGGTATTCCAGGTGTTTCTTTCCAACCTTCGAAGCTGTATCATACAGATAAGCCCTTCTTGATACAACTGAATCTTTCCACTCACTGGGGAGATTTAGTGCAAAATTTTTCGTCCCTTCCGGCAAAGCTCCTCTTTTAATCTGGGGATTCCACAAAAGCATATCATCCAGACAAAGCCCTAATTGATTGCAAAAAGTTTCTATATGAAAATACTGACTAATTTGAATGGTGTCTAGCCGGGGATAAAACCGGTCAGGTTTATCTGAAAACCCATGCTCATCCAGGTGATTAAAAAGATAGGTAATTGCAACATACTGCGGTACGTATGATCGGGTTTCACGGGGGAGATACCGGTAGATGTCCCAAAAATCTTTCTTATACCCACTCCTTCTGATTGCTTTTCTTACATTTCCGGGTCCACAGTTGTAAGCGGCAAGCGCAAGCTCCCAGCTATCAAACATTTGATACAAATCCAACAAGTGGCGGCAAGCCGCATCTGTTGCCTCATAAGGATCCATTCGCTCATCCACATACCAGTTATGACCAAGTCCATATATCTTACCGGTCGAAGAGATAAACTGCCATAAACCAACAGCATTGGCTCTGGAGATAGCATTAGGCCGAAGACCAGACTCAACGACAGCCAAATATTTTAATTCATCCGGCATATTGTATTTTGACAGTCCGGAAGAGAAAATAGGAAAGTAAAGCTCTTTTCTTTTAATGATATCTCTTGTATACTCTCTGTCTTTTAGCGAGAAATAATCAATGAAAGCCAGTACCCGCTCATTGAAATTAAGAGGGATTTCATTTTGAATGCATGACATTCTATCAGCGACCTCATCAAAGGTGTAGTCCGGTAAAACTTCGTTCAGGTAAAATTCCTGAGTTATCCCTTCAGAAAAGGATATAGTGATACAAAGGATGAATAAAATCCGTCTCATAGTCATAAAATGCTCTATTGAACTGTTTACTTAGGATAATAAAAAGTTACTACTCAAATCTAAAAACGGTGGTTCCTGAGCTCAGTAGAATAAAAAAACTAGTCTTCTTTTGACCCTTCTTTTATTTCGTCTTTTATCTCCTTTGTGGCATCTTTGAATTCTCTGATTCCTTTTCCCATTCCTCTCGCAATCTCGGGAATCTTCTTAGCTCCAAAGAATACAATCACAAACAGGGCTATTATTAACATTTCTGTCCACCCTGGCATCCCGATTAATAATATTTTGTACATCTTCCAAGATAATTTTACTTTCGAAATTAAACAAATTTAAGTAATGATTTTTAGAACCGGAAGTATTTACTTCAAACTTATCAAAGAAATTAGCTCTGACATTTCATTTGCACCCTTATGCAGCCTCTTTTTGCTATGCAAGCATTTTGAATGTCAGCAAAATTTCTTCACATAGGTTAGTAGCCGCTAATAATTAATCCGATCCGGACTCAGTATCATGATGAGCAATTTTCTGCTTTATTGACCGCTCCAAGGTTATTTTTGATCATTCCGAGGTCGTTTTCATCCGTTTAAGATTTTTTACCTCTTCACAAACTTCAGCAGATGCCCGTCCGGCAGTTGGATTAGGTATAGCCCGCTCCGCAGGGAGGCTGCATCTATCCTCGTGTTTGTGGTGCTTTCCAACACTAACTCCCCGCCTACGCTCAGGATGCGTACCGGACTTTTCACGGGAGACCGCACCTCCACGTAACGACCCGAAGGATTGGGGAAGACCACTGCTTCTGTCACATCATCCGCTGCACTTAGCACACATGCGGTAATCGTCACTGCCTGTGTTTGTGTGGCCGTGTTGTTTGCGGCATCGGTATAGGTCCATGTGATGGAGGTGTTGGAGGTAATGGGGAAGTTGGTGACATTGTGTGTGGCGGTGATCTCCCCATCGCAATTGTCATTGGCTTTGGGGAAGGTTACGGCATCTTCCGCCAGTGAACATGCGGCGGTAATGGCATCCAAGGTGCCTTCAACTGTCGGGGGTGTATTGTCTACTATTACGTCCTGCATTTGTGTGGCAGTATTGCCCTCACTGTCGGTGTAAGTCCATGTGATGGAGGTGTTGGAGGTAATGGGGAAGTTGGTGACATTGTGTGTGGCGGTGATCTCCCCATCGCAATTGTCATTGGCTTTGGGGAAGGTTACGGCATCTTCCGCCAGTGAACATGCGGCGGTAATGGCATTCAGGGTGCCTGTAACTGTCGGGGGTGTGTTGTCTACTATCACCTGCTGTGTTTGCGTAGCGGTGTTGTCTGAGTTATCTTCATACGTCCACGTGATGGAGGTGTTAGATGTAATGGGGAAGTTGGTGACATTGTGTGCGCCCATGATCTGCCCTTCATCGCAATTGTCCGTGGCGGTGGGTTCGGGCAGGTCATCTTCCTGAAGTGAACATGCTGCGGTAATGGCGTTCAGGTCTGTAACTGTCGGGGACTCGGTGTCGGCGATGGTCACGTCCTGCGTTTGCTCGGACGTATTGTCGGCCTCGTCGGTATATACCCACGTGAGGGTGGTGGTGCCTGCCTGAATGG
>JACONI010000102.1 GCA_014323825.1 Ekhidna sp. | reverse complement strand
CGCATGTTCACTGGCGGAAGATGCCGTAACCTTCCCCAAAGCCAATGACAATTGCGATGGAACGCTTACAGCAGAAACAGATGCCTCCTTTCCCATTATGGAAAGCCAAACCATCACGTGGACGTATGAAGATAAATCGGGCAATGAAGCCACGCAAACGCAGGAAGTGAAAATTACTCCATGTGTGCTAAGTGCGGCGGATGATGTGACAGAAGCAGTGGTCTTCCCCAACCCTTCGGGTCGCTACGTGGAGGTACGGTCTCCGGTGGAAAGCCCGGTACACATCCTGAGTGTGGGCGGAGAGTTAGTGCTGAAAAGCATTACAAACACAAGGATAGATGCTGCCTCCCTGCGGAGCGGCTTGTATCTCGTCCAACTGCCGGACGGACGTTTGCTGAAGTTTATCAAGAAGTAGAAAATTTCCTGCGGTATCCTTTTGAGGATACCGTTTTTTCATCCTTTGCTTTTGCAAGTTTTAACCTTACTTGCATTCGGGTTACTAATCAAATCTGATGGCTTTAACCGGACTCACACGACTTATAATTGATACCGGAATAAAAAGTGTTAATCCGATAAGGAACAATATGAGGAGATTTAATCCCAAAATGGTTGGGGTATTAATTTCAATGGGTACATGATCCATATAGTAAGTTGTCGCATCCAAAGGAATTACTTTAAGATAAAACTGAATAAGTCCAAGTGAAATGCCGGTGACATTACCCCAAAGAAGCCCTTTTACAATTAATTGAATACCACTCCATATAAAAACAGACCTAATCAACTTATTCTCTCCACCTAATGCTTTCAGTAAACCAATCATTCGGGTTCGTTCCATGATTAAAATAAGTAAAATGGAAATGATACTGGTACCTGCTACAAATAAAATTATTCCTAAGAGAATTACCACATTTCTATTGAGTAGGTTAAGCCAGTCAAAGATCTGAATGTATCTGTCTGTTACTTTATCTACATGTAAATCAACACCAAGTTTATTCCACAGATCATTCTCTGCACTTTCAAGTTGCTCCATGTCCTTTATGAACAATTCCACACCTCCGGCAAGCGAATCAGACCAGTTATTAATCCGGCGAATCAAATCCAGGTCTCCAAGGACTATCTTTTCATCAAACTCTTCCAAACCGGTTTCATAGATACCGGCTACTTTCAGCTTGCGATATCTTGGAGGGTTCTGTACAAAATAGATCATCACTTCATCCCCCGTGTTAAGCCTGAGGTAACGGGCTACTTTCCTGCTAAAAGCTGCCTCCCCGGAGTAGCCGTCTTTTGAGAGATCAGGGAACCTTCCGCTTATGATATGTTTTTTAAAATGAGAAGTATCAAACCGATGATCCACTCCTTTAAAAATGACTCCCTGAATCTCTTCGTTTGCTTTTGAAGTTTCCTCCGGCCTGCTCCCTGATAAATTTCGAACCAAGCCTGCTTTCATTGCATACGGCTGGAATCGCTTTGTCAATGGGTAATTTTCTAAGGTGTGAATGAGAGAATCATCTAAAACAATTGAAGTTTCCTCATAAGAAGTGGATAATGTATACTTACTGATGATTAAATGACCGCTAAAACTGTAGATTTTGCTCTTGATTTCACTTTTAAAACCATACAAAACCATAAATGCAATGATTAATATGGCAAGTCCCAATGCTATGCTGATGATGGCAATACGATTGATTGTTGATGAAAAACTCCCTTTAGACTTGACTGAGATACGATTAGATATAAAAAATGATAAATTCATCCGAAATTGCAAAATAATGATTTTCAATACAGCAAGAACAAGTTAAGTCTGACAAATAATGCAAAAGACATTTATTTTCATAATAGTAGTTTTATCTGCCTGCTCAAATAGTGCTCAGCAAAAAAATCAACCGGTCTCACCGGGAGCCTGCCAAATAAAGGATTACTTCCCTTTGATTGAGGGCAGGAAAGTCAGTTTGTGTGTCAATCACAGTTCTATTATAGGCAAGACACATCTTTCTGATACACTTATCAGCTTAGGAGTAAATATTGTGAAAGTATTTACTCCTGAGCATGGCTTTAAAGGTACAATAAGCGATGGAGCGGCCGTTGAATATCAGGAGAATCAGGAATCCTTTAAGCTGCTCTCTCTTTATGGGAAAAACAAAAAACCAACGCCCGGACAAATGGAAGGAATTGATATAATGATCTTTGATATACAAGATGTAGGAACCCGGTTTTATACTTACATCAGTACTATGCATTACGTGATGGAGGCCTGTGCGGAGAATGAAGTTCCATTGATTATTTTGGATCGACCTAATCCTAACGGAAGCTACATAGACGGACCTGTTCTTGATACGGCCTATCGCTCATTTGTGGGGATGCACCCCATTCCAATTGTACATGGTCTTACCGTTGGAGAGCTGGCTCAAATGATCAACGGTGAAGGATGGCTCAGTAATGGAATCCAATGCGATTTAACAGTCATTCCGGTTAACCATTGGGATCATGCAAAGACTTATTCACTGCCCGTCAGGCCCTCTCCGAACCTCCCTAACGACCTGAGTATTTCGCTTTATCCAAGCCTCTGCCTTTTTGAAGGTACCATAATGTCAGTGGGAAGAGGCACGGATTATCCGTTTCAGCAGATTGGTCACCCCGATTATCCGGACAACTCGCATACTTTCACTCCGAAATCAAGGGAAGGCGCAAAATGGCCTCCATACGAGAATGAAAAGTGCTTTGGCATATCCAGGATAGACGAAAAACCTAAGTATCAGCTTTCTTTAGCCCTTATAATTGATACTTATCAAAAGATGAGGGCTTATCCGTTCTTTAACAGCTATTTTGAAAAGCTGGCAGGGAATAACCAACTTCGGAAACAAATTGAAAATGAAATGACAGAGGCTGAGATTAGAAATTCATGGAAAAAAGAATTAGCAGCGTACAAAAAGAAAAGAGTGAAATATTTACTGTATGACTAGGGCATACCTGAACGGTTCTTTTCTAAAATAAGCTGGCAGGTTTTTTTTGGAGATCGTTTTTTTACTATAAGTGTAGTAAAAAACAGCAGAATATAAAATTAAAGTCGTGCATTTATAGAGAATATAAATAATTTGCCACAAGTTGAAAAAATAAAAATTTCAGTTAAGTTGATCATTTTGTAAAACTGTGAAGTTCTTACAAAAAATTGTATAGTTGATCAACTTCCCTTATTCTTGTAGAAAATATACAAAAATTATGATAGTTCAATTTTCTATAGAGAATTATAAATCTTTTAAAAAGGAGTCTGTTTTAAGCTTTATTGGCAGCAATACAACCAAAGAACATGAAACCGACAATACTTTTTTATGGAAAGACTATAAATTCCTAAAATCAAATGCGATATATGGGGCAAACGCAAGCGGTAAAAGCAACTTGATAAGTGCAATGCCTTTAATGAAAAGGATTGTTTTAACTTCTTTTCATGATGCTCTTTTGGAAAAAAGCAGAATGACTTTAGTTAGTCCTTTTATGCTTAACTCCGACTCTAAAGAGAACCCTTCAACTTTTGAAGTCGTATTTGTAGAGAATGAAAAGCAATACAGGTATGGTTTTGAAATAAAGAGAGATAAGATATTATCTGAATGGCTATTTCATATTCCAAATAAAATAGAAACTCCTCTTTTTACGAGGGAATTAGGCAAAATATATATAAATAAAACACACTTTAAGGAAGGCTTAAATCTTGAAAAGAAAACAAGAGAAAATGTATTGTTTATCTCTGTTTGTTCTCAGTTTAATGGAGAGGTATCAGATTTAGTTATTAATTGGTTTAAAAATCTAAGGTTTATTTCAGGGCTTAACGATGATGGTTATAGAAAGTATACAACTGAAAAAATCAAGAAGGATAAAACCTTCAAAAAATGGTTGAATAAGTTCATAAAGTTCCTAGAAATATCAAAAATATCAGTAGAGTATGAATTAATAGAGACATTAGATATTGATGAACTTGATATTCCGGATGAGAAAAAAGAATTGAAAGTTGCTCTTAAAGCTTTAAACGAATTACATGAAAAAGAAAAAACTGTCTCCAAACTAAAGTCATGGCATAATGTCTATGATTCAAATTACATTATTAATGATAGCGTCGCATTTGATTTTAATAGAGATGAGTCGAAAGGAACTCAGAAATTAGTGTACATCCTTGGACCAATTTATGATGCACTTGTTAATAGTAGGATACTTATAATAGATGAATTAGATTCTAGATTGCATACTATACTAACCAGCCATGTAATAAATCTGTTTCATAAATTTAATAAGAAGAATGCTCAATTTGCTTATGTGCTTCACGATACTAATATTTTAAAAACTGAAATTTTTAGAAGAGACCAGTTATGGTTTATTGAAAAAGACCAGTTTGGTTCTTCTGACATATACTCACTGTATGACTATGGAAATGTAAGAAAGGATGCCAAATTTGAACAAGCCTATCTAAGGGGTAATTATGGTGCCGTTCCTCAAATTAAATTATCTAATGAATTAATAGATATAATTTATGGGGAAGAATAATAAATTTCAGCCTAAACACTCAAATAATTTCAAGAGAGGTCAAAAGACCAAAGAAATTAAGAAAGATGGACTTAAGCCTACAGATTTTGCTGACGAGTACCTTGATTATATTGAAAAGGAGAATATAAAACCGGATAATTAACCAACACATAACACTATGTATAAATAATGGCAGAGGAAAAGTGCAGATACGAAGGTAATTGCAATGAGTTATAGGTAAGCGGACAGTGAAGTACCTTGAAATCACACACCACGCTTACACTTGGCCATTAGCACTCAGCTTAGGACAGATACAACGAATAATATTCTGAATTGCCGGAAAGTAGAAAGGCTTAAAAAAACACTCTAATATTGTATGTGGTTTGCATTTTTTAAGCAGAAAAAAAACTTTTATATTACTTTTATCCTTAAATTTGCAAGTAACTTGTAAAATAAGAGATAAAATGATCGTCAATTTTAGTGTTCAGAATTTTGGATCAATTAAAGAGAAGCAGACTCTTTCTTTTGAAGCGGACAAATCAGAACATCTTAAAAATGCTTACATAGTGAACCTGGGTAAGCAAAGGATTTTAAAACTTGCCCTTATCTACGGTGCAAACGCATCCGGGAAAACAACCATTTTGAAAGCGCTTGATTTTTTAAGAGACCTTGTTCTTGAACCAAAACATAAAAAAACAGACGAGTTAGATTTTAGTCCTTTCTTGTTTGCCCCCAAAACACCTAAACAGAACTCAATTCTTTCCCTGACGTTTTTTCAAAATGACATCAAGTACTTTTATGAAGTAGCGTTTTTCAAAAAAGCCATTGTAACCGAAGAGTTATATTTCTATGATCCCAAGAAAGCAAACGTTTTTAAGAGAAAAACTCATTTGTTAAATCAATTTACGGAAATAACCTTTGGCAATAAAATTTCCACCGACAGGATTTTTGAAAAAACACTTGAAGCCAGTACTTTGTGGAACGATACTGTTCTTGGAGGATATTTAAAGACAAATATTGACCTTAAAGAGTTACAAGAAGTTGTTGATTGGTTTAAAAATTATCTAAAACCATTAATTCATACAAGAACTAAATTAGAAAAATTTGTTACATCAAGAATTGATAATGATAAAATTTCCAAATCTGATGTCATCTCAATATTAAAGAAAGCGGACTTTAATATTTCGGACATTATTATTCAAAAAGAAGAAGAAGAAATCTCTGACGGTTTTATTGATTTTTTGAAAAAACAAGTAAAAACTTCAAGTGAAAAAATTAAGGAATTGGAACAAAAAGGAAAGTTCACAACTGTAAATATTGAATTAGAACACACCGTAAATAATATTAAATATACTTTGCCTTTGGATTTTGAATCGCAAGGAACCAAACGTTACTATGAATTTACCGGTTTATTGGCTTTATTAATCAAAAATTCAACTGCATTTCCAATTGATGAATTAGACGCTTCTTTACACCCTGATTTGTATTTGCATTTTCTTCTTTCTTTTCTTTTAAATGCTAAAAATTCTCAGATCATCGCGACAACCCACAATAGAGAAATTTTAGATAACAAAGACATTTTCAGAAATGATGTAATTTGGTTCACGGATAAGCAGGAAAGTTGCGCTACCGAACTTTATTCATTAACCGATTTTGACAGTTCCGTTATTCGTAACACTGCGAATATTTTAAATGCTTACAAAAGTGGTAAACTAAGCGGGACACCTAACTTGGGCGACACTTTCATTGATTTAACCCATGAGAAAGTCTAAAAAACCTGCCCGTAAGACAAATCCTGCTTTTGCTGTGGTAGTGGACGGAGAAACAGAGGTTTGGTATTTGCAAATGCTCAAGCGGAATGAACAGGATATTCGTGTGAGTATCAAGCCTGAAATCCCAAATAAAAAAAGTATAGAAGAACAATATAACTTAGTTAGTGACTTATCAGGAAAAGAGTTTACAAAAGTTTTTTGGATTATTGACTTTGATACTGTTATCAAAGAAGAAAATGAGGCTCCAAAAGGGAAAAAATCGCCAATTAAAACATTTATAAAGTACAGAGAAGACCTCTTTAACAATTATTCAAATGTGATTGTAATTGTTAATAACCCTTGTCTTGAATTTTGGTTTCTACTTCATTTTAAAAAAACATCAAAGTATTATTGCACTTGTTCAGAAGCAGAAACACAACTGAAAAAACATTTAGAAAACTATAAAAAAACGCAAAAATTCTTTACAAAACAAAATAATGACATTTATTTGAAGTTAAAACCACATTTGAAAACAGCTATAACAAACGCTAGTGCTCTTGGAGATTTTGATTATCAAAATCCGAGAAAGGCAATGTGCAAAATGGAACGACTGTTTCAGTCAAATGAACTAAAAAAGCACTTTGAATAAAAGCCGGACTGCCAACAATGCTGTAATAAATAACAGATAAAGTCATAACACTGTATAAGCCATAATTTATCCCTATCAGACCGCACCGCTCATACAACTTACCGTTACCATCAAACTAAAAAATAACCCTCAAAGCAGCCGGCATTAAATAAGTCGCATTACCGCTAAGTAATTAGTCTAATCTATCATTACTTTTTCTCACGGATTATAAGTAACTTTAAGCTTTCATTACAACTACTTAATTATATTATGAAGAAACCCGTTTTACTATTCGCAATCTCACTGTTTGTTACTTCATCTTTTGCACAGAAGCCGATTACGTTCATTCCTTTTGAATTATTTGGAGATCACATCATCATCAAAGTAAGCATTGATGACTCAGAGCCTCTGGATTTTATCTTTGATACGGGAGCAGGCTTAACTGTGCTGGATGAAGACATCATAAAAAAGCTTGGCCTGAGTGGACAAAAGATAGAGATAGAAGACTCGGACATGGACTGGCAGTTGATAAAGCACAATAAGATGGAGATCAATAATTTTTTGATGGAAAGGAATATCAAGGTTTACTCAACGGATTTCGATCACCTTGAGATAAGTCTCGGGATGGATATAGATGGAATTGTAGGGAACGATCTTCTAAAGCATCATGCTATTTATACTGACTTCGATAGGATGCAAATAGACATTTATAAACTCGGACAAGGGCCTAAAAATGGGGATGCCATTCCTTTCACATTTGATACATCCATTCCTGTCGTCAAAGGGAATGTAGTTTTAAATAACGGTGAACCTCACGATGGAACATTTTATTTTATGACAGGTGCCGGAACGACCCTGGATTTTAACGCTCCCTACGCAGAGGAATGGGACATTATCCATAAAACAGGAAAGCATTACTCATATTTGGCTAAAGGCCTTTCCAAAGTGGAAACTCCTCACTATGAAGGTCATGTCATCTCTTTCTCATTTGGAAACCAGACCATTGAAGATTTGCCGATAGGTATTAGCACGGCCACCGGTGGCATACAGGCAAGCAAAAACGTATCAGGCATTATCGGCAGCCAGATCATACGTATGTACAATTTCACCATAGACTATAAGGCTAAAATGATCTATTTGGTAAAAGACGAAGTGTATGATGCAAATTTTAACACTAACTGTAGCGGATTTGATGTTCAACTGGCTAAGGACAAAGAAACAGTTTTAATCCATGAAGTATTTGAGAACAGTCCTGCATCGGAAGCCGGAATAAAGATTAACGATGAATTGCTAAAGATAAATGGCAGGACAATGGCTGAAGTAAACCTGCCGAACATCAAAAAGTTATTGAAGCAGGAGGGTGAGAAAGTTGATTTAATGATCAAACAAGATGGAGAAGAAAAACTCGTAACCCTGGAGCTAAGGTCACTGATTGATTAGCGGTAATTGATTTTCTTTGCCTGCCGATGATTAAAGGTCTTCGAGTAATTTTTCTGGGAACACCTGACTTTGCTATGGCTTCTCTTCGGAAGCTGGTTGAAAATGGAATCCATGTAGTGGCTGTAATTACTGCACCTGACAGACCAAAGGGACGAGGTAAAAAACCAGGTTCTTCTGCGGTAAAGGATTACGCACTTAAAGCCGGGTTTCCAATTCTACAGCCAACGAACCTGAAATCAGCAATTTTTTTGGAAAAACTCAAAAGATATCAGGCTGATTTACAAATTGTGGTAGCTTTCAGAATGCTGCCGGAGGCCGTCTGGAATATGCCGCCGCTAGGTACGTTCAATCTTCATGCTTCACTTCTGCCCCAATACAGAGGGGCTGCTCCCATTAACCGGGCAATCATCAATGGAGAAAAGGAAACGGGTATAACAACTTTCTTCCTAAACCATGAAATTGACACCGGCAAAATTATCTTTCAGGAAAGAGAAGCCATCTTGCCGGAAGACACCGCAGGCACTCTTTACGCCAGACTTATGGAAAAAGGGGCTAACCTGGTACTTAAAACAGTGCATGCAATACAGGAAAATAACTATCCCCAACGACCCCAGAAAACCGAAGGAACGCTAAAAAATGCTCCGAAAATCTTTAAAGAAGGCTGCAAAGTCAATTGGGATCAGGAATCAAAAAATATTATAAACTTTATTCGGGGACTTTCCCCCTACCCGGGAGCATGGTCTGTTATCAATGGTAAAACAATCAAGATCTTTTGTGCGGAAGAAGTCCCGTTAAAGCTGACTTCCGATATAGGCAAGATCAAAATTCAAGAAGATTTTTTATTGGTAAAGACCCGGGACACTGTCCTGAAAATCACAGACATGCAATTGGAAGGAAGGCGAAGAATGAAAACAGAAGATTTCTTGAGAGGTTATACCACAAATTAACCAAACATCTGATTTTTGAAGATCACAATTGCGATTATGAATGTATCAATGATAGCAGCAATGGGGAAAAACAGAGTGATTGGAAAGGATAATGACCTTCCATGGCATTTACCTGACGACTTTAAATATTTTCAGGAAACCACCAAAGGCCATTTTGTCATCATGGGCAGAAAGAACTGGGAGTCCCTTCCTCATAAATTCCAGCCGCTTCCCGGCAGAACTAATTTAGTGATTACGCACAGGAATGATTATCAGGCAGGGGGTGCTTTGGTTTTCAACACACTTGAAGCAGCCTTACGATTAGCGAGGGACAAAAGCGAGCGGGAAGCATTCATCATTGGCGGGGGGGAGGTTTACCGCATGGGACTGCCACACGCTGACACCATCTATTTAACAGAAATTGACGGTGAATTTGAAGGGGCGGTAACCTTCCCTGAATTTTCAGAAGAAGACTGGACGGAAGTCTCAAGGCATCATCATAAAATAGATGATCGGCACGCTTTTAGCTTTGATTTTGTAATTTACAAGCGAAGATAAGATGTCAGTGAGGACGCAGGGGCCTTCACGCTTTTTCACATAACTCCTTATTGCTCACTCTATTTGCTGCTAAATAGATTATTTGTAAGAACGGAGGCCGCCATTACTTCAAATTTTTTTGACAAATTTCAGTCTGAGCCTTACCTTTCAATTGATTTCTACCCCGGATAATGCCCTTTTTTACAGGCCTTACAGAAGCGTGTGCATGGATCGTATGAGAGCCTAATACATCCGTTCCTGTCATAAATAATGTCTTACTATTTCCTCCGGAGAAGTATTTGGATGCCTTGGACAGATAGCACATCAATTATTTTTTCATGAAGTGTTGAATTTATGAAAATGATAAACTAAACTCACAACTTATAATTTTTGATTTAAAATAGAGTCCCCTCACTTGTAAGGTTCATCTGGCAGTTTTGTAATAATTTTGTATAATTTTAGTTTTGTTTTAAATGATGGAGCGAGAGGGGGTTTTTTTATTTCTCTCAAAGCACCGGTACATAATTTTCTAAAAAAATTAAGATTTATACAACAAATCAAAAAACTTATATACCTTTGCATTTTTAAAACATAAAATATAATGAGCTATGAGTACGTTTAATAGAAAAATATCAAAAGACATCATGAACACAGAGAACACGTCACACACGCTGCCGAAAGGGCTGTACGGGCTTAATTTAATGCCCCCCCCCCCTATAGTCTAATACTATCTTCAAAAAGTACCTTTCTAGTAATTTCTACACTCCTCCTTACACTCTTCGGGCAGGCGCAGACCGACTCGAAACCCTTCATTACCACATGGCAAACAACCACCCCCAACGAAACCGTTACCATTCCTACCTTCAGCGGAGAAACCTACAACTACACCGTAAACTGGGGGGAAGAAGAACCTGCCGATAACAACACCTACAACGGAGCTGCCTCCCATGACTATGCTGATGCAGGAACACACATCGTCACCATCAGCGGAACGTTCCCGCGTATCTTCCTTTGGAACAGCACCTCCGCAGGGCAGATACGCTCCGTCAAACAGTGGGGGGATATAGCATGGGGTTCCATGTCCTATGCTTTCAGGGATTGTAGCAACCTCTCCATTGCCAATGAGGCAGGTGTCCCGAACCTTTCAAATGTGACGAGTATGTTCACCATGTTCCAGAATTCTTCCCTTAGCGGAGACCTCAGCAAATGGGACGTTAGCAAGGTGAAAGACATGGGATTCCTCTTTAGTGGTTCTAACTTTAACGGAGACCTCAGCGAATGGAACGTTAGCAGCGTGACAGATATGGAAGGCATGTTCCGGGCTTCTTCCTTCAACCAAGACCTTAGCAAATGGGATGTCAGCAGCGTGACGAATATGGCGAACATGTTTAATGGTTCTTCCTTCACCGGAGACCTCAGCAAATGGGACGTTAGCAAAGTGACGAATATGGTGGGCATGTTCCAGAATTCTTCCTTTAGCGGAGACCTCAGCAAATGGGACATAAGCAATGTGAAGGGTATGACCTTCATGTTTTTCAACAATACCTCCATGTCTTCCGAAAACTACGATAAACTCCTCATCGGATGGAGTACCAAAACACCGGAAGAAACCCGAATCCCCTCCAATGTTCGTTTCGGCGCACCGGAGAAGTACTCCTGTAGAGGAAAAGCGGGAAGGGACAAGCTCACCGGCGCAACGCATTCCTGGACTATCAAAGGTGATGAGTTAATCTCCATACGGACGGACGCAGCCGCCCTGCCGGAAGTGACCTCACAGTGTGAAGTCACTGACCTCACCCCACCCACCGCTAAGAGCAGTTGCACGATGGGAGAAGGAACAACGGTCACGGCTGCGCATGATGTCAGTACGTTCCCCATTACCGAAAGTACCCTCGTTACGTGGACCTATACCCATAACAGTAAAAGCATTGTACAAACACAGAACGTAACCATAACAGAAGACACCACCGACCCCTTGCCTGATAAAGCAAGCCTGGACGCAATTATTGTATGTTCACAAATCACGGCAGCTGAACTGAATGCTACCGCTCCCGCCGCCATGGACAATTGCGATGGTTCCATCAAGGGCTCGAACAATATCACCGATTTCCCCATCACGTCTGAAATCACCATCACCTGGACCTTCACCGATGAGGCAGGCAATACATCCGAGCAAACGCAGGAAGTGATAGTGGACAACACGCCTCCGACGGTTACAGCCTTGGATGCCATTAACGCAGCATGTTCGCTGGCGGAAGATGACCTGACCATCCCCAAAGCCAATGACAATTGCGACGGGGAGATCACCGCCACTCACAATGTCACCACTTTCCCCATTACCAAAAGCGGAATCATCACATGGACGTATGAAGATACGGCGGGGAACACCGTCACGCAAACGCAAAAGGTAGTCGTGAGTACTGATGTACTGGTGCCTGATGACCCCTCACTGCCTCCAATTAACGAACAGTGTGAGGTCGCTTCCGTCCCCGCACCCGAAGCCATGAATTGCGAGGGGAATACCCTCACGGCTGCACCTGATGTCACCTTCCCGATTACAACGAACACTACCATCACATGGATCTACACCAACGGCAGCAACACGGCTACGCAAACGCAGGAAGTGACCATCGCCGATACCAAGTCCCCGACAGTTACAGACCTGAACGCAATTACTGCAACCTGTTCACTAGCGGAAGCAGACCTGACCTTTCCCACTGCTATGGATAATTGTAGCGGGGAGATCACTGCCACGCATGATGTGGCCAACTTCCCCATTACATCCAACACCTCCGTCACGTGGACTTATAGAGATAAATCGGGTAATGAAGCCACGCAAACACAGGCAGTGACGATTACAGACTGTCCGCCGGCAACACCGGGGGAGAATAAGCCGCTGAGTGCGGCAGACGATACGAAGGACGCAGTGGTCTTTCCCAACCCTTCGGGTCGTTACGTAGAAGTGCAGTCTTCCGTGGAAAGTCCGGTACGCATATTGAGTTTGGACGGAAGGCTAATGCTGAAAAGCACGACAAATACAAAGATGGATGCAGCCTCCCTGCGCAGCGGCCTGTACCTGATCCAACTGCCGGACGGCCGTTTGCTGAAGTTTGTGAAGAAATAAAGGTTTTCTGCGGTTCTTGTAGCCGGAAGCCGCTTTTTTCATCACCGAACGCCTTACCGGGAGCATATTGCGCTGTTATTCTTGCAAAATCCACCGTAATTGTGCCGAACCCGGGTCAAATAGTTACATTAACATGCCTTTCAGCATGATAGGAGGATCTTACAAGAGGCCCTGACTCAACATATTTCAGTCCTCTTTTTATGCCTTCCTCTCTAAAGTGATCAAACTTATCAGGATGGACAAACTCTGTTACTCCAATGTGTCTTTTAGTTGGCTGAAGATATTGCCCCAAGGTCAGGATGTGTAACCCGTGTTCTACAAGATCATTCATGGTTTTGTAAACCTCATCATCAGTTTCTCCAAGTCCCAGCATGATCCCGGACTTTGTTCTTTTACCCGCCTCATTCGTAAGTTTGATTTGTTTTAAACTTCTATTGTATTTTGCTTGTGGTCTAACTCTCCTATAGAGGCTTTCTACAGTCTCTATATTATGTGAAACCACCTCCTGCCCTCCATCAATCATTCGATAAAGCGCATCCCAATTATCTTTTACATCAGGAATTAAGGTCTCTATTGTGGTTTCCGGAGATGCCTTCTTCGTTTCAATCACTGTCCGATACCAAATTTCGGCTCCTCTGTCTTTAAGTTCATCTCTGTTTACAGAAGTAATCACAGCGTGTTTAACTCCCATCAGTTTAATGGCTTCTGCCACTCGTCCGGGTTCCTCTTCATCATATTCCGGGGGTCTTCCTGTTGCCACGGCACAAAAAGTACAACTTCTGGTACAGACATTTCCTAAGATCATGAAAGTAGCAGTTCCTTCACCCCAGCATTCACCCATATTCGGACAATTTCCACTCTCGCAGATGGTATGAAGATTATGCTTATCAACTAGTTTTCTAACTTTTGCATAATTCTCACCTACTGGCAGCCTCACTCTTAACCAGTCCGGTTTTTTTTCCCTTTCGGATTTATCAATAACAGGTAAATCAATCATAATATACTTCTCAGTGTAAATTTAAAAAGGCATTAAAAAAGAAATATGTCATTTTCTGGAACCCCAAAACAGAGTAAAAAAAACAGAAGTGAAAACAGAATTATTTGGCTGGCTTGGCACTATTTCGATTTTTCTTGAGTAGCCTTCTATCATCATCCCTGCCTCTACCCCGGCAACGTTACTTCTATATGTTCCAAATTCAAACAACAGTGAGGTTTTAATGTTTAATCCGGGGATTACATTTGATTCTCCGAGCCCCTGAAACAGCCTTCCGGGACCGATAAAAACTTGAGGCGGCGGATAAGTCGGGGGGTTCGTATTATTCACGGGACCAAATTGTCTATACCCTTCATCACCAATTGATAAGTAATAAGGAGCCTCTAAACCAATAGTAGGCCCTGTAGCCGCCATCGCACTGATCTGAACACCCTGCTGGCTTGATTTTCGATACAAAAGTTTTTCTCTACCATACTGTAATCTTATTGCATACAGGTAATGAGACTTTCCATAAGTAAATCCTGCACCTGTCTGACTTTTATATCTTATTTCACTTGGATGCCTCACATTAGAAAGTTCTAACCCGTAAGTCTCAAAAAAATCATTTCCTGCGGAACGACTGTATCGAAGCATGAGACCTCCAATTAACCCTCCATTCGTATTTTTATTAATACCCCAGGTCCACTCTGAAGTGTACTCATATTCCTCATCGGCAAAAAGCTGCGCCGGCAATAGCAGCGGGAAGAATAAGAATATGTAAAAAAGTTTTTTCATTCAATCACCATAATGAAAATAGTAAGGAGTTTTCTAAACATGTTCTTTAGCTTTTTCATTAATTTCCTGATAGTTGATACCATTGTGAGAAGATGAATAAATACAGTTGCCTTCCACAATCAGTAATATTTGAGGTGATTGATGAACAATACCGTATTTAAGTGATATAGCATCGGAAATCTCTCTGTAAGAGATTAAATCAATAAAGTAGGGTTTGAAATCAGCCGGTTCTTCAAATTCCCTCTCAAACCTCTTTAAAGCCGTTGAACTGATACTACATCGGATGCTGTGTTTAAAAATTAAAACAGGTGTCTCATTTGATAACTTATGTAAGTCCTCAAGATCACCTAAAGTGGCTATATTGTTCCACTGTACTGTGGATACTTCATCTTTCCCTGAAAATAATTTTGAAAACATCTTGAAAATGTATTGCAGATTTTTATTGAAAAATTCATAACTTTAAATATACTGTAAAAACAAATTCCGGATAAAGGAGGTTCGGCTATTTTTAAACTTTCCTTTGGAACCAAAGTAACTCAGTCAAATATGATGCGGTTCCTGTTTTTGAGCTTTTTACCGGGCTATAGATTGAAATACCCAAGATACTGTCTCCGATTAACATCCTTGATATGACACGTTTTTTTAAGCTATTACATATCATAAAAGTCTCCGTTTAAAGATTCATTGTCAGACTCTATTTTTCATTTGAAGAGTTCCGATTTAGAAAACTATACCTCATAGGGTATAAAATAAATATTTTTTAAGTATTTATACCTTATGGGGTATAAAATTTTTGATAACTAAATTTTTATACCCTTTGTGGTATAAAATAAAATTATTTATAATTTTACACCTGAAAGGGTATAGAAATGATAAAAACACCATTATCGCAGTTTATCAAGGAGAAAAGAAAGAAAGCAAAAATGCGTCAGGAGGACCTTTCATTTGCTGCCGGAGTTGGTTTAAGGTTTGTTCGGGAGCTGGAGCAAGGAAAATCAACGTTGAGAATAGACAAGATCAATCAAGTACTAAACCTTTTTGGACATGAATTGGGACCAATAGAAGTAAACAGAGATGAGAAGGGCAAAAGTCATTTACCGAGACAAGCGGGCCGGAACACTAACCGAGGATGAGGAAGGATATCATTTTCAATATGAGCATGAATACTTCATGGAGGGAGGTGAGGCCGTAAGTTTAACGCTGCCATTGCAAGAGGAGCCGTATCATTCTGATGTTTTATTTCCATTTTTTGACGGCCTTATTCCGGAGGGCTGGATTTTAGATATAGTTGAAAAAAACTGGAAAATCAATGAAAAAGATAGAATGGGAATTCTGCTAGTCGCGTGCAAAGACTGTATTGGAGCGGTATCAATTGAACCATTAGCATGACTTGTTTATACTGCTATAAAGACGCAGAAGGTGACTTTCACTCGGGCTGTAGCAAGAAGATGTTTGGAATTTCAGAACCCCCGAGAATACCGTACACTGAGGAAGATATTCTGAATCTTGCCGAACAAATGATCAAGGGGAAAGCTACGATTACAGGTGTTCAACCGAAACTATCACTACACATAGAAAAACAGGATGATAAACCTAAAAAATTGACAATAACTAACCTTTGGGGACAATTTATCTTAAAACCTCCATCACCGGTATGGGATGAATTGCCCTCAATAGAAGATTTGACAATGCATCTTGCAGAACTATCAAATATTCGAACCGCTGAGCATTCCCTGGTGCGCTTAGGTTCAGGTGAACTCGCCTATATAACCAAAAGGATGGATAGAAAAGACAGGAGCAAAAAGCACATGGAAGATATGTGTCAACTGCTGGGAAGACTTACGGAGGATAAATACAAATCATCACATGAACAAATAGCCGGGAAGATAAAGCAAAGCAGTATCAATCCGGGACTTGATTGGGTAAGGTTTTATGAGTTGACTTTGTTCTGTTTCTTAACCGGAAATGCAGACATGCATTTGAAAAACTTTTCATTGATAAAAAATGACCATGTGTATTACGAACTAGCACCCGCCTATGATTTAGTCGCCTCAGCCTTGGTAGTTGAAGGTGATGAGGAGGAGCTTGCTCTTACATTATGTGGTAAAAAGAAGAGACTAAAGAAATCCGATTTTTTTACCGCCATGACTTCTTCAGGAATGCCCCGTAAAACAGCAGAAAATATTCTGAATAAATATGCCGGACTTCAAAACAAATGGCTGGACTTTGTCAATCAATCCTTCTTATCCAAAGAAATGAAGGAGCAGTACTGCCGGTTAATTGCAAGTAAACACCATCAACTTTTCAGTTAGTCTAATATTGGAACCAACGGGCAGGAGTTTATAGCCCGGGAGGCATAAAAAAAGGATACCAAACGGTATCCTTTTTCATTGGTTTTTCGCTAAATGAATTTAATTCCTACTTAAAATTCTAACAAAGCATGAAGGCTTAAATATTAAAGTGTCTTAATCTCACTCACGATCCCCCGCCAAATTCAACACCTATTGAGAGCATGGAATACTTAGGCATTCCATCATCAAAGGGTAGGTTATAATGATAGATCATTCTGAAATGACCTAAATTAAAACCTAACCTTGGCATTGTGCCAAAGGCACTGGAACTACTCTCACCACCATTAATACTGGCGACATCTGTTGAATATAAGCCCATTCCTAACCCGAAAAAAGGTCTAAATTTATTAGTAGAGAAGTGATACTCTGCTGTAGCAAGATAAGAAGATATTGATGACAAACTAAAGTTTGCGTTTGTAAACATACCTGATTTGTCTCCTGAGCCTAGTATGTCCGCTCCTCCTCTAAAACCTAGAGTGAACTTTTCGTTTAGCCCATATCTGGGCTCAAGAAAAATACCTATTCCTCCTCTTCCGGAAATATCACCTCCATTGGATTTTCCACCAAAACCAATACCTATTATACCCCAATCAACTTTAAATCCTTCATTGATTTGAGCATTAGCGGAAATAGCAAAAGTTGCTATTAAACAAATAATTAGTAATAACTTTTTCATATAAAATAATTTAAAAATTAAGAACACTAATTTTAGATACATTTTGTTGCGATCATGGAATAAATAAGAATAATTTATTTTACTTTTGGAATAATATATTTATACTTGTAGTTAATTTATGAAAGGCATAGGAGCGAACATCCGGAAAATTCGGGAATTACGTAATTATACACAGCAGCACATGGCTGAAAAACTTGACATCAGCCAGGGTACCTACTGCAAAATGGAGAACAATGAACTAGCCGTAAAGAAGGATACACTGGAAGATATAGCAACCCTTCTGGAGGTGACTCCCGATCAACTGAAAGCCTTTGATGAACAGAAAATACTCAATGCTGATGTTATTTATAATTCTAATAATAATCAAACCATTCATAACTATGCCATTGATTCTAAACTGGAAAAGCTATACGAGGACAAGATCAGGCTCCTTGAGGAGAAGGTGGAACACTACCGGAAGCTCGCTGAAGCAAATCGGTCTGAAAATGATTTAAACTAACACTATCGTTAGTGAAAGGGAAGTTAAATCTATTGCCGAGAGGCGGTAAGGCTACTGAACTGAAAACTAATCACAACCTGCGCTCTTTCTCTTCAAGCTCTTTTTGAAGAAGTTTCATTCTCAATTCATGTTCTTCACGTTCTTCAGTACGCTTTTCTTTTTCAAGTTCTTCAGCTCTTTTGGCTCTTTTCTCTTCTTTACGGTCTTTGATAATCCTAAATATCAACGTCATAATACCTACGA
>JACONI010000101.1:23257-43399 GCA_014323825.1 Ekhidna sp. | reverse complement strand
TGTTTTAAGCAAAAATTCCAGTGCTAGATTCACTAAATGTTTGAATGCCTAAGAGTCAGCAGCCGCATTTGCCTTTGTCTCATCATACTTAACAAAAATATGAATCCATATTGATCGGCTAAACCGGATCACAAGAGGAAAAAGAATAAGTATCGCTGCGGTAACACCTGTCAAATACCACGCAGTTGGTGCTCCCGGATACAATATTGCAATTGCTCCGGAGACAGTTGCAAATATTGCAACCTGTAAACCATAACTCACATAGAGTGCACCATAATAAAATGAAGGTTCTAAATGAAACGACTGGCCACACTGGCTGCACTTTTCATACATTTTCATTGTCTTTTTAAGATGGTAAGCCGAATGCGTAAAAAGCCTGCCTTCTCTACATTGCGGGCATCTGTGCTTAAGAATACTTTGGATCAATTTCATAACTAGTTTCTGAGGTGCAAAATTACTGTTTTAATCTCCGGCCCCTAAGTACCAAATGTTACATTTAATAATTCCACAAAAGAAAGACAGATGCAATTGAAATCAGGAAATAAGTAGTAAGTGTTGAGGCTCCTTCGTAATCCTGCGCTATACGTTGTCCAAAGAACAGACACAAGATAGACAGACATGACAACTGAGCACCCATCAATCCTATGAAATTATCACCGGTAAAAATAAGGGTGAAGATTCCGACTGCTGAACAAATCCCAGCTGCCACTTCTAAAACGGTTATCATTGGCATCATCAGGCCGGTGAAGTTCTTGAGAGGACTTTTTGCGAAATGAGCATCAATCCAGTCTTTATTGGCTTTGTAGTTAAAAACTTTGTCAAGACCGGATTGAAGAAAGAGAATCGTCAGAAAAACCAGACAAAGCACCGGAGCAGAAAGTAAAACATGTTTCATACAACTAAGATAACTAACATTGACTTGATTAAGTGTTCATTACTTCCACCAGCCTCATTTGTTCGTTGTTAATAGGTTTGGTTTTTGAAATCGCCAGTTTAAAACTCGTATAAACCACCTCATGATTAATGATGCCAGCCATCACATTCGATTTACCATTGATTAATCCTTCTACGGCAGCGAGTCCAAGCCTTGAGGCTAAAATCCTATCAAATGAGGTTGGTGAGCCTCCCCGTTGCATGTGACCTAAAGTAGACACCCTGATATCTAACCCCGGAAGTTTACTCATTACTTTATTTGCTATTTCATGGGCATTGCCCTGCTCATCACCTTCTGCCACAATTACGATAGATGATGTTTTTTCTTTATCCCTTCCCTGGTTCAAAATGTCGATTACATCTTGAATGGTAGTAGAGGTCTCCGGAACCATCACCAATTCGGCACCTCCGCCTATTCCACAATTCACAGCAATATGGCCACTGTGTCGTCCCATTACTTCTATAAAAAACACCCTATCATGAGAGTTAGCTGTATCTCTGATCTTATCTATTGCATCTAAAGCGGTATTAACGGCTGTATCAAAACCAATGGTAAAATCAGAACCGTAAAGATCATTATCTATTGTCCCGGGTGCTCCAACAATTGGAACTCCATATTCCTCAAAGAAGATGTTAGCACCTGTGAATGTACCATCTCCACCAATTGCAACGATTCCTTCAATTCCTTTAGCTTTCAACTGTTTGTAGGCCTTTTTTCTGCCTTCCTTTGTCTTAAACTCCTCGCTCCTGGCAGATTTTAAAATGGTGCCTCCTTTTTGAAGGATGTTACTTACCGAATACGACTTCATTTGGTAAACGTCTCCTGTAATGATGCCATTGTAGCCATATTTGATACCATACATATTGAGCCCTAAACTCAATCCTGCACGTACCGCAGCCCTCACACACGCATTCATACCGGGTGCATCCCCGCCAGATGTAAAAACACCTATATTTTTCATATTAATAACTTGTTTTTATCAGCAAAATAGCCTTCGAATACTCAACATTCATCAACAGATTTAGTGTTTGTCATCATCAGGCTTATTTCTCTTCTTTATCTAAATATTTCCACACAAGACTAGAGGCACCCAAAATAGGAGCATCATCGTCTTTAAGACCTGAAGGTAATAGTTGTATTTTTTTGTCAAGAAACAATGGCATTAGATACTTTTCCATATTTTTCTGAGCAGGAATGAAGAGATGATCACCGGCTTTTGACAATCCGCCTAATAAAAATATCGCTTCCGGGTTAGTATGCACTATAAAATCAGAAAGTTTCATTCCTAAAATCCTTCCGGTATATTTGAAAGCTTCTATGGCAATTTTATCTCCTTTTGCTGCCGCATCGGTGATTGTCCTTGTACTCAAATCATCATAGCTAATTGATCTTAAAATACTTGGTTCGGTATAGTCTGCCAACAGCTTATAAACGGTTCTCCTTATCCCGGTAGCACTGACATAAGTCTCTAAACATCCCTTTTTTCCACAAGCGCAGTTTCTTCCATTTGCATTAACGAGTGTATGGCCCAGTTCTCCCGCAAATCCGTGCTTCCCGTAAACAAGGTCGTTGTTGGCAAAGACACCACCACCCAAACCGGTTCCGACCGTGAGAACGATGAAGTCTTTCATATTCCTGGCTTTACCATACATACTCTCTCCCAATGCCGCAGCATTTGCATCGTTTGTGACTACCGTTTTCAAACCAAAAACCTCCTCCATTTCTTTGGCAAATAATGAAGTTCCCTTCCATGGCAAATTGGGTGGATTTTCAATTGTTCCTTTATAAAAGTTAGCATTGGGGGCTCCTACTCCTATCCCTATCACACCTTCAAGGGAATGAATTTTTTCTATTTCCTTTTTGATTGTCCTTAAAAATATTTTAGCATCTTTAAACTCCTGAGTTTTAACTCTGGACTGGGCGATAATTTTCCCCGATCGGTCTGCAATTCCATATTTGGAGTTTGTACCTCCTATATCTATACCAATAGCAAGTTTTGACATTTCTCTGGCATTTGTTTATTTTAAAAGTTCAGTAATAATAAGCAACACATCCAACGGGTGATTAGGAATGTCACAAAAGCATGAAATATATTCTCTCTATCATCAAAGTAATCAATATGGTACCTTAATCGGATAAAAAATAACACAAACGGCTGCGAGGACATTGATTATTTGAAGTTTAACGGAAAATCAATTTTTTCTTGATGACTCACGAACAATTAAACCGGTTGGCAGCTTTATTGACTCAAAAGTCACTTCTTCTGCTTCACTCTCTACTTCTTTGATAAGCAGTTCTGCTGCGTGCTGCCCCATTTCAAAGCCGGGCTGTTCTATTGTAGAAATGGAAGGACTCGTCAGTGAGGTAAACTGCCAATTGCTAAATCCAACTACGCCGAAGTCTACCGGAATGCTTTTCCCATACTCCTGTGCAGTCTTAATAGCCCTAATGGCGGCCATATCTGTTGATGCGAAAAGTGCATCAGGGTTTTTCTTTTTGAGAAGATCGTAAACTGCATCATGTGTCTCATCTTCATTGGAAATTTTATTGAAAACAATCAAATCTTCGTCAATCTCCAAACCTTCCTCTTCGTGTGCTTTTTTATATCCTTCAAGTCTTTGATAGGCTATATTCAATGTTCCGGGACCTGCAAGATGAGCAATTCTTTTGTAGCCTTGCCTGATTAAATGCTGTGTTGCCTGATAACCTCCTAAGCAATCATCTACAATTACTTTACTGCATTCTATTCCCTGAGCAACTCTGTCAAAAAATACGACCGGAAGTCCCTTTTGCATTACAGATTCAATATGATTGTTATCATGGGATTCTCTGGAAAGAGACACTAAAACACCATCTACCCTGTTGTTGAAAAGTGTTTGGATGTTAGCCATTTCTCTCTCAAGAGATTCATTTGATTGAGTTAAAATAATATTATATCCGCGTGCCTGAGCTACATCCTCAATTCCGCTGATTACAGTCGAAAAGAAGAAGTGCACAATTTCCGGTACGATTACCCCAATGGTATGTGACCGACTATACCGAAGGCTCAGTGCAAAAGAATTAGGCTGATAATTGAGCACTTCCGCCACACGCTTCACGGCATCTTTGGTTTCCTGACTGATTTCAAAATGATCCTTTAGTGCTCTCGAAACCGTAGACGGTGAAATACCCAGCTCTTTTGCAATGTCCTTTATCGTGACGTTTTGCCTTTTCATGGCGGTAAGATAGCAAACATGAATAAAACAGCCACTCAGATTATATTCGGATAATCAATCACTTAGCTAGCGTAGTCAGTCAGGCTTAACTTCAAAAACTCAGGTTTAAATCAATTAACTAATTAATGCTGATATTATTTAGAATCGTTCCAAATTAAAGAAATATTTGTTATTTGTTAATAATATTTATATAACTTTAATTAAACGATTTGAGTTAAGTGATTACACACATAGAGGTAAGAACTTAAAAGGTTATGTCTTTAGTAATTAAGCGAGAAAGTTCAATGCTTGTTTTAAACTAAAGTCATTTCAAATTATGTTTTATTTAAAATTTACAAAGATGTTTAAGAAACTACTTTTAGGACTAGCATTAAGCATAGTGTTTTTTGCTTGTCAGGACGAACCCACAGTGGATGCGTTACCATCGGTAACCACAGATGATCTAATTACTTATTACTTACACTGAATTAAGTTCATCATTGAGAAACGATCTGAATTTGATCTCCGTTTCATTAATAAATCAGAATTTAAATGTTTCGGATAGTAGAAATGTTGTTCAAATAGCTGAAAATTATTACGGCAGAGGAACAGAACATTTTGAAATTTTCAAGAGTACTCTTGAAAATTTATCTTCTAATTCTGAAAGTGGTAGATTTATAGACTCTGGGGAGTTAACAAAATTTCAGCAAGAGCAAATCAATGAAATAATTCAATTAACAGGAGAACTGGAAAATTTAGAAGAAATCACTGACTTTTTAGACAAACGGTTTGACAATTATGCAAATGCCGATTTATCAGATAATGATAAGGACTTTCTCCTGACTTTCGTTACAGTATATGAGGAAGGGATGACTTTTGTGCTGAACAACCAAGATTTGTTTATTCAATCACAATCACCTAGTGCAAGATGGAGAGGTAGAAGAGTAGTGGAATGTGCAGGTTCAAGTATTGGGCTAATAGCATCTTATGCAGGATTATTTGCATTAACAGCAGCAACAGGAGAAGTTGCGTTGGTTGCCACAGTTACGGGAGCAATTCTGGCACCTACCATGTTTGGATTAGGTTACTTTGGTTGAGAAATATGAAAAAGAGCAAAAGACTGATCCAAAAAGATTTTATAAGTATCCTTTTTTTGTCACTTATCTTGCTTTTGGGATCCATAATCGCATTTCAAGTTGTAGTTTTTCTATCACCGAATAACTCATTAGAACCAATAGGAATAGGCTTTAAGTTAACTACTTTAAGTGTGTCACTTACTCTGATTGGTGTTACATTGGAATTAAGGAGAAGGAGGAGAGAAGAGTAATTTAAAAGCATGTGACAAAAGACATAGAGAGTGGAGGGAAGAAGATCTGAATATCAAAGAAAAAGAAACCCAATCCCAACACTCTCTATCTTATTATTATATCTAGTACTAGAGATTGTTGGAGAAAGTAGTGTATGATAAAAATGACAGACAAAAATAAAAGCAGACTGATTTGGTTTATGGCTGCCTTTTTCCTTATGGTTTTGATAGATATTGTTACATTGTTAATTGTAAAGAAGGAAATAACCTCAGCAGGATTGATGTTCCTCTTTCCTTTTGCTCTTGGTGCAGGTCTGAGCTGGGCTTGGGTAGGACCGAAAGCCGAGCCGGTTTTTAGGGAAGGTATAAAGGAACGAAGGGCAAGGAGACAAAACCGTAAGCAGAAAGCGTGAGAGTACCCGGAGCAAGTAATCCGGGGGAGATAACTGTTTCATTCAGATCTATCAATAGCGAATGGATAGCCGATTATATTTCCTAGTAGTCTCGCCGGTAGTTATTATAAAAGCAATGGTTGTATTAAAGCCGAAATACCAAACCCGAAACTAAACCTGCTCTATACCATTGGCATAAGGCATGATCATATAAATATGAATACGAATAGGTATAGTGGTGATTTAGAATACCAAAAATCATGGCTGTTTGATCATCACATCATGCTTATGAAGCCTTTTAAAAATGAAAGGCATTCGTTAGGCATAGGTTTTTCCTTTGTGAACTCCGGTGAATCTTATGTTGCTTTTCAGGGTGAAAAAAAGCAAATTGATTTTATCAACTATGACCTGATCTATCAACGAAGGATTTGGAGGGATATTTACGCTCAGTTCAATATCCTCTACATACCGGAAGGTCGATATCCGCCGGACACATCTCAGGATTTTCTAAGCTATTCCATAGGATTGTTCTATGAATTAAATTTTCCAAAAAGCCTGTAATAGAACCAGAGAGAGTACTGAAGAACTTTTAGCATTAAAATATTAAGAACCCATGAGAAAGAAAACCATATTAGTGAATTCCTTAGCATTTATTGCAGCCTATCTTGTTGGTTTAACCTTTGATTATTTAACTTTAGAAGATGGAGAAGTTTCATTTGCTAATCCTATTGTATACGCAATCGGAGGAGCAATTAGTTTACATATTGGGCTAAATATGGAAAGGTTTAGAAGATCTAAAAAAGCCATCAGCAAATAGAGAGTGGTGGGAAGAAAAAATATGTAATAGTAGAATTGGCTAAAGAATCATGATCAGAGAAAGGCAATTTTTTTACCAAAACAAATGCCGTCTTTTAAGCTGCATAATACTGATTCCTTTACTTTTCTTTTCAGTAGATCCGGATAGGTTTCTTTTTTAAAAGAATATAACTCCAACCGACTCTGTCACCGGATTAAAAAGTGATCAATAGCTTATTTAGCTATTCAGATGCCCGATCTGATTGAACTCGTCGATAAAAAAATCATTGTCACGATAGATCAATTTGTAATAAGCACAATTTTGATGAGGAAACCCGTCCATATAATTCAAAGGGTAATTAAGTAACCAGCAAAAAAGCACTCGCATCGCTCTTCCATGCATACAAACAAGAATTTTATTGCCGGGGAAATTGATTATTTGCTTAAAAGCTGCCTGCTGTCTTTTCATCACCTCCATCGGGGTCTCACCCCCACCCGCTCGCAGACTTAAGTTACCACTTCTCCATCCATTAATAATCATGACATAGTGATTTTTTGCCTCAAGATTGGTTTTAATACCTTCCCGATCTCCCCAGCTAATTTCGTCTAATCCTCCTAACGATATATGATTTAAGCCTAAGCCATTCTCAATAAACGGGCTTATCGTTTCATGTGTTCTTTTTAACGAGGAGGTGAATATAACATCGAAAGGAACATCCTTTAATGCATCATACACCAAATTTGTTTGTGAAATGCCGGTTTCATTTAATGAAGCATCCACTCCCCTGCCCTGAACCATTCCATTTTTATTGTAATCCGTCTGTCCATGTCTGAGGACATAAATTATTTTGTTTTTCAAATGCTTTTAAGTTGGTTTGCTTTCAAAGATGGCAAAAGAACGGATTTTTCCTGAACACCTTCAACCTGATGCCCTCAACGATAGGGGGAAAGGTTGTATGGTCGAACATCTCGGTATTGAGTTTATTGAGATTGGCAATAATTACTTAGTGGCTACCATGCCTGTAGATGAGCGAACAAAGCAGCCTTTAGGGCTGTTACACGGAGGGGCATCGGTTGCTTTGGCAGAGACGCTGGGAAGTGTTGGAGCAAGTATTTGTCTGAACTTACAAAAGCAATACGCCGTTGGTTTAGAGATCAATACAAATCATATAAAGTCAGCAACAAGCGGAAAAGTAACGGGCAAAGCCACTCCGATCCATATTGGAAAGAGCACGCATGTATGGTCAATTGAAACAAGGAATGAGGATGGCCAATTAGTAGCTGTCAGCCGCATTACGATGGCCATTTTAGATAGAAAATCTTGAAGGAACAACTTGAAATATCATTACAACTTGAGCATAAAAAAGGGCTTGTTAGAAAATTAGAGGCTTCAGGATATGCTTTCGCAGTTTGGAGAATGCCCGGAACAACCCAAATTCGGTTTATTGTTTCATTGAGAGAGCCTGTTCAGGAGAAGAAAAATCTAAGTGAACTGCCCAAAGGGTTTGTCCTCAATCTTTACAATGACAATCACCCAGCTAGCCCTTTATACATCCCGGCCGATATTGAATTAACGGATGATGAAGTAAAAATTGATCCCAGAATTAGTGATTCAAGCATCGAATCATTCCTGAATAAACTGTCAAATACTCCGGAAAGGATAGACAAACATCTTAAATCAGTCCCCCGAAATATTACAGAGACCTTCAAATCCAAAGTTCAACTGGCAGTAAACAATATTCAAAACGCCCGGTTTGAAAAAGTCGTTCTGTCGCGTTTTGAAGATATTGAATTAAGTGATGATTTCAATCCGTGGACATTTTTTGAGAAGATTTGCGATGAATATCCTGACGCATTTTGTAGTATTTCGCATTTACTAGGAAAAGGTATTTGGATAGGAGCCTCCCCTGAACTATTAATAGCAGACAACAATGATCGATTTCGGACGATTGCTTTGGCGGGAACGAAACTTTTGGAGGGAGATCGGGAGTTAAAAGAGATTGCCTGGAAACATAAAGAAATTGAGGAACAAGCACTTGTAAGCAGGTATATTGTCAATTGTTTCAAAAAGATTAGGCTGAGGGAATTTCACGAGCACGGACCCAAAACTGTAAAGTCCGGATCACTTGCACATCTTAAAACGGAATTTGAGGTGAACTATGATGAAGTCCCATTTGATGATCTCGCAGATCAGATGTTGGAGTTGCTTCATCCAACGTCTGCTGTTTGCGGTATGCCCATTGAAAAGGCCAAACCATGGATAAATGAGGTAGAAGAATACGACCGTGAGTTTTATGCAGGATTTTTAGGTCCTGTTAATTATGATGAATCTACCGATCTGTTCGTCAACCTTCGCTGCATTAAAGTTCAAAATAACAGAGCAAGAGTATATGCCGGCGCAGGGATCACAGAAGAATCCATTCCTTACAGAGAACTTGAAGAGACTGAAATGAAAATGCAGGCAATGAAACGGTTCCTTTAAATGCTTCATCCGACCGTTTTCAACGTTTCGCAGGTATGTTATCAGCTTGGCATTCGCCATGCGGTACTCTCCCCGGGTTCAAGAAATGCACCCCTAATCATTTCATTTGCAAGAAATATGCAGATTGAAAAGTACGTTATTCCGGATGAAGGATCTGCCGGATTTATCGCCTTGGGCGTAGCTTGGGAAACAAAGTGCCCGGTTGTAGTAACATGCACTTCAGGGACTGCCCTGTTAAATTATGCACCGGCAGTTGCTGAAGCTTTTTACAGAGAAATCCCATTGATTGTTTTATCAGCAGACAGGCCGCCGGAGTTAATCGATCAACGTGACGGTCAGACCATAAGACAATTTGAAGTCTTGAAAAATCATGTTAAGAAATCTTTTCAACTTCCTGTTATTAAAGATGAAGACGATGCGCAGACATTTCAAAAAGATCTAATCAATGGTGTCAGGCTGTCTCAGGCACTGCCAAAAGGGCCTGTTCATATAAATATTCCTTTTAAAGAACCTTTTTATCCTACTGAAAATCAGGAACTTATCTATAAGGAAATAAAGGGGATTAAAGTCACATTAACACGCAAAAGCAGTTGCCCGAAAATCGACATTCCCGTTGAGAAAAAAGTTTTAATATTAGTCGGTCAGCAGGATACTGATGATGAATTGAATGCACTTGTTAAGAGATTATCTGTTAAAGTCCCGGTTATTAAGACTCCTCTCAATAACCTGCAAAATGGAATTAACCATGTTGACACTTTCATCAGAGATCAGAAGGAACTCACCCCTGATATTTTACTCACCTCAGGTTTGTCCGTTCTGTCAAAAAACCTCAAAGTATTTCTAAGAAAAAACTCCCCTTCCCTTCATTACCACTTTGATCCGGCAGGGGTAGAAGTCGATACCTATCATTCCTCTCCATTGATTGTAAAGCAGCCAATGGCCGAATTCCTGACCCGTCTTAAAAATTATCGGGGAAATGAAGATTATTTGATCAAATGGAAAAGGCTTGAAGAGAAAGCAAAAGAAGGAATCTCATCCTACCTTCAAGCTGCGCTGTTCTCAGAAACAAGAGCCTCTCATTTCATACTCCATTCAATACCTTCAGATGCTGTTTTGCATTTAAGTAATTCAATGCCTGTGCGTTTCGGTGATATTTTTGGCGTTCCGAAGGGGGTTAGAACGCTGAGCAACAGAGGTACCAGCGGCATAGACGGATGTACTTCAACCGCATTAGGCACAGCTTTAGCCTCAAAAAGACTTAATATACTGGTTACGGGTGATCTTGCTTTTCTTTATGATAGAAATGCCTTTTTCCACAATTACGGGCTTTCAAATTTAAGAATAGTGATAATGAACAATCAAGGGGGCGGGATTTTCAGACTCATTGAAGGGCCTCCCGCACAGCCGGAATTAGAAACCTATTTTGAAACAAGGCATAACAGAACCGCAGCATATATTTGCAAAGAAAACAAATTCGGGTATTTTAAAGCTTCAAGGCTTTCAGACCTTGAAAACCAATGGAAGGAATTTCTTAAAGATTCCAATAAAACTAAGATCTTAGAAATTTTCACGGAGCCTGAGATCAATCAAAAAGAATACAAAAAACTGAGCAGATACATCAATGAACGTGTCGGAAATTAACTGGGAAAAGCAAGGTGATTTTAAAGATGTCACTTACAAAAAAAGGGATAAAGTGGCAAGGATTGCATTTAACAGACCTGAAGTCAGGAATGCCTTTAGACCCCAAACAGTAACAGAGCTTTACAAAGCACTTCTTGATGCAAGAGAAGATGTCAATATTGGAGTAGTATTGCTAAGTGGTGAGGGCCCTTCCCCAAAAGACGGAGGCTGGGCTTTCTGTAGCGGTGGGGATCAAAATGCCAGAGGACACCAGGGATACGTAGATGATGAAGGCGTACCCCGGCTTAATATTTTGGAAGTCCAGCGTTTGATAAGATTTATGCCTAAAGTCGTGATCGCTGTGATTCCCGGCTGGGCTGTGGGAGGAGGACATAGCCTTCACACTGTTTGTGATCTGACCCTTGCAAGTAGAGAACATGCCATCTTTAAACAAACAGATGCAGACGTGACTAGTTTTGACGGTGGATATGGTTCTGCATACCTTGCCAAAATGGTAGGTCAGAAACGTGCCAGGGAAATCTTCTTCCTAGGGCGTAACTATTCGGCTCAGGAAGCTTATGACATGGGAATGGTCAATGCAGTTATTGATCATGAGCATTTGGAAAATGAAGCGTTCCAATGGGCAAGGGAGATACTGGCCAAATCTCCTACTTCCATTAAAATGCTAAAGTTCGCATTCAACCTGACAGATGACGGGCTGGCAGGGCAGCAAGTCTTCGCAGGCGAAGCTACTCGTTTAGCTTACATGACCGATGAGGCAAAAGAAGGTAGAAATGCGTTTCTTGAAAAAAGAAAACCAAATTTCAATGACATCAAATGGATACCTTAAAGGTGAACTCCGCTCTAAAGGGTCATCAAAGAAGAGACATTAAAAGATATATCAATACATAGCTAAATATAACTTCGTATATTTACCAGCGTTTTTATATACATAATAAGTAAATTTTATTTATATGTTTAGGGGGAGGTATATACATAGTGTCTTGCTTTTTTTATACCTTTACTCCGATCATTCATTTTTGTTAAATCGTGTTTTTTATGTTTGGGGGAAGTTTCATAGTTGAGGCTTCCCTTTTTTCTTATCCCGTCCGTTCCTCTCTAAGTGCAGTTTGTAAACTACACCTTTGATAGTAACCCGTCCGTAAGTGATTTTTGATTTATAACGTAACCCCTAAGAAGCAAATATTCTCTGAGCCTTTGAGCAGTCTACTTCTTAAACTTCAATCCCCTGCCCTTCCTACCGGATTACTTCTCTGTATAGTTCACCCTCTTCGCAGATATTCTTAAATATGCTCCCCAGTCGTTCTTCTCGCTTTTCCGAACAAGTTCATTATTTGCCGGTCGGTAGCCCAAATTGTGTCGTGTTCACCGTCAAGCACTACCCGGAACTCAGTTATGTCCGTCTTTAGGTTTGAAGACAACCACTTCACTATTTTTTATTTCAGGTAAACCCATGTCTCAATGATAAAGCTTATTCAATTAAGCCCAATGTCCGGATATGGCACGTGTCTTCGGACTCATTTAATATCTACCAAAATATCCGTTTTATAATTCATTTTCAAGTAGCTGAGTAGGATGCATGCGCCATATATCTTGTTAGGTTTAATTTTTTATTAAATTCATTATTAGTTTTTGAACGGTTTCCCTTTGTTCGGGAAGACTTTGGGCAGTAGCTAAAGCTAATGTCACAAGTGTATTATCATTTATTTTTCTTTCTCCGTTTTCGTTCAGATGGTACTTGTTTTGTTCAAGAAACCAAACGAAAATAAATGAACCAATTCGCTTGTTTCCGTCGCTGAATGGATGCCCCTTAATAATTGAGTATAATAATTGAACCGCTTGTTCTTCAATTGTTGGATAAGCTAATTCTCCATAAACTGTTTGTGAAATGCTCCCCAATATTCCTTTGAATGAATCATCTTTTTCATTGCCGAACAGGTCACTGGCTTCTCCTTTTTGGATAAGGTCAGATTTGAGTTCCTGTATTGATTGTTTTACGTCTTCATAATTGATAACATATATTACATCCTTATTCAGGTTGTCGGAAGACAATTCATCTTTATCATATTTATCAAGTAATTCAAAGGATTTTGAATAATGAGAGATTATTGATAGTAACCCGTCTGTAAATGCTTTTTGAGTCTCAAACAACTCATCATTCAAACTATTTATCTCCTTTTGTAATGCTTTGACTTTCTTTTTTTCGATGTGAAGTGATTTTTGATTTATGGAGTATCTAAGCAAATATTCTCTGAGTCTTTGAGTGGCCCACTTTCTAAACTCAACTCCTACTTGAGATTTGACACGATATCCAACTGAAATGATAACATCCAGGTTGTAAATAGCGACTTTCCGGGAAACTTCCCTTTCTCCTTCTTTTTGAACCTGGCGGAATTCCCGCCAGGTTGCTTCTCTATCTAGTTCACCTTCTTCGTAGATATTCTTAATATGCTCCCCAATTGTTCTTCTCGTTTTTCCGAACAAGTTCGTTATTTGCCGGTCGGTAGCCCAAACCGTGTCGTGTTCACCGTCAAGTACTACCCGGAACTCAGTTTGTCCGTCTTTAGGTTTGAAGACAACCACTTCGCTATTTTTTATTTCAGGTAGATTCATGTCTCAATGATAAAGCTTATTCAATTAAGTCCCTCCGGGTGCAGTTTGTAACTACACTTAGCTGTTCTTTTTTGCCATCCTAACTCTGTCGGCAGCTGTTTATAATTCGTTAGGGAGTAAAAATTGATCCAAATCAAACCGGGGTAAAAGCATTTTACTATCTGTCCTAATTGATGAGAAACGCTCAATCAATTTATCAGCATCCGGAGCCTGAAAATAAACCTTTTTTTTAAACCCATGTTTCGTATTATTTCTTTGTCAATTTCACGATTGAAGTATGGAAATGAATATCCAATCACAACCAAGACTTCGGTATCCTTTGTCTCCTTTTGGGCGTGAAGTACAATATCATGATCCGGCTTACCAAATCTCTCCCATGCAAATGAAAGTCCTGAAAACCCTCGTAATTCTTCTTTTTTAAAACGAATTGCAGCAAAGTTTCGGATTGTTAAATTTAAGTCATGTAACGAAAGCGAAGTCGAACATTTATCAATATATTAGCTGTTTTGTAGTCGCTTTTTTCTTTCAACTAAAGACAGATCAAAAAAAATGATAACTTGCGGTTATACAAACCAGTTTTAATTTCTAGTTTTACATGAACTCCTAAAAATCAATGAACCATATTAAATAACTACATTATGATGAACTACTTAAGAACACTCATTTATGTAAAGTTTACTATTGTTTAATATGACCATTAATATAAAAGAAAATCAGCCATTTTATAAGAATTGGATTTTCATATTTTTTTAAGCTCATTTTTTTTCAAAAAAAGTCAAAATGTTTCAGATGTTTTATTACCAGCAATCATCTTTACTGCTATTGGAATAGTTTCACTAAAAACAGAAATTGATAACCATCAAATCAAACTTAGATGGAGTCCTTTTCAAAGATCATATACAAAAATTAAGTGGTCAGATATTGACAAGGTAGAAGTGGTTGAATATACTTTTATCGGTGGCGGATATGGTATAAGATACAGCCCAAAATATGGATTGGTACATAATGTATACGGTCAATACGGGATAGTTTTAATTCTTAAAAATGGTTCTAAGAAGCTAATTGGAACCAATAAGCCAAAAATAGTTTCAGAATTTATTAGGAATAATGTTGGTTAATGATATACTTAACTCCTTGTATAACCAAAAAAGCCGGACTGTTTTAGTTTTAGATCGGGTCTCATTAGCTATATGGGTTGTTTGAAAGTCTCGCTCTATATAGTTTGTAAACTACACTTAGCTGTTGTTTTTTTACCTTTGTATGATGCCTGAGATAAGTAGATTTTACGGAATAATAGTGAGAATGTTTTTTGATGAACATAATCCGCCTCATTTTCATATTGAATACCAGGAATATGAAGCCTCTATCAATATTGAAGATGGTACCGTAAAAGGTGAAATGCCAAAGAAGAGCATTAAGCCTCGTTTTTGATTGGCTGGACTTACACAAAGACGAACTAATAGAAAACTGGGAATCTATTCGAAAAACAGGAAAATACAATAAAATTGATCCTTTAAAATAGCAAGGTTATGATGTTACTGAAGGTTATTAATGCTAAATACATCGACGATTATAAACTTCAATTGTCATTTAATGATGGTGTGAAAGGAATAGTAGATTTAAAAGAAAAAGTTTTTACCGACCATCGTAGTATTTTTAAGCCCCTGCAAGAAGTTGAGTTTTTCAAAAAATTCATACGAAATAGGTGGACAATAGAATGGCAAAATGAAGTAGATATTGCGCCTGAATTTCTGCATAAACTTATCATTGAGCAGCATGCAAAAGCCCGTAACAAAGTATAAGCGTTGTGACCGGATAATTAAGACGCTGCATTGGTTGGCAGATAACACCTCTTCGCAAACGCAAAAGATAGTTTGGATAACCGTAATAATTAAAATAGAGTCGTGATTTTAAATAAAAACAATTATCATTGTATTAAGTCATTACTAAGTATCATATAAGTAGCAATGCCCCCGAGCATACACTTTAGTGCAGGCTTTGAAGGAGAAAGAGACTTTTCTGAAACTAACTTGAACTTTTTAAGATTTTATTATATATTTGTATAATAGCAATTCAATTTTTACGTTTTCCATTAAATGAAGAATATCACAAGATATTTTGCGTTGATTTTTGGGGCAGTGCTTATCCAGACCCTGATCTCATGCGGGAAAGATGATGCAACGCTACCTCCCAATCCAACAATTATCAATTTTACGCCTGAAAACGGTGCTATGGGCACAACGGTGAACATTACGGGTACGAATTTTAGCACCGTACCAAGTGAGAATACGGTCACTTTCCATGACGGCAGGCAGGCTATTGTTACTGATGTTACTGCAACTGTACTCACGGTCACTGTGCCGGACGAAGCAGAAACGGGGATTATCACTGTATCGGTAAATGAGCAAAGTATTACATCCAAAAATGATTTCACCGTAACCCCTGTATCTCCTCCTTCTTCTCCCTGCCCTGATGCTGCTCCTACTCCTATTATCACTTACAGTTCGGACGAGAAAACACTTTTTGACAGTATGGCCACTGCGATACGTGCAAAGCATCTTCCGGAGCTTAAGCGCTTGATTGCCTGTAATGCAGCAAAAGCCAATACTACAGGCCCCACTGTACTTCAAAGTCCTGTGTTGTCCTGGCTTTCGGGCCTTACCGATCCGGACTTTGATTTTAGCATAAAAGCGGCTGAGGTGTTGATTGACAATGGAGCAGACATAGAGAAAACCGGCCTGTTTGACTACACACCTCTGTGGTATGCAGCACTTCATAATAATCTGCCGCTGGTAAAATTTTTGGTGGCTAAGGGTGCCAAACAAAAGACTGAGGCAATGATAACTGTTGCATCTCGCGGGCATTCGGAAGTGCTTAAGTTCTTGCTTAGTGAGGGCGCAGATATATTTGCACAAGCCGGTGCATTTACTGAAAACATTTTAATGTCTGCAGCAAATGCCGGTCAATTGGATGTGGTTAAGTTTCTTGTGGAAGAAGATAAAAGGCTGGATATGCACCTTGTAGGTTTTGATGGTTCTGCGCTTACACGTGCAGCAAGGAGAGGTCATGTAGAGGTGGTTAAATATCTTTTGGATAAAGGTGTAGACATTAATCAGTCCAGCAAAACGGCCTTACAATTGGCGGCATTCCATGGTCATCTGGCTGTCGTTGAAGAACTTATCAGAAGAGGATCTGATGTGAATAAAGCAGACGTATATGGATACACGCCCTTGATGGTTGCTATCTTTGCTGATCAAAATGGTCTGGAGATAGTAAAAGCACTGGTAGAGCAAGGCAAGGCAGATCTTACCAAAATGAATAGTGACGGTAAAACGGCATTGGCTGTGGCCAGAGAAACGCAATCCCGCCCCAGAACATCCAGTGCCACAATACAAAAGATGATAGATTATCTGGTCAGCAAGAACGCACCTGAGTAAATGCCGACGGTTGAAAATGGCTTGCTACAGGCACTATCAGTGCCTCCCTAGCACTATAAAGCACACTTACACCTATACAAGACTCCATTTCACCTTTAGGAATTTTCCTGCTTTTTTCACTGGTATATAATCTTTGACTTATCAAAGTCCATTTGACGGAGAAAGTGACTTTTTGAAACAATCTTAGAGCTATTAAAGCGATTTATCTGAACCTCAGTACGGCTCAATAAAATAAAAAAATACGCAGGTCAGCTTCATTTTTTGTTCCACTTATGTAAATTGTCTGCTTATTTATCAAATAATTCAGAAACGATGCTCAACAAGTTAAGTAAAGGTTATTCTATATTCCTCCTGTTTATCACCGTTTTAATGATCGGCTGTAGTAAGCCGGCATCCAATGAAGCATCAGCCTTTAGCCAAATGAATGAGGAGGAGCAGAGAAATATGGCAGATTCATTAGCTCATAAATTCATAATCGTTGATGGCCATGTGGACTTGCCCTACCGTATGGAGGTCAAAGGATTTATGATCACTAAAGAGGTGGAAGATGTTTCTGTGGAGACATCCGGAAACTTTGATTATCCCAAATCAAAGAAAGGAGGGCTGGATGCTCCTTTCATGTCTATTTATGTACCTTCGGATTACCAAAAATCAGGTGGAGCAAAAGCGTTTGCTGACTCATTGATTGATATGGTTTCAAGGATTCCGGCTGCTTTTCCCGATAAATTCGCAATGGCGAATTCACCGGATGAAATTCGGGAAAATTTTGATAAAGGGCTATTATCCCTTCCTATGGGAATGGAAAACGGTGCACCTATAGAGGACGACATTAACAATGTAAAGTATTTCTTCGATCGCGGCATCAGGTACATTACACTGACCCATTCAAAAGATAATCAAATTTGTGATTCTTCCTACGATACCACTTATACCTGGAATGGAGTAAGCCCTTTTGGGGAAGAGGTAATTAAAGAAATGAACAAGTGGGGAATCATGGTTGATATATCTCATGTGACAGATAGTGCGGTATTTGATGCCTTGAGGATTACTAAGGCTCCCGTGATTGCTTCTCATTCATCCTGTAGAAAATTTACTCCCGAATGGGAACGGAATATGCCTGATACGCTGATCAAGGCTCTTGCGGAAAAAGATGGTGTAATTCACATCAATTTCGGGTCTAATTTCCTTTCAAAGAAAACGCAGGACGCACGCCAAAAAATGAGAGAAGATCTTACGAACTATCGAGCGGAGCATAATCTGTCTGCCGATGATTCTATCTATCTGGTATATGCGAAGCAATATGCTATTGATAATGATGTTTATGAAGATATTGGAACAGTTGCTGATCACATTGATCACGTAGTGAACCTGGTTGGTGTGGATCATGTCGGGTTCGGATCAGACTATGACGGAGTGGGCGATAGCTTACCCAAAGGATTAAAAGATGTATCCACTTATCCTAATCTTATTTACGAGTTGCTGGAAAGGGGGTACACACCTGGTGAGATTGAAAAAATTTGTTACAAAAACACTTTCAGGGTCTGGAAAAGAGTTCAAGAAGTAGCCAGCGAATTACAATCATAGACGATATGCTATCTGAGTAAAATAATTTGGGAAGTGTACTACAAAGTATGATAGCTTAAATATGCCCATAATTGATGTAATAAAAGGCTCATTCAAAGGCTTTGATTTGAAAAACAACATGTTCGCCTAAAGGATCGCCTTATCCTGTGCCTTAACCGACAGTTGCTGCCTTACAATCTCCTTTTGCCTATTAGGTAGATTGGTGCTAATAAATACCCGCTTAAAACGCTTCCAATTATCGGTCAATAAACTGCCCCATTTTATGTCTGGTGCCTTTATTTTACATCCTAACGCATTGACGGTCTTTTCATTGCGTTTGCCAAAGACCCATGCAACGATCTCTCCACTCTCCCGCAGCTTTCGCTGATGAACGCAGACGTGTTTTGATGAAGAAGAGGAGTCATTGTGGATGAATGATATTAGAGAAACCTTCAAGGTTTTGAAAACCTTGAAGGTTCAAAATAACGACGATAGCATCGTAGCAGTCCTCTCTGCTTTGACGAAGCATTCACTTTTGTTTTTTGAGGACGGGATACCTTGCGACGGCTCTCTACTCTCCCGCAGCTTTCGCTGATTGGCCGCAGACGTGTTTTGATGAAAAAGGGAGCCATTGTTGATAATGATATTAGAGAAACCTTCAAGGTTTTGAAAACCTTGAAGGTTTAAAATAACGACGATAACATCGTAGCAGTCCTCTCTGCTTCTCATCTCTTCTTTGTGACAGCCTCCGTGTCCTTTGTAGTAAAAAAACTTCCGGGTGTAGTGGAGGGTTGATCTGTGTTCGTCTGTTTTGGGGGGATTGATAAGCCCCGACAGAAATGCCGGGGCTGCTGATGCCTTAGTGCTACTTTATTACTTCCTTATCACGATCCTGCCTACAGCCTTACGCCCTCCGTCTCCTTCAGTGAAAATGAAAAAGAGACCCTCATTCAAACCTGAAAGATCGTACAATCCGTCCTTTGAGACCGGATAACTTCTGACTGCTTTGCCTGCCGTGCCGATGAGTGTCACTCCGCTTAACTGCCCCGAAATGCCTGTCAGTCTGAAGTAGCCGGAGGCCGGATTCGGGTAGAGTTCCATGCCTTCGGCAGAGGGAACGCCTAGCACGTCATCATCCGCATTGGTAACCGTAACGGTGATCGTCTGCGTAACACTGTTATCTCCGTCGCTTGCTGTTACTTCCACTTCATAAATATTGTTACCGGCATCACTGCTCATAGCTTCAAAATCCGGAGCATTCCTGAACGTCAAATCCCCGGTATTTTGGTCAATGCTGAAACTGCTCCTATCCGATCCTCCGCTGATACTATAGATGAGCGTTGTGTTCGCATCCGCATCGGTCGCCACAACGGTTAGCACTGCGATGGTATTCTCTGCTACGCTTTTTGCGTTATCCGAGGTAATCTCCGGATCATTATCATTCACATCGGTAACCGTAATGGTGATCGTCTGTACATCACTGTTTCCCCCATCACTTGCCGTTACTTCCACCTCATAGACATTGTCATTATTCGCACTGCCGGGGGCTTCAAAATCAGGGGGCGTATTGAACGTCAAAGCACCGCTATTTTCATCAATGCTGAAATTGCTCCTATCCGATCCTCCACTGAGGGAATAGCGGATCATTGCGGTCGCATCCGCATCGGTCGCCACGACAGTTAGCACTGCGGTGGTATTCTCTGCCACACTTTTTGCGTTATCCGAGGTAATCTCCGGAGCGTTATCATTTACATCGGTAACTGTAATATTGACGGTGGCCGTGGC
>JACONI010000101.1:0-23237 GCA_014323825.1 Ekhidna sp. | reverse complement strand
AAATACCCGCTTAAAACGCTTCCAATTATCGGTCAATAAACTGCCCCATTTTATGTCTGGTGCCTTTATTTTACATCCTAACGCATTGACGGTCTTTTCATTGCGTTTGCCAAAGACCCATGCAACGATCTCTCCACTCTCCCGATGATAAGCATAAATCAACCATTGTTTATGGCTTTTATTCCTTACATAAGTCCAAAATTCATCCACTTCCAATTTATCGTAAAAGCTATGCTTGGGTTGGAGGACTACCTGCTGTTTTTCTAAGGTTTTTAATACTTTGCTAAGCGAGATATTCAAAATAACGCTTATAGCTCTGATACCGCACCCTCTCACCCACATCCTCATCATCAGGGTAATCGTGTTAGAATGAGCCCCTTTATAGCTCAAAGCATGGTCGCCGATAAACGGGCGGGAGCAGGCTTTGCATAAATAATTTTGCTTTTTAGCTTTTTTCCGTTTTTGACTACGTTTGTGTTCTTACATGGAGGGCAGGTTAGTGTGAGTGGTATTTTCATTAGTTTTAAAAATTAATTTTCACGCAAATTCACGCTAACTTATTCTTTTTGTAGAGGTTATAGATCATACTTTTTGGAACAGTACCGATAATTTAATAGAACAGGGTAAAACTGATTTTTCATATTCAAGAGGTTTTGAATGAAGATGAATGCAAAAAAAGACAGCATCAATCCGGGATGAATGTGAGAATACTTTCAACCCGTCAATAGAATTAGCCAGTCTTAGTTGATGTTCAGCTTAATTTTCTCACCCAGAAACTTCGGCTTTCTTTGTAAGACATAAAGGTCCAGAACCGCCACGGTTCTGGCAATAATTTCTCTCATGGCCAGCATACTTCCAATGGAACCTCCATCGTCTGCCGATACTGCGATCGCATCTATTCCAAAGTATTTGGCAATAAACAATGCACGATAACAGTGAAACTCCTGCGTAACGATTATGATTGAATGCTGCCCGAAAATCTCTTTTGATCTTACAATTGAATCCAGAGTCCTAAATCCTGCATAATCCAAAGAAACTACTGAATCAGGGATATTAAAGTCTTCTAAGGCATTTAACATATCTATCGGCTCATTGTAAAACTTTGTACTATTATCCCCGCTAACGAGTATATGCTTTATTGATTTATTTTTATAAAGCATAGCGGCAGCATGCATCCGCTCAACGAAGAAACGATTCACCTGCCCCGAGGATGTCTGCTTGCTTGTTCCCAGAACCAGTGCCACTTCACCGGCTGGAATATCCGTAAAGTCAAAACGAATACGATTCCGGGTACTTGAAACCACCCAAATATTTGTTCCAAGTACAAAAAGGAACAGAAATACTCCTGTCAGAAATACTATTTTAACTAAACGAATAAATACAGGCGGCATTTATGATGTTGGGTGAATTAAGACCTTTTCCGATGCACTCACAATACCTCTTGTTTGGGTTAAGGTTCACCATTCTTACTAAATAAACCTAATTGATTTTTTTCTTCCTCCTCCTCTACCTCATGCTTTATTTCTTCTTTAATGGCATCTAAGTCAATCTGTAGCTTTTCTGTTTTAACCGGTTTAACACTAACTACCTGTTGTACCGGTAATTTATTTCCGATGGCCTTCCAGCCTTTGATATCTATCAAATTCATCAAATCCAGCCTCCTGACTTCATGCTTTCTGCCCTCTTTGTATTTTACCTCTATGTCAGTTGCTATTCCCTTGGATACAAATACCAGCTTTGAACTTCTTGCCTCCGTTACGAATGAAAATCGTTTATTTATCGTATTCGTCTCAATGATAAAACGCTTTACATAGAAGCACTTCGAATCACCGTCATAGTGAATTACATTAAAAGGAGCATCTTTGTCCAGCCTGTAGATACCTATTATATTACTAAAATCATAATGATTAGTCAATTCAAAAGAAGTTGTTTCATAGGATCCTTCCTTATAAAAAACAATGATCTGATCTTCTGACATAAAGTTTCCCAGGAAATCTCCTCTTTCATCTCTATTCAGCCTCCCCACGGCAGGGTCATACCAAATATCTACCCCGCCTAAAGTAGACCTGCCCTCCTCTTTGAGCACTATTTTTCTGACGGGATATTTGGTTAAAATATTTCCACCTGCTCCCCTTCCTTTTATTTCAATTTCAGCAAAGTCAAAATCAAAAATTTTCTTTCTTGCTTTGCTTGCTTGTGTTAAAGAAATTGAGACAATCTCAGCCTCCCCATTTGGATTCGCTGTAAAATAATGGACTTTCCCTTTTCCTCCTTTTGTCAGATCATAAGGTCTGTCCCGGGTAACGGACAGCATCTGAAATCGCTTCACGTATGAATTCCCTGATTTTGCATCAACATAAGCCATGTTATAGACCATGCGCTCATCATTCTTCTTAAACACACCGGCATAGAGGATATCCTTTCCAACAAAAACTTTATCCTGGATTTTTGTTACCACACATTTTCCATCCTTTGTAAAGGTGATAATGTCGTCTATGTCGGAACAGTCGCAGACAAACTCATCCTTTTTTAGTCCAAAACCGACAAAACCATCTTTACGGTTGACGTACAGTTTGGCATTGTTTGCAGCAACAACAGTAACATTGATGGTATCAAAATTGGTTATCTCCGTTTTACGCTCTTTTCCCTTTCCGTACTTATCCAAGAGGTCTTGGTAATGATCAATTGCAAATTCAATCAGGTGATCCAAGTTGTAATCTACTTGCTCAATCTTTTCCCGAAGCTCTCGGATCTGTACCTCTACCTTACTTGTATCAAAACGTGTAATACTACTTAGCGGCCTGTCAATTAGCCTTTTGTAATCTTCATTGGTTATTTCACGATAGAATTGATTGAAAAACGGCTGAAACAATGAATCTATTACCTCATAACACTTTTGGAGATCTCCGGAGTTTTCATATTCAGGATGTTTGTACATCCCTTCATTAATAAAGATTTTAAGCAGATCAGTAAAGAAGATCTTTTCTTTTAGTTCTGCCTTTTCTATTTCAAGCTCCTGACGAAGTAAATCAACAGTTTGATCAACCGATTGCTTTAAGATGTCCGTTATTCCTAAGAATTGGGGCTTCTCGTCAACGATCACACAGGCATTGGGTGAAACAGCTGCCTCACAGTCTGTAAAGGCATAGAGCGCATCCATGGTAATATTCGGAGACGTTCCCGAAGCAAGATTAACCAGAATTTCAATAGCTGCGGCGGTATTATCAATTACCTGCCTGATTTTTATCTTCCCCTTATCGTTGGCTTTTACGATGGACTCAATCAGCGAAAGGGTCGTAGTTCCGTATGGAATGTCCCGAATTGCAAGCGTGGATTTATCCAACTCCTCAATCGTAGCCCTAATCCTAACCCTGCCTCCTCTCCTGCCATCGTTGTATTCACTCACATCCACTTTACCGCCGGTCAAAAAATCAGGATAAAGCCTGACTTTCTTTCCTTTCAAAATTGAAATACACCCTTCCAGGATTTCACAGAAATTATGAGGAAGCATCTTGGTTGAGAGGCCCACGGCAATTCCTTCCACTCCCTGAGCTAGAAGCAATGGAAACCTGACCGGAAAGGTAACCGGCTCCTTCTTTCTCCCATCGTAGGATAACTGCCACTCTGTGGTCTGAGGATTATAGAGAACCTCCATCGCAAATTTTGAAAGTCTTGCCTCAATGTATCTGGGTGCTGCTGCAGCATCTCCGGTACGAACGTCCCCCCAATTACCCTGTGTGTCAATAAGCAGATCCTTTTGTCCTAAATTAACTATTGCGTCAGCAATAGATGCATCCCCGTGTGGGTGATACTGCATGGTGCTGCCGATAACATTAGCAACCTTATTGTATCGCCCGTCATCCATCTCCTTCATCGCATGGAGGATCCTTCGCTGCACAGGTTTAAGCCCGTCATTTACTGCGGGCACTGCACGCTCAAGAATGACGTAAGAGGCATAGTCCAGGAACCAGTTCTCATACATTCCTGAAATTGGGATCACATCGTGCAGTTCTTGTTCGTTCTCGTGTTCTTCTCCCATCTAAGTTATATGAGTCAATCTGTACATAGTCTTGGCAAAATAAAACCGGCTTCATTCATTTTATGACAGAACGAATTATTAACCCTCTTTATCGTCAAATCAGCGGCAAAAAAAGATATGTACACGAGCCTATTGACTACGAAGATTACTTTTAAGAGAGCAGCCCGATTATTTTAAGCTTTTATCCAGATTTCCGGTTTCCATAGTAGCCCTTCCTCCGGTTGCTTCCCAAAAATTATTTAGGCGGGAACCGTCTGCTTCGGGTTTTCCAAACCATTCGGCATCTGTATCCACTACCTCCCATTGCTCCTCAGTAAGAGGGGTGCCGGTAACGACCACCACAATCATTTTGAACGCTTTCCGGGAGTCTGCCGGCTCGGGGGTTCTTCGGCCATACCGCTCTAGGATCAACTCCGGAGTAAAAGTGGTCTTATTAGCAGCATTAAAGCCTATCACTCCTTTATCATTATCCTGTATTACATTGCTAAGCCCGGTAAACATATCAAATGGGGTTACTTCTTCCAAAGGGATAAGCCCCATCAGATACAGTTCCATTTCATTGTAAAGAGCCAGATTTCCACCGGATGCGTTGGGGCCAAAAATGGCAGCAAACCAATCGTGGGAGGTAATCTGATCTGATAGTGTTCTCTGTTCGAAACCACCCAGCTGACCTCTTACATTTCCTCCGGTAAAGCCCCAGTGGGCACCTACGAAGGATGATCTAATCCACTCAGTATCTTCAATAAGGAAGTTGGCCCAATTATGAGCAATTTCATGAAGTGAGGGCCCTGATCTCAGATAACGTAAGCCCGTCAATACCAGTATTCCCTGAAGCCTTCCGGAGCCGTAACGGGCACTGTTGTCAAATTTTTCAAGGCCTATATTTTGTATGTCATTTTGTATGTTGGAGTACCTTCCGAAAAAAGACAAGTTTTCAGGCTTTTCTTCTTCATTGATGATGACGGTGATGAAGTCAAAGTCGTCATGGAAATTGGCATATAGTGATGCTGTTAGTTTTTCAATGATACCGCTGGAACTCGGCGATGACACAAATCTTGCATACTCCTCACCGATATTATAAGAAACGACTCTATGGTTTTTGTGCAATGACAGACGACTATCATTCAATTTGTCTGATGGAACGACGGTATCATCCGGAGTTGCTTCGGTATCATCGTTGCTACAGGAATTAAACCCTATAAACAACAAAATCATAAAGAAGATAAAAACAAACTTGTTTAGCATAATGTAACTAATTGATAATAAATAATAAGTGATAATTATAAAAAGTCAATTATTCTTAAGAGACAAAGTTAATGGAATAATTTATTATGAAGCACATTTATCCGAAAGTTTTTTGCTTCGGGATACACAATGAGATGAGGTTTAGCCATGATCAGAACATATTCAGGTCTAAGGTATACACTTTTTTTGCTTCTTATCCAACCCCGTTCCACTTTTTATACTTCCGACTCTCAAAGCACCGCACAGTCTCTTCGAGGAAAAAAAATGCTGCAATTAAAAAAAAATCGAAAAAAATTAATACGTTTCTTGCAATATTTGATTTTTGTAATACTATCTTTGATTTTTTAAATTTAAAAAACATAATTCAAAATGGAAAAGTTATTAAGAATAAGAAGAAGATCCCTCCTTCACATTGCAGGCAGGGCTAAGCGCAGGGGCTGTACAAGTCAGAGAAACTGTCTGCCCCGAAAAATTACTCTTCACAGCAAGCGTCAGATAAAAAAGGCTTTGCTCATACTTCCGGTACTGATCATCGCACTGTCCGTACAGGCACAGGATGATCCAAAACCATTTGTCACCACATGGGAAACAACCGGGGCCGATGAAACCATTACCATCCCTACCGTTAGTGAGGAAACCTACAACTATACCGTAGACTGGGGGGACGACTCGGGTATTACCACATATACCAATGCGACACCTCCCGATCACACCTATGATAAAGCAAATACTTACACCATCACCATCAGCGGCACTTTCCCGCGTATCTATTTCTCTGAGAACCGCACTGCGGCGGGGCAGATACGCACCATCGAAAAGTGGGGAGATATTGCGTGGACTTCCATGGACGGTGCTTTTCAGGGCTGTAGCGACCTGACCATCAATGCCGCTGATGTCCCGGACCTTTCAAATGTGACGGATATGACAAATATGTTTTATCAGTCTTCCTTTAACGGAGACATTAGCAAATGGGATATAAGCGGCGTAACTAATATGTCCTTCATGTTTAATGAGTCTTCCTTCAACGGAGACATCAGCAAATGGAACGTGAGTAGTGTGACGGATATGTTCGGCATGTTTCGTAGGGCTGCTTCCTTCAACCAGAACATCAGCGACTGGGATGTGAGCAGAGTGACGGATATGTCCAGTATGTTTAGTGGGGCTTCTGCCTTCAACCAAGGCATCAGTGACTGGGACGTGAGCAAAGTGACGGATATGTTCGGCATGTTTAAGGGGGCTGCTGCCTTCAACCAAGACCTCAGCGAATGGGACGTGAGCAAAGTGACGGATATGTCCGGGATGTTTTCTTTTTCTGCCTTGTCTTCCGAAAACTACGATAAGCTCCTCATCGGATGGAGCACCTTAGATGCGGGCGAAAGCGAAATACCCAGGAACATTACTTTCAGCGCACCGGATTATTACTCTTGTGCGGGCAAGGACGCAAGGGAAGTGCTCACCGGTGAGCCTTATAACTGGAACATCACAGGTGATGAATTAGTGGAATTGTCAGCGGACAAAAACCCCTTGCCGCTCCTTATATCGGAAGACCCCATCGCCTCTCTCTCCACGCCCAAAGCCACGATCGGCTGCTCAGGAGGAACAAAGGTCACCGCTACGCACCCTGACGACCTACTGCCCATTGAGTCGGACACCACCATCACGTGGACCTTCACTCATGGGGGTAAAAGCATCGTGCAAACGCAGCGGGTGTTCATAGGGGACTCCTTCATCACCACATGGGAAACAACCGAAGCCGATGAAACCATTACCATCCCTACCGTTGATGGGGAAACCTACAACTACACCGTAGACTGGGGTGACGGCTCGGATATCACCACACATACCAATGCGACACCTCCCGATCACACCTATGGTGAAGCAAAGACTTACACCATCACCATCAGCGGGATTTTCCCGCGTATCTTCTTTCAAGGGAACAGGATCTCCGCGAGGCAGATACGCTCCATCGAAAAGTGGGGAGATATAACGTGGACTTCCATGAGCGGTGCTTTTACCCATTGCAGCAATCTCACCATTGCCGATGAGGCAGGCATCCCGAACCTTTCAAACGTGACGGATATGAGGAGAATGTTTGAGGGGTCTTACTTCACCGGAAACATCAACGGCTGGAACGTCAGCAGCGTGACAATAATGAATCACATGTTTGATTTGTCTCCCTTCAACGGAGATATCAGCGGTTGGAACGTGAGCAGCGTGACAGATATGGAAGGCATGTTCCGGGCTTCTGCCTTCAACGGAGATATCAGCGGTTGGAACGTGAGCAGCGTGACAGATATGGAAGCCATGTTTGCTGCGCGTTCTTCCTTCAACCAAGACCTCAACAACTGGAATGTGAGCAGCGTGACGAATATGGAATCCATGTTTTATCTGTCTGACTTCAACGGAAACATCAGCGACTGGAATGTGAGCAGCGTGACAAATATGCAGGCCATGTTTTATCAGTCTTCCTTCAACGGAGACCTCAGCCGGTGGGACATCAGCAGCGTGACGAGTATGTCATTCATGTTTAGAGACAATACCTCCATGTCTTCTGAAAACTACGATGAACTGCTCATCGGATGGAGCACCTTAAATGATGGCGAGAACCAAATACCCAGGGGCATCACTTTCGACGCACCGGGCACGTACTCGTGTGCGGGCGTGTCCGCAAGGGTCACGCTCACCGACACTTACTCCTGGGACATCCGGGGGGATAGGCTAGATGACACCACAAGCCCCAGTCCTAATAAAGCAAGCCTGAAAGTACTTACCGCAGCATGTTCACTTGCAGAAGACGACGTGACCGCTCCCAAAGCCAATGACACTTGCGACGGGGAAATCACAGCCTCCACAGAAGCATCATTCCCCATTACATCCAACACCACCATCACGTGGACCTACACTGATAATGCAGGCAATACAGCCAAACAAACGCAAGTAGTGAACGTGAACATGGTGTGTCCCTTCATCACCACATGGGAAACGAAAACTGCCAACGAAACCATTACCATCCCTACCGTTAGTGAGGAAACTTACAACTACACCGTAAACTGGGGAGACGGCTCGGATATCACCACACATACCAATGCGACACCTCCCTCTCACACCTATGATGAAGCAAATACTTACACCATCACCATCAGCGGCATTTTCCCGCGTATCCGGTTTGCACAACCCGTTGATAAGATACTCACACCGACCCCTGCGGCAGGGCAGATACGCTCCATCGAAAAGTGGGGAAATATGGCGTGGACTTCCATGAACTTAGCTTTTGCGGGCTGCAATAACCTCACCATTGCCGATGAGGCAGGCATTCCGAACCTTTCAGGGGTGACGGATATCTCCTACATGTTTACTGATGCTTCCTTCAACGGTGACCTCAGCGAATGGGACGTGAGTAATGTGACAAATATGTCATTCATGTTTTGGAGTTTGGAGTTCTGACTTCAACGGCGACATCAGCGAATGGGACGTAAGAAATGTGACGAATATGTCATACATGTTTCGCGGGGTGCTTAATCGCCAAGGAGAGCTTCTTAAAAGAAACCCCTTTAACGGAGACCTCAGCAACTGGAATACAAGCAGCGTGACAAATATGCAGGCCATGTTTTATCAGTCTTCCTTCAACCAAGACATCAGCGAATGGGACGTAAGAAATGTGACGGATATGTCTTACATGTTTGATCAGTCTGCCTTCAACCAAGACATCAGCAACTGGAACGTGAGCAAAGTAACGGATATGTCATACATGTTTCGCGGGGTGTTTAATCGCCAAGGAGAGCTTCCTGAAAGAAACCCCTTTAACAGAGACCTCAGCATGTGGGACGTAAGCAGCGTAACAGATATGAGGTTGATGTTTGCCGGGGCTTCCTTCAACCAAGACATCAGCGAATGGGACGTGAGCAAAGTGACGAATATGCAGGCCATGTTTGCTCAGTCTGTCTTCAACCAAGGCCTCAGCAACTGGAACGTGAGCAAAGTAACAGATATGAGGGAGATGTTTTATCTGTCTTTCTTCAACCAAGACATCAGCAACTGGAACGTGAGCAAAGTAACGGATATGTTCTCCATGTTTTATCTGTCTGACTTCAACGGAAACATCAGCGACTGGAATGTGAGCAAAGTGACAAATATGCAGGCCATGTTTGCTCAGTCTGCCTTCAACCAAGACCTCAGCAACTGGAACGTGAGCAAAGTAACAAATATGTCATACATGTTTGATCAGTCTGTCTTCAACCAAAACATCAGCAACTGGAACGTGAGCAAAGTAACGGATATGTCATACATGTTTCGCGGGTTGTTTAATAGCCAACAAGAGCTTCTTAAAAGAACCCCCTTTAACGGAGACCTCAGCATGTGGGACGTAAGCAGCGTAACAGATATGAGTTTGATGTTTTCCGGGGCTTCCTTCAACCAAGACATCAGCAACTGGAACACAAGCAAAGTGACGAATATGCAGGCCATGTTTTATCAGTCTGCCTTCAACGGAAACATCAGCGGTTGGGATGTGAGCAGCGTGACGAGCATGCTCGGCATGTTTTGGGGGGCTGCCTTCAACCAAGACCTCAGCAAATGGGACGTGAGCAAGGTGATAAATATGCAAGGCATGTTTTCCAGCGCTTCCCCTATGTCTTCCGAAAACTACGATAAACTCCTCATCGGATGGAGCACCTTAGACATGGAGGCGGGCGAGACTAAAATCCCCAACGGCATCACTTTCGGTGCACCGGGTAATTACACCTGCGTGGGTGCGGATGCAAGGGAAACCCTCATCAATACGCATTCCTGGACCATCACAGGAGATAGCAAATTGACTGATGAAATCCCTCCGACACCTGAAGCAATGACCCTGCAAGCACCTGACGCAGCATGTTCAATTGCAGAAGACGACTTGACTGCACCCACAGCCATGGACAATTGCGATGACGGGACGATCATAGGCACACACAATGTCACCACCTTCCCCATTACCGAAAGTACCACCATCACTTGGACCTTCACCGATAAAGCGGGGAATACAGCCACACAAACGCAAGCAGTGAACATAGAGTGCCCTTTCATCACCACATGGGAAACGAAAACTGCCAACGAAACCATTACCATCCCTACCGTTAGTGAGGAAACTTACAACTACACCGTAAACTGGGGAGACGGCTCGGATATCACCACACATGCCAATGCGACACCTCCCTCTCATACCTATGATGAACCAAATACTTACACCATCACCATCAGCGGCATTTTCCCGCGTATCCGGTTTGCACAAATCGTCAATAGAGTACTCACACGGACCCCTGCGGCAAGACAGATACGCTCTATCGAAAAGTGGGGAAATATGGCGTGGACTTCCATGAGCTTAGCTTTTGCAGGCTGTAGCGACCTCACCATTGCCGATGAAGCAGGAGCCCCGAACCTTTCCGGAGGCTTAACGGATATGTCGTACATGTTTCGGTACTCTTCCTTTACCGGAGACCTCAGTAAATGGGACGTGAGTAATGTGACAAATATGTCATTCATGTTTTGGAGTTCTGACTTCAACGGCGACCTCAGCGAATGGAACACAAGCAAAGTGACGGATATGTCGTACATGTTTGAAGGGGCTTCTTCCTTCAACCAACCCATCAACAACTGGGACGTGAGCAAAGTGACGGATATGTCCTTCATGTTTGAAGAGGCTTCTTCCTTCAACCAACCCATCAACAACTGGGACGTAAGAAACGTGACGAATATGGACAGGATGTTTGATAGGGCTTCTTCCTTCAACCAAGACCTTAGCAACTGGAACACAAGCAAAGTGACAGATATGGGTTTCATGTTTTCCTCTTCTGCCTTCAACCAAGACATCAGCATGTGGGATGTAAGCAGCGTGACGGATATGTCATACATGTTTCGCGGGGTGTTTAATCGCCAGGGAGAGCTTCTTAAAAGAAACTCTTTTAACGGAGACCTCAGTATGTGGGACGTAAGCAGCGTAACAGATATGAGGGGGATGTTTTCCGGGGCTTCCTTCAACCAAGACATCAGCATGTGGGACGTGAGCAGTGTGACAGATATGCGTATCATGTTTGAAAACAATACATCCATTTCTTCCGAAAACTACGATAAACTCCTCATCGGATGGAGCACCTTAGATGAAGGCGAGTCCCAAATTCCCAACGGCATCACTTTCGGTGCACCGGGTAATTACACCTGCGTGGGTGCGGATGCAAGGGAAACCCTCGTCAATACGCATTCCTGGACCATCACAGGAGATAGCAAGTTGACTGATGACATCCCTCCGACACCTGATGCAACGAGCCTGCAAGCACCTGACGCAGCATGTTCACTTGCAGAAGACGACTTGACTACACCCACAGCCATGGACAATTGCGATGACGGGACGATCATAGGCACACACAATGTCACCACCTTCCCCATTACATCCAACACCACCATCACTTGGACCTACACTGATAAGGCAGGCAATACAGCCACACAAACGCAGACCGTAACGATTACAGACTGTCCGCCGGCAACGGAGCCGGAGGAGATCAATCTTCTGTCTTTGAGCGCAACGGATGACGCATTAGAAGCAGTGGTTTTCCCCAATCCTTCGGGGCATTACGTGGAGGTGCAGTCTCCCGTGGAAAGCCCGGTACGCATCCTAAGCCTGGAAGGGAAGCTCTTGCTGGAAAGCACCACAAACACAAGGATAGATGCAGTATCCTTGCGCAACGGCTTATACCTTATACAACTGCCGGACGGGCATTTACTGAAGTTTATCAAGAAGTAACTTAAAGCAAGTAAAAGGTTTCCTGCGGCATTCTCTTATTTATGGGGTGCCGCTTTTTTATCATTTTTCATTACTCAAAGAGCCGCCTACAGTAATGCAGCATTTTTGAATGGTTTACTCGGGGAAAGGTGGAAAATGAGCCTCAGGAGTCATACAGTGAATTTCGCTTTCAAAAAGAGCAGCAAAACGGGCATGTTTGAAAAATTTATTAAATAAATTAGCTGATTTTGATGTATATATGTTCAATGTACAAAATAAAATGGTACATTAAAAAGTTATTATAACAGTTAATTTAACATAACCTTAATCTGTTTTTCATGAAATTATCATTACCTTTTGTTTTTCCGATACTCTTTGTTTGCCTGTTGTCCGTGTTTACCTTTCTATCATGCGGGGACGATGACTCTTCACCTCCCAAACCGGTGATCACCGTTTTTGAACCTCAAAACGGCGGTGTAGGTACACTTTTGACCATTACGGGCGAGAATTTCAGTACTATGGTGAATGAAAATACCGTCACTTTCCATGACGGCAGGCCGGCTACTGTCACCCAGGCTACAGCGACTGAACTGAAGGTTACCGTACCGAACGAAGCGGCAACGGGAAAAATCAGGGTAACGGTAAATGGTGAGATTGGCATATCCGATGACGACTTCGCCGTAATCCCTCCGCCTGCCATCACCGCTTTTGCACCTCAAAGTGGTGCCGTGGGTACTACGGTGACTATCACAGGGACGAATTTTAGCACTACTGTAGAGGAGAATACGGTCAACTTCCACAACGGTATTCAGGCTGCTGTTACCAATGCCATCACGACTGCACTCACGGTCACCGTGCCGAACGGGGCGAAAACGGGAGCTATCACCGTATCAGTGAATGGTCAGCGTGATACATCAGATGACGACTTCACCGTGACCGCTGCCATCACCGCTTTTGCACCTCAGAGTGGTCCTGTAGGCTCCTCGGTGATCATTACAGGCACGAATTTTAGTACTACAGCGAATGAGAATACGGTCACTTTCCATGACGGCAAGACGGCCGCTGTCACCCGAGCCACGGCGACTGAACTAACAGTCACTGTGCCGAACGGAGCGAAAACGGGGGCTATCACCGTATCAGTGAATGGTCAGCGTGATACATCAGATGACGACTTCACCGTGACCGCTGCTGACACTGCTCAACCTACAGCTGATCCAACAATCACCGCTTTTACCCCCCAACGCGGTAATGTGGGTACATCAATAACCATTACAGGCACAAATTTTAGCCGAATAGTGAGTGATAATAGCATCTATTTCCATGACGGTATTCAGGCCAATATCATCAGGAGTACTGCAACTGAACTTGAGGTAAATGTACCGGACAAAGCAATAACAGGAAAAATCAGGGTAGAAGTAAATAATCGAAGTGTTACATCCGGCACCGACTTTGTTGTGATCACTGCCACTGCCCGGCCTGCACCCACCATCACCGCTTTTGCACCTCGGAGTGGTCTTGTAGGCTCTTCGGTGACCATTACAGGTACGAATTTTAGTACTACAGCGAGTGAGAATACGGTCACCTTCCATGACGGTATTCAGGCTGATGTTACCGGGGCCACGACGACTAAACTGACGGTAATGGTGCCGAACGGAGCAGAAAAGGGAAAAATCAGGGTAGAGGTAAATGACAAAAGTGCTGCCTCCCGCTCTGACTTCACCGTGACATCTCCCCCCGTTGGACCTGCGCCCGCACCAACGATCACCGCTTTTACACCAACATACGGCATGGCAGGATCAGCAGTGACCATTAAAGGCGCAAATTTTAGCACTACAGCGAGTGAGAATACGGTCACCTTTCACAACGGTGTCTCGGCCCTTGTGACCAACGCCACAACAACTGAACTGACGGTAACGGTGCCAACCGGAGCAAAAACGGGCGGGGGTCACATTAGGGTGACGGTGAATGGCCAGGAGGCGATCGCAAAAGCGATTTACACGGTCATTGATGCCATGACGACTGTGCTTCCATGTGTAGCAGACCAAACTGTTGGCCCCAATGAAAGCTGTACGTTTTCATTCCCTTCAGGAAATAAATACACCTTTTCTGTTGATGATAGCGGAATAGGATGTATTGACTGGCGTTGTTATGGTGATACCGACAGGAGTGATTGCGAGACGAGTGTTGCTATTGGATGCGGAGGAATTATCGATCGTGCGGTATTGGAACCATGTTATAAGGGTTTAACCGCTGTTAACCTTAGTGGGGGGAATTGGAGATTTCTCTTCATGCCAGATCTCATCAGGGAACCATCGGAAAGCCGTTGTAATGAATGTGGACAATTTCCCATATCCTGCCTGGTGGGAGAGGATCATGTTCTAAGTGCAGGTATAGGCCCTATCACAGGGGAGGCAGTGCCTAATACCTATGTTTTTACATTAAACTCTAGTGCAGGTGTTGGTTTGAAGTATCCCAGCGGTAAACTTTTTGCTCCCCAAACTGAAGGTACCAAAGGATTGAAACCAGGCAATCAATTTTACTTTTTGTATAAAAAAAGCAGTGATATGGTTATCCCTTCAAAAGGAGGGATGATTCAGGTTAACAATCCGGCTAATCCGGATGTCAATATCTTCTTGTTAACCTTGGGGAGAGCCTATTTTCGAGGCCGGGTAGCCTGTGACAAAGATTTGGAGTTTGCCTTTATTGAGCGCACTGCTAATGAACTCCTCCAAAAACAGGACGATGTTGTCTATCAGGTGCTCAGGGGAGCTGATTACTGTAGAAAAACTGTAGAAGTTACAGTGCGTTAACTCCCCGGAGTCATGTATTTGAATCTTTTGACGGAAAAGAACCCTTTAATAGTTCAACGGCCCTCATGCGGTTGAACTATTAAAATGATCGGGTATAAGTGTTTATTGATGCTGCCAACAGTACCGGCTTCCGGATGATGTGTTCCTCTTGCATCCGGTTTGGGTTTTTGTTGTTGCGCTGCATCTTCCGACATATTTTATTGGTTTTCATATCCCGAAGATTGATTCTGATGAATATAGCAATATCCGTTGGCATTTACTGATTAAGTTTCTGCATAGGTTTCCGGTACTTTTTGCAGTTCCTAAACATTGAGACAGACCGGTTGCTTTTGAATCGCTAACCGATCATTTTTGAGTAGTCGCAGGTAAAGCAGGATCAAAATTCCATTGTTCTGTTCGAGTGGAGGATTCTAGGGCATTTTCCGTATCATCATCTAGTTGGTAGAAAAAATCCAAACCGGTTTGTTCTTCAATAAAATCAACAGCTTTTACGTAGCTTTTCAAATTAGATTCGACTTTCCGATTGGGCAATACAAATCCGATCATCTCTTTATTCCGGTCCGAATAAATGACTTTAAAGTAGTAACCGGGAATAGTAACCCGATTTGATCCAATGACTCCATGATTATCTCGAAAGACGGGGCCTGTCACAATAAATAGTTCATCTTCGGATAATGCCCAACTTCTGACAAGCATTTCTAATTTTTTCCATCCGCCTCGGTTGAAAGACGGATTTTGGGGTGACATGTTTGAAAGGAAGAATGATTCGGACATGGAGGTCTTGGACAATTTCATGTCCGATGCCGGGACCAGATGTCCACGATCGTAGCCTGAACCCTTATAGTCTGATAAAGAAGCTGACCCTGTTGATATGAATGGGTCAGATCGAAAGTCGTCCGTTCTATCAATAAATCCGTTTACCATTGAAGGAGTGAGTTTGTAATAAACCCACTCAGGCTGTTCATGCGCTTCAAAATAAGAGAGGGAGAAACAGGTGTGGTTTACAAGTTCACCATTCACAGATTTGGGTTGAAAATCTTGTCCCCGGACAAGGAGCGGGAGCATGTAGAGCATTAACAACCATTTTTTCATGATGTGAAAATAATAATTGACATCCAAATATGACACGTGCCTATGTTTCGGATTTTTAAGATATGTTCTAAAGTATCAGGATTGCTGCCCGTACCCGATAGTATCGCCGGAGAGCCATTTGCTTTCTAAAAAAATGGAAGCTTGAAGCTAATAAATTATCAATTCAATAAAAAAGGGAGCTTAGGCTCCCTTTTTTATTGTAAAGCAATTCGTTTATCCTTTGTTCTTAATATCTTGAACCTCAAGCCTAATCTCTTGGGCAAGATTTTTTATATCCTGCATTCCTTTTCTCACTCTAGTTCCTGCGGCACTGTTTCCCTTATCATAGAATTTTTCGAAATCAGCTTCTAAGGATTCAACTATTGACTTTAATTGTTCAAATCTTTTCATGTTATTACGGTAATTAAGGTTATCAATAAATTTTAATGTGGGGGCAATATAGCCTAAATTTATTAATGTGCAATTTCAATGGGATTAAATAATTAAGATTTTGCTAAAAAAGCACCTTCTACCCCAGCCTCTTTATAAACTCCTTCATCAAGTTTTGATTTAATTGCGTCAAAGGCATTGAGTGTTTGTTCTACATCTTCCGGGGAGTGCATAGCTGTGGGTATAATACGCAAGATCACCATTCCTTTTGGAATCACCGGATAGATTATCATGGAACAAAATATATGATAATTTTCTCTGAGATCAATGACCATATTGCACGCTTCAATCACATCTCCATGCAAAACCACCGGAGTGACAGGTGAGTTGGTAGTCCCAATATTAAAACCTCTCCCTTTAAACCCGTCTTGAATGGCATTTACAATAGCCCAAAGCTTCTCTCTTAATTCCGGCATCGTCCTAAGCATCTCCAGACGTTTAAGACCACCTATTACAAGTGGCATTGGCAAAGATTTAGCAAAAATCTGAGATCGCACCTTGTATCTTAAATGATCTATCACATTCTTATCTCCAGCTATAAATGCCCCAATGCTTGCCATTGATTTGGCAAAAGTGGAGAAATAAATATCTATTTCTTTTTGCACCCCAAAGTACTCTCCGGTTCCGGCCCCGGTATCACCCATTGTTCCAAAACCATGCGCATCATCTACTAAAAATCTAAACTCATGCTTACTCTTTAACGCAGCAATTTCATCCAGTTTTCCGGTATTTCCACTCATCCCAAAAACTCCCTCGGTAATGACCAACACTCCTCCACCTTGTTTATCTGCAAGTTTAGCAGCCCGTTGTAACTGCTTTTCACAGCCCTCCACATCATTATGAGGGAACACATATCTTTTACCCAGATGCATTCTTAAAGCATCAATAATACACGCATGGCACTCAGCATCATAAACTATTACATCCTTTCTGTCAACCAATGCGTCAATCACAGACATTACACCCTGATATCCGTAGTTTAGAAGCATCCCTGCTTCTTTACCCGCAAAGTCAGCAAGCTCCTGCTCAAATTGGTCATGATGATCTGAATTACCTGTCATCATTCTTGCACCCATAGGGTATCCCAAACCCCATTCTTTGGCAGCTTCGGTATCTGCTTTTCTAATTTCCGGATGATTCGCTAAGCCTAAGTAGTTATTTAAGCTCCATGTTAATACTTCTTTTCCTTTAAATTTCATTCTAGCTTGGATTTCTCCTTCCAGTTTTGGAAAGAAGTAATAGTTGACATCTTTATCCAAAAAAGAATATTGGCCTAAAGGCCCCTCATCATTTAATAATTTTTTAAATAAATCCATTTAATTGATTTTCTTCATTCTTCAAGCAAGTTACAAATTTATCAGAATTACTCATATTACAAGAATATAAGGGAATTCAATAAACTTGCGCTAGCAATTTATTAAGGATGAAAATCAAGAAAATACAGGCAGCTAACAGGGGTGAAATTGCTCCAAGAGTCATGCGATCTGCCCGAGAAATGGGAATAAACGTTGCTGTTTACAGCGAAGCTGACAAGTTACTTCCCCATACATCATACGCTGACGAAGCCATTAACATAGGATCGGCTGCCGCATCAGAGTCTTATCCGGTACATGATAAACTCATAGGTGCAGGCAGGCAGACAGGTGCTGATGCAATTCACCCGGGTTATGGATTTGTTTCAGAAAATGCGGCCTTTGCAGAAGGGGTAGAAAAAGGATGAAGAACATGCCGAAGTTGCTATAGATTAGCGGTTGTTCATGAACTCTTTTCAAAAAAAGGGATTTCAAAACCAAATAGCACTTCTTCTGACGGAAACAAGTGGAAGAAGAGGTTAAATTATTAATATGGCTGAGATAAGACCGTTAAGAGCGTGGAGATATAGCAAAACCCTTCAAAATGATCTGGATTCCCTGGTTTCGCCTCTCTTTGATGTTGTATCGGAAAGGCAAAGGAGGCATTTATATGAAAATAAATACAACAGCATTCATATTTCCGTACCTAATAATGAAAATGCCTTACCGGCGGTTTCAAAAAAAGTAACCGACTGGAAAAACAAAGGGATTATTCAGCAGGATCCCCTGCCTTCTATTTATGTTTATTATCAATATTTCACTTTACCGGGGTCATCGAAAGAGTTAATAAGAAAGGGATTCATTGCCAACCTCAAGATTTATGACTGGCATGAAAAAATACTACTGAGACACGAAAGTACAATGCCTTTTTCAGTAGAAGACAGAATAGACATACTTGATAAAACGCAGATGAATGTAAGTCCCACACATGGGTTGTATACTGAAAGCTCACATGAAATTGAATCCTATCTTGAAGAGGCCATTAAATATCCACTTTATGAAACAGAAGATTACCAAGGTGTCAGGGATGTATTTGCAGTTATTCAAGATGCCAAAATCATCAATCATATTATCGAAATGATGAAGGATAAGCAAATCATTCTGGCAGATGGTCATCACAGATATGAGAGTTCACTTTTATACAAGAAGAGAAAGGAGAAGGGAAATCCTGACCACAATGGTGAAGAGGGTTATAATTATCATCTCATGTATTTTACAAATACGGAAGCCGATGATTTAAGAATTCTTCCAACTCATCGACTGATTTCAGAACTGGAAGGATTCAATGAAAAAGATTTACTCAATAAGCTTGAAAAGTATTTTTTCATTAAAGGAATAGATGAAGCTGCAAATATCAACGAGGTAATTCTCGGCAAAAAATGGGCTTTTGGTTTACTCATTGGTGAAAACGCTTATAAGATAATACTCAAGCCGGAATTAATTGATAGCATAAATTGGAACTTTCCGCAGGATATCAAAGAACTTGACCTGACTGTTTTACACTATTTTGTCATAGAAAAATGCCTTGGAATACCGGGAAGAGATCAGAAAGAAAGTAAGAAAATTTCTTTTGAAAGAAACTTCGCAAAGTGTCTCCAAAAAGTTACTTCAGGAGAAGAGCAATGTGCGATCATCACAAAAGATATCGCTATTGATACCGTAAAAAAAGTCTGTTACAGCGGCTATACGCTGCCGCAAAAAAGCACCTATTTTTATCCAAAAGTTATTTGTGGTTTTTTGTTTGGTTCCATAAAAGATGATGAATTCAACTCCTTTTTTGATGAAGCTTTCAAATGAACTAATACTCGGTTCAGGTTCTCCCAGAAGGAAGCAATTACTTCAAGATGCCGGTTTTAAATTTCAGGTTAAAACTATTCCTTTTGATGAAGTTTTCCCAAATGAATTGGAACCTGAAAATGTAGCAGAGTTCTTAGCAATAGGAAAAAATCGGGAACAACGTAAAAATATAGCCGATCAAATAGTCCTGACAGCAGATACCGTTGTAATTCATAAAAATAAGATACTGGGAAAGCCAAACAGCTCCAAAGAGGCCATTCAAACAATAAAGTCACTTTCAGGAGATATTCATGAGGTTATTACGGGTGTCTGCATCTCAACTCGTCAAAAATTAATATCCTTCTCTTCCGGGACAGAAGTAAAACTCAAAAAACTTAGCAGTGAGGAAATTGAATTTTATGTCACTAATTTCCAGCCGATGGATAAGGCCGGCAGCTATGCGATCCAGGAATGGATAGGCCTGATTGGTGTGGAATGGATAAAAGGTGCTTATTATAATGTTGTTGGCTTACCGATAGCCGAAGTTTATGAGATATTGTTGAAGGAATTTCGATGATATTTGATTAATTTCTTCATTCAACTAAAATAGCAGATTTGAGTCTTCGTTGCTATTGCTTACATACAACGCTTTACCCCGTTTTATTTCCTTTCGGTCTATCACATGGGTGTGAAGATTCTTTGCAACCGTCGGAACGAGGCTTATAATGTTGCTATTGTCTTTTGGTGTGGCGGTTAAATCAAGAATGAAAGATGGATTTAAGTTTTTGAGCATATCCACGCTCAGATCGCTCTCCGCATTATGACTTTCGTCTACTACCAAAACAGGATTGAGATAACGCAATACATTTCTTCTTTTTGATAGACTTCTACCCGGTGGTTGAAAAGTGTGTTGAGTTTCTGTCTGTACGGATGCTCCGGATTGGAAAGTGCATCTACGGTCTGCTGCAATAAGTTGCTTCAGGGTACTAACCAAATTACGGCTTTGGGTTTGCTAGGATCATAAGCCGAGAAGATGGAATGCAAAACGTTTACGGCAATAAAAGTTTTACCGCCTGCGGTTGGGACTTTGACGCAGACATGTGCCGCATTGGGAATGTTGTTTTTATAGGGCTGCATTCCCGTACCGTCTAACGGATTGTACGGACCGATTTTATCTTCCCAATATTGGTTGAAGGCTTTCCCTAAATCATTTTTCTCCTGAACGTAGGTCAAGTATTCTTCAAGGTTTTCAATTACTTTTTGTTGGTAGGGTTTGAGTTCCATAGCCTATTTTTTCAGTTTCTTTATTTGCTTATCAAAATCAGAAATGATTTTTTGGGTTTTATTAAATTGGTCGTATTCCTTACTCGCTTTTGCAATTGCTTGTTTATGTGATTTTATTCCTTTGCCTTCTAAAACTTTAAATTCATTAAAGTTTAAAAACTTATTAACGCTATTTGCTAAACCTTCCATTGTAAAGGTATGCTCTCGTTCTATAAGATTTTCAATATAATCAAAATACCCCGTAACAGTCCGTTCTAAACGTTTAATTTCTTTTTCTTGCAGATAGTTTTTAGCTATGGCGGTGTCAGATTTTAAAATGCGACCATCAGGAGCATTCTTCCAAGTGGTTAAACCCATATTTTCTTTTTTGGCATCTGCTTTTGTATAAACAATCTCCGCTGCGGTTTGACCTGTAATGGCAAAATGAAACTTGTTTTGTACCATCGCATAAAAACTTTTGGTAATTTCCGATTGGGGGTCGTAATCAATACTGCACTCGGCAAAAATGTCCGTAACCTGTTGATATATTCTTCGTTCGCTTGCACGAATGGAACGAACTCGCTCTAATAACTCCCTGAAATAATCTTTACCAAATACCGTCTCGCCTTGTTTTAAACGGTTGTCGTCCAATACAAAACCTTTAATGATGTATTCTTTTAGGGTTTGGGTTGCCCAAATTCTGAATTGTGTTCCCTTTTGTGACTTTACACGATACCCAACTGAAATAATAACATCTAAATTGTAAATCTTTACAGGCTTATCAGAACCACTAATGTGCAAATTTTGCACATTGCTTTTTTCTATCAGCTCACCTTCTTTAAAAATATTACCTGTGTGCTTAGTAATCACACTTCTTTCCCTGCCAAACAAGATACTCATTTGTTCTTGCGTAAGCCAAACAGTTTCATCTTCGAGCAATACATTTAGTTTTACGTCGCCTTCCGGTGTTGTGTAAAAAATAAAATTGCTTTGATTAGGAATAATATAACTCATATATTAAAATTTAGTAATGTCTCCGGGTATTTTCTTGAAGATGATGTTCTTTTTTGTCTTTTCCTATCCAGTGGAGGGTGGGCATATTATATCAATAGCTAAAATATTAGTGATTTCCATGTAATGAAAGAACTGCACTTCCTTTTTGAAAATCAGTTAGCTCAAGTTTGAAATTACTCAAATTAATCGCTTCATTAACGGGCAAATCATACTTTGCAATTGACAAAACAAGTTCCTGCAAAGACTCAGCAATCTTAATCAATGATTCAATAGGAAGAGTTTGAAACTTTTCAAGTTCTCCTTCTATTTTTAAACTTATTCCTTTTTGTAAGTCAATCGCCATTAATCAAATGTAAGGACTGTTTTTTTAATTTCTCAATGTAGTTTGTTGAATTTCTAAATTCAAACGATGTTTGACCTAATCACCCACAACAATCTCAACTACAAACCGATTGCGTGATTTTAGCATTTAACTAACAAACATATTTAAAAATTAGACTTTTCAGCGGGATTTTCCCAACGGGAAAATCGCCTCTCCTAGGTGTGGTTTGTAACTACACTTTCATTTTGTATTCTATTTCTAAGGACGGAACCACCAGATTCAAATCCCTGTTTTAAGCAAAAATTCCAGTGCTAGATTCACTAAATGTTTGAATGCCTAAGAGTCAGCAGCCGCATTTGCCTTTGTCTCATCATACTTAACAAAAATATGAATCCATATTGATCGGCTAAACCGGATCACAAGAGGAAAAAGAATAAGTATCGCTGCGGTAACACCTGTCAAATACCACGCAGTTGGTGCTCCCGGATACAATATTGCAATTGCTCCGGAGACAGTTGCAAATATTGCAACCTGTAAACCATAACTCACATAGAGTGCACCATAATAAAATGAAGGTTCTAAATGAAACGACTGGCCACACTGGCTGCACTTTTCATACATTTTCATTGTCTTTTTAAGATGGTAAGCCGAATGCGTAAAAAGCCTGCCTTCTCTACATTGCGGGCATCTGTGCTTAAGAATACTTTGGATCAATTTCATAACTAGTTTCTGAGGTGCAAAATTACTGTTTTAATCTCCGGCCCCTAAGTACCAAATGTTACATTTAATAATTCCACAAAAGAAAGACAGATGCAATTGAAATCAGGAAATAAGTAGTAAGTGTTGAGGCTCCTTCGTAATCCTGCGCTATACGTTGTCCAAAGAACAGACACAAGATAGACAGACATGACAACTGAGCACCCATCAATCCTATGAAATTATCACCGGTAAAAATAAGGGTGAAGATTCCGACTGCTGAACAAATCCCAGCTGCCACTTCTAAAACGGTTATCATTGGCATCATCAGGCCGGTGAAGTTCTTGAGAGGACTTTTTGCGAAATGAGCATCAATCCAGTCTTTATTGGCTTTGTAGTTAAAAACTTTGTCAAGACCGGATTGAAGAAAGAGAATCGTCAGAAAAAC
>JACONI010000100.1 GCA_014323825.1 Ekhidna sp. | reverse complement strand
TTACAAACTATATCTGGTACCTCTTGTTTGCCATTCTCTCTTAGTCGAGGCAGACTTCCATTTTGGACAATTCATAATTTTTATATCCACTCACAACTTTGAACAGAAATTATTATCTTTGTATTATGAGTGTAGAATTGAAATTAGTAAAATTATTGTCAGATCAAAAAACACTGGATTTGTTCAAAAAAATCCTGAATTCAAGAATTCTGTCAAGATCTCAACTTGCAAAAGAACAAACTGATCAATCGGATATAGAAAATTCACTGCAAGCATTGAAATCGCTTGGATTGATCAACGAAAAAAAATCTGCATTTCATGATTTCGATAAGTATTACCCAACTAAAGAAGGGTTGGAAGTTGAAAAAATAATCAAATGAATGATGTTATAGTTGCAATAATTGCAAGTTCCATTTTAACTATTCTTCTTGCTCTTATTCAGATTTCTGCGGATTCAAAATCCCCTGATATAAGGGGAACGTTAACCCTTTCATTTGCATTTTATATTTTAGTTATGATGATTGGAAATATAATTACTACGCTTTTGTCTGTCAGTATTGTTGATAATTACATGACAAAAAAAGATGACACTAACGAAATAAATCAACTATTTCTCATTGGTCCGATTTGGATATGGTATAGCTTCTTTGGTGTTTTTGGCTTTGAAGCAATCATCCAGAAAATTAATATTACCTTTTTTAATCAAGGGGTACTTTCTATTAATGATTGGTTAACCAAAGCGAAAAGAGCTGCTACTGCTGCAGCCCTCGAGAAAGTTGTGGAATTGTCTTTTGAACACACACAAAAACTTGCTAAACAACTAGCAGAAACTAAAGATACCAGTGATATACATACATTTGCATTAGTAAAATTAGGAGACGATAAATACAATGAGGTTATGTCTTTGATTAATGGCAATCCTAACATTGATGTAGATCAATACTTATCGTACCTTCTTTCCGAACAATTTCCCAAGGAGGTAAGGGCTGAAGTTAAAGCAGAATAAAAGCCACTAACAAACGATAGGACATATACCTTTACATGGCTATTGGGAGATAAAATGCAAAACAATAGCTAAGAAAATGTAAGACGAAAGTGAAGTGTTTCAAGGTATCCAATGTCGCCTATACTCATCGTTGGCATTAATATGGAATAAAAGACAGAATTGAGGGAAAAGTGGTTTTTATACCAATCTTCAAAGGTCAATCAAATTTGGATAAATTTATTCATATTTTATTTTAATCAAATATTGCGTTTTTTAAATAAATTTGACCTAAAATCAGCTAATAAGCTGTAATTATCGAAGAATCTACAAAGAAACACCTGACATTTAAAAGATAATGCGTTATATTCGTATTATAATTATTTAAACCAATAAAATAAGTAAAAGTGAGAACAACTAATAAGAGAGTTTTTTATGAATTTAACTCATTTGTTAATTTTTTAAAAAGAAACAAGAAATCTATTCAAGTGGTCAGAATTAAACCTCCTAAACTAGGCTCAAAAAATTTCGGCTCAGTTGAAGTTAAAGTAAAACGTTTGTAGTTCTTTATGGCAAAATCTCAAGATTCTGATAATCGTAACAATAGTAATTCAAAGCTAATTGCTCAATTTTTAGAAAATCAAAGTAAAGAACTTGAAAATGCCACACAAGAAATTAAGTTTAAAGAACTTAATGAAAAAAATGCTTTCAAATACGCAAGTAAAGCTTTAGAAGCGCAAAAAGAGGACCGTAGGGAAGAAAGGGATCAACTGACTCTTTTTATGAAGTATGGTTTTTGGTTAACTGTTTTAGTACTATTACTTATGTCGGTTTTTGTAGCTGGCTGTATTTATACGAACAATATTAATATCATAGTATCAATTTTAAAAGTAATTGCTTACGTTTTACCTTCTGCGATAGGTGGTTATTTTATCGGTCTAAATCGTAGGAAGAAATCTTCAAGAGACACTCATTCCACCTATGCTGAAGTAGTTGAAGATTAGTTAAAAATATCGCATAAAAATAATGGAGATGTGGTCATAAACAGACCTATTTATACGCTCATTTTTATCCTTAATTGATCAAAATCAGAGATGATAAGTTCAATTGATTTTTGTGATTTACCGGCGATCATTTCAGCATCTCACTTACGACTAGTTCTTTAGAATCCCGAGTGTATTTATAAAATCCTTCTCCGGATTTCACCCCCAGATATCCAGCTGTAACCATATTTACTAATAACGGACAAGGGGCATACTTAGGGTTTCCAAAGCCATCGTAGAGAACATTTAGTATTGCTAAGCAAATATCTAAGCCTATGAAATCGGCAAGTTGAAGCGGTCCCATAGGATGAGCCATACCTAACTTCATCACAGTATCAATCTCCTCAACGCCTGCAACTCCTTCATAGCATGTGATGATCGCTTCGTTGATCATTGGCATCAAAATCTTATTAGCAACAAATCCCGGATAGTCATTCACCTCCACAGGCTCCTTTCCAAGTTTTTTACTTATTTCGATAATGTTTTGGGTCGTTTCATCTGAGGTCGCATAGCCTCTGATCACTTCTATGAGTTTCATCACAGCCACCGGATTCATGAAGTGCATCCCTATTACTCTATCCGGCCGGTTCGTTGCGGCAGCAATTTTCGTGATTGAGATAGAAGAGGTATTTGTGGCAAGAATAGCTCTTTCGGGAGCGTTTTTATCTATTGAATCGAAAATCTTCTTCTTGACATCAAAATTTTCAGTAGCTGCTTCCACGACTAAGTCAGCATTTTTTACCCCTTTTTCCATAGAGGTAAACGTTGAAATATTTGAAAGTGCCTTTTCCTTATCTTTTGCCGAAATTTCTTCTTTCCGAATCATCCGATCCAGATTTTTTGAGATGGTACTTAATGCCTTTTCCAGGACTGTTTCGTTAATATCAATGAGTGAAACATTATATCCACTTTGAGCAAAGACGTGAGCAATTCCATTTCCCATCGTTCCACTTCCTACTATAGAGATGTTCTTCATTAAAAAGGTTTGTTTGTTGTTTGAAATGATATAAAAAAGATTACTCGAAAAATGTTCGGGGTATGAAGGGGTATTTTAAGCATTTCTATTGAGGCAATTCAGGTCCTCAAAAGCAAGTTTTAGGCGCTCAACGAATGATTTTTCTGCCTCTCTTATCCATACTCTTGGATCATAGAACTTTTTATTTGGCTTATCCTCTCCATCAGGATTGCCAATTTGACCTTGCAGATAGCCTTCATTCTTTTTGTAGAAGCCTAATATGCCCTCCCAGTATGCCCATTGAAGATCGGTATCAATATTCATTTTGACGGCACCATATAAAATAGCTTCTCTTATTTCTTCTCTCGAAGAACCCGAACCTCCATGAAATACGAAATTTACAGGATTGCGACCGGTATTATATTTTTGTTGAATATGGTCTTGAGAGTTTTTTAAAATTATGGGAGTAAGTTTCACATTTCCGGGTTTGTAAACTCCATGCACATTACCAAATGCAGCTGCTATCGTAAATTTATCATCTACTTCTTTAAGTTTTTCGTAGGCATAAGCTACCTCTTCGGGCTGAGTGTAAAGTAAAGAATTGTCAACATCAGCATTATCTACTCCGTCTTCTTCCCCTCCCGTTACCCCAAGTTCAATCTCCAGTGTCATTCCCATCTTAGCCATTCTCCTGAAGTAATGAACACATGTCTCAATATTCTCTTCAATGGGTTCCTCCGAAAGGTCAAGCATGTGTGAAGAGTAAAGTGCTTTTCCGGTTTGCTCAAAGTGCTTTTCGTTTGCATCTAATAACCCGTCGATCCATGGTAATAATTTCCTTGCCGCATGATCCGTATGTAAGATTACGGTTACACCGTATACCTCAGCCATTTGATGAACATGATGTGCTCCGCTGATGCCTCCTGCAACGGATGCAGCCTGTCCTTCATTAGACAGGGACTTCCCCGCTGTGAATGCCGATCCTCCATTTGAGAATTGGATCATTACGGGGGAATTAACTGCTTTGGCTGTTTCCAGAACTGCATTTACCGTACTTGAACTTGTTACGTTTACCGCCGGGAGTGCAAAGTCATTTTCGTTGGCATCGTTCAGAAGGTCTGTAACTTCCTGTCCGGTAAGAACACCAGGTCTAAATTTCATTGTTGATTGAGATTTTAAGGGGCAATTTAATTAGTATCATCTTAATTATTATCATCGTCCGGCTAAAATGAATATGTGCTTCAAAGTAATAAGGAGCCATGAAATTTTCTATTCGCATTTCCTGATAAGATAACCCGATTTGCATATTCATTTTAACATTTGTTGGTGTTTCGTTACAGTTCACTGGCAATTTGAGCCATCATTAGCGTTATAGCATTATCTACAAATCCATCAATATTCTTTTGTTTTCTTTGACTACATCAAATACAAAATCTATAGCATTTAGATGGTCTGAAAGGTAAGCCAATAACTTAGGAACCGAAACGTTAGTGTCATTGTGGCTAATGTAAGATGCTACGAATCCTTTTTTTATAAAAGTTTCGGTGATGCCTTTTTCAAGGTCATACATTCGCTCAACGATTCCTGTTTCTATTGCATGTTCGCGCTTAAGTTCAGTGATAAACTCCTGGTATTCCTTAGAGTTATTTTGAAGAACTTCTCTCCGTTCATACCATGAAGGAGATAAATCATCCATTGTTGAAGTGTCGCATTCCAGCCAGTTGTTTGTCAGCTGGACATGCTTCCATAATTGATGTATCTTAAGTGCTGTCATCTTTCCTCTAATTTAAGTGATTTACAGCAAGCCAAAACATTAATACAAATATAATCTCAACAGACTGAGAAGCTAAATTATGCTCGGTTGTACGCTTGTTGCAAGGCAGCGGGATCAACTTTTGGATCGGAGTCTATCAGTTGAGACTCATTGCCCTGCTTGTGGGCAGCCAAGACAAATAATGTAACCAGATAAAGAATTTTTAATATTATCCTCCACTTCATACTTTTTAGACACAGCTTTGGAAAATAAGGTTTAAACCGGAGTTCAATAATTTTTCAAAAAAGTGGTACAACCCCGGATTTTAAGTTTTGATTTTCCGGAGTTGTACCATCAATATTATTGATTTTTCCTAGTTAAGAAATAGTAAGTCAAAAACCCTACAGCAACGCATACTGCCTCAATTCCCCATGCCATTGCATCGTCTGCATCTAATCTCATAGAGTCAATAGTAATTAGTCCAACTCCTCCCAGAAGAGTGATAAGTCCCCACTTTAAAGCATTTAGCTTTCCATCTTCTCTTTTGAAGAGATTGGCTGTTTTTTCATTCACCATGTTCTTGTCAATTAGTTTTCTTTTCAATGAATAATTTGTAAGAATTGAAACAAACAGTATGATAGAGCCAAACACTGCTATTATTCCTACTATTGGGATTAATTCCTTCATAACTTTTAATTTTGATTGGTTAGTGTGACAGTATTTCTTGTTGGATATGTTGCATTGCTTCGAAAAAAATATTGCTGCAACATATTCGGGCTTACTATTGACTAATTGGTACATGGACGAGAAGAAGCTGGTACAGGAGGTATTATCCGGTAGTGATGCGGCCTTAAAAATGCTCATAGAAAAATACGAGCGGCTGGTTGCTCACATGGTAGGGAGAGTGGTACCGGTGGTAATGGATAAGGAAGAAATCTGTCAAGATGTATTTATTAAGGTTTACACTAAGTTGAGTGAGTTTAACTTTGAATCTAAGTTATCTACCTGGATTGCTACAATTGCATATCGAATGGCGGTAAATTTTGCTAAAAAAAGAAAACCCGATTCGGTTGAATTGGAGGAGATTTCTTTCAGGGTAAATGATAGCTTCATGAGTCCTGATGAGGAGGACATGAAAAGGTTTGTTCATTCATTAGTTGGTCAATTACCATTAAATTATCGTTCAGTTTTAACAATGTTCTATCTTGAAGGATTTAGTTATCCTGAGATAGTGGAAATAACGGGGATGCCTGAAGGTACTGTAAAGAATTATATTCATAGAGCCAAGCATAAATTAAAAGTGATTGTATCAAAATATTCAAAGAAGGAAATTGCACTTTTATGAAAAAAGAAGTGGAAGAGTTAATTGAAAAGTGTTTGAGGACAGCACCTCCTTACGAGCTAAATCATGGGTTCTCAGCAAGGGTATTAAAGACAATAAGAAGAAAAGAGCGAAGAAATCAGCAGAAACTCTTTATCTTCGTTACAATAGGGTTTTTATGTATGCTTCTGACCGGATTTGGTTTAATTTCATTAAGTTATCCTACACTTTTATCCGGTGAAGGAGTGTCAGATTTATTTATACAATTCAATAAAATCGTTCCATTTGCAATTATTTTAGGATTGTTAATTGCAGGAGTCCAATATCTGGATAAAAAATTAGTTAAAGAAAAATATCTCTTCAATATAAATCAACAGGACATCAATTGACTCCCACTATGCTATTTTTCATCTTCAAAAATCATTCGAAAGGATGATCACCTACCTTGACAATTTTCCAATTTTAAATGCAATTCCTTTATAATCCTTCGCTGTTCCATTGCTAACTCTACTGATCTCTCGGACTCTTTTCTTTGTTTTTCTATTTCAGTTCTTAGCTCTTCTATAATGATTTTTTGCTCTTCGGCAAGAGTAAATGCCTTCAGGGCATCAGAAGCTTTGATATAAGCAAAGATTATCAGGGTGATAAGAACAAGAGTAAAAAATCCATAGAGTCCAACAGTAATGATCTTTTTCATAGACGTATATTTTTTACCGGCTTTAATTTACCGGTTTATTTTTGCATATCAACCACTAAAAAGCTGCTGTTTTTAAATTATTCTTGTGCAGATTGCGTTGATTCATTATTATTTAAAATTTCTAAGCATGAACAAACTGCTATTGGTATCAGGATTCCTTATGCTCACCTCATTCGGTTTATCTTCCGAATACGGAAACGAGTTTCAAAGTTTTTTCAAAGGAGATACGCTTAAAGCCTTAGCACCAAAAGAAGAGCATCCTAGCGAAGCTTATGTAATCACTAACCTTCTAAAACGACTTCACTATAAAAAGCTGGAGCTGTCCGATTCCATCTCTTCGGTTGTTTTTGACAATTATTTCCAATCGCTGGACCCTAACAAAGCTGATTTTTACCAGTCAGATATTCGGAGATTTCAGGATTTAAGATTCGAACTTGATGATCAAATTCCTAAGGGTGATCTTGATTTTGCTTATGAAGTATTTGCCATTTATCGTGAAAGAGTATTGGAGCGGATTGATTACATATTTGAACTCCTGGATAATGAGTTTGACTTTACAAAAGATGAGAAATACGTATTTGATAGGGAAGATGCTGCCTGGCCTTCCAATGAACCGGAGAAGAAAGAAATTTGGAGAAAAATCATTAAAAACCAGGCATTAAGCTATAAGCTGGCCGGCAAAGAGTGGGCTGATCTTTCAAAGAACCTGAAACGAAGATATCAACGAATCCAAAAAGCCGTTTATCAATACAATAGTGGAGATGTATTTCAGATTTACATGAATGCATATACTAATGCCTACGACCCTCATACCGATTATTTTTCTCCTCCTGCCGCAGCGAATTTTCAAATAGAAATGGGGCTTTCTTTGGAAGGAATTGGTGCCCGATTAATGCAAAACCTGGATTATACGGAGGTTGCCGAAATTATCCCCGGAGGACCGGCATACAAGAGTAAAGCCATTCAGAAGGACGATAAGATCATTGGAGTGGCTCAAGGAGATGATGGTGAATTCTTAGACATAATCGGGTGGAGGCTTGATGATGTAGTTGCTAAAATCAGGGGCCCTAAAGGGTCAGTCGTCAGGCTACAGATCTTAAAAGCGAGTGAGGGAATAAACGCTCTTCCCGAAACGCTCCGACTGGTGAGAGACAAAATTAAGCTGGAGGATCAGGCTGCCAGTGCTGAAATGATTCCTATTTCTGAAGGAAATACCACATACAACTTAGGAGTAATCACAATTCCCACTTTCTATTTGAATTTTGAAGATTTAAGAGCCGGTCTTGAAGATTATAGGAGCACCACCAGAGATGTAAGGAAGTTAGTTTCGGATCTTAAGAACCAGGGGATGGATGGATTGTTAATTGACTTACGCTACAATGGTGGCGGAGCATTGCAGGAAGCCATTGAACTGACGGGGCTTTTCATTGAAGATGGCCCTGTTGTTCAGGTAAGAAATTATGATGAAACGGTAGACCTTCTGAAAGATGAAGATGGCGGTGAAGTGTACTATGGAGGTCCTTTAGCAGTGCTGGTTAATAAAGGCAGTGCATCCGCTTCGGAGATTTTTTCCGGTGCCATTCAGGATTATAAAAGGGGAGTGGTCATTGGGGAAGGCACTTTTGGAAAGGGCACGGTTCAAAACATCATAAATTTGGAACGATACATCAAAAATCCTGATTTCAATTTGGGTCAGCTTAAAATGACTTTGGCGAAATTTTATCGGGTCTCCGGGAGCAGCAATCAAAAAGTAGGAATTGCTCCCGACATACAATTCCCATCTCTTTACTCAGCGGATGGTTTTGGGGAGGCTGGCAGGGAAAACGCTCTGCCTTGGGATGAAATTGACGGAGTATCATTTCTACCGTCAAATATGGTCTCCGAAGAGCTTCTTGATCACCTCAATAGATTATACAGAGAAGATTTGAACTCAGATCCGGATCTTCAAAAACTTGTGGGAGATATTGAAAAGGCTAAGAAAAACCGGGAGATAAATTCAGTATCATTAAATCTGGAAGTTAGAAAAGCCGATCAGGATGATAATCAAAGTGAAAATGAGTTATACGCCTCCCTTAACGAAGGAGAAGTTGCTACAGAAGATGAGAATTCACAGAGACTGAAAAAGGATCCCTACCTGAAAGAGGGATTGAGATTGCTTGCGGTTATGAAAAATTTTAAGATCGATTGAGCAACCTTGCGATTGTTTGACTGTCTTTAATAAAAAAATCTAATGAAGAAGTCCGTTTATTTAATACTATTTATCCTTTCGTTTAGTGTCCGTGCACAGAATATCATTGCGGCCGCTGAGTTAAAAGCAGAAAATGTCAGTGAAGTCAGGGTGGAAGGAAAGTTCGTTGATGTTTATGTAAAGAAAGGAGATGAAGTTTATTTTAAAGGTGTCATCAGGGGCAATGGAGATGAGGGTGACTATAGGTTTGACACAGATGTTGTTGACTCCACTTTGATTATCAGGGTTATCCGTACTAAAAATAATTACAGTTGGAAGAACAGCCGAATCAAAGAAGCCAGAATGGATATTACTATTCCCGGGGATGTGAAACTTGATATTGATAATTCATCCGGCGATGTATTTGTTGCTAATCTTAGAGTGAGTGAATCAAAAATTGAAGCTACCAGTGGTGACATTACACTGAGAAACATTATCGCAAATCTGGAAGTTGAAACCACAAGTGGCGATATCGATATCGCTGATTTGATCGGTGACTCGGAAATAGAATCTACAAGCGGAGATCAGGAGTTTGAAAATGTTAAGGGAACTATAGAAACCAGAGCAAGTTCAGGAGATATCACTTTCGAGGATTTTGAAGGTGATTTGGACATCAAGGCAACCTCCGGCGACATAGACCTCAGAGGTGGGGAAGGGAAATTAAAAGTGAGGACAAGTTCCGGGAATATTGACGGCGTTAGGGTCGCACTGACCGGAGATGCTTATTTTGATGCAACATCCGGTGATGTTAAAATTGATTTCACTAATGACCTTGATGATTTAAACTTTGATTTAAACGCAACTTCGGGAGATTTGGAAGTCGGAAGCCGGAAAGGAGAAAAAAGACTCATAATAGAAAGAGGAGAATACACGGTTCGAGGGACTACTTCAAGTGGAGATCAAGAGTACGAATAAAACTTTTAGAAAGATGATAAAGGGCAGCTCACGCTGCCTTTTTTGTTTTATAGCATTCCAATAAACATTTTTGTCAGTACTTTAAACTGACTTGACCCGAAATTTAATATGGAAAAACCCTACGTAGATTCTGATGCCAATATTCCTGAAATTACTATCAAAGCCATCATTCTGGGAGCGATCCTTTCTATCGTTCTTTCTGCTGCTAATGCTTATTTTGGATTATTTGCCGGATTAACTGTCTCTGCTTCGATTCCTGCTGCTGTAATCTCCATGGCACTTCTGAAAGTGTTTAAGCATTCAAATATTCTTGAGAATAACCTTGTTCAAACTGCTGCATCTGCAGGTGAATCGTTGGCTGCCGGAGTGATTTTCACAATTCCGGCTTTGGTAATTATGGGCTATTGGAAAGAGTTTAATTATTGGGAAACGGTAACCATTGCACTTTGCGGCGGGATGCTTGGTGTACTTTTTACCATTCCGCTGAGGAAAGCATTAATTGTAGAGAATCACCTGAAATTCCCGGAGGGGGTGGCTACCGCAGAAGTGTTGAAGACAGGAGAAGAAGGAGGAAAAGCGGTAAAGTTTCTTATTTGGGGGTCATTGATTGGAGGTTTGTTTAAAGCGGGTGATGCAGCATTAAACCTCTGGAGTGGAACCTGGCAAAAAGCAGCACTCATCAATCAAAAAATATATGCCTATTTCGGATTGAACCTTTCGCCGGCACTTGTTGCAGTAGGATACATCGTTGGTTTAAATATTTCATTCTTAGTGTTCCTGGGAGGAGCAATAAGCTGGTTTATTGCAATTCCCATTTATATAGCAGTCAATAGCCCGCAGGGAGGTGTTGATGCAGTAACTCTTGGAAGCAGCATCTGGAATTCTCAGATTAGATATCTGGGCGTGGGAGCGATGATAGTCGGAGGTCTCTGGGCACTATTGAGTCTTTCAGGTTCTTTGGGCACCGCTTTTGAAGCTGGTGTGGCAGCTTTTAAAAAAGGCAGTGCAAACATAAAAGATCAGGTCAGAACTGAGCTGGACACCCCAATGTCCTGGGTGATGATTGGGATAGGTGTACTTATCATCCCGATTTTTTTAATTTATTTATCAGCTATCGCTAACGTGGGAATTACGATTACCATGACATTGATTATGGTAATTGCCGGATTTCTTTTTGCAGCAGTAGCGGGTTACATGGCAGGGCTGGTTGGAAGTTCTAATAATCCTATTTCAGGAGTCACAATAGCAACAATTTTATTTGCCTCATTATTACTTCTTACGCTTATGGGAACGGATAATGAATTAGCGGGAGCGGCAGGTGCAATTTTGATTGGAGCGGTAGTTTGTTGTGCAGCAGCCATTGCAGGAGATAATATGCAAGATTTAAAAGCAGGACATATACTAGGTGCTACACCTTACAAACAGCAGATTATGCAAGTAGTAGGTGTTATTGCAGGGGCTATTGCAATACCTCTTGTGTTGAACTCACTTTTGGTCGCATACGGCATGGGAGCTCCAACTCCCGAACAACCTGATTCGCTGACAGCTCCACAGGCTACACTCATGCAAAGTGTATCACAAGGAATTTTTAGCGGAGGGCTCCCGTGGAATATGGTTTACATTGGAGCCGGGATCGGAGTTGCCATCATCGCTATCGATCAGTACTTAAAATCTAAAGATTCTGATTTTAGAATGCCGGTTCTTGCGGTGGCCGTTGGCCTGTATCTCCCTTTTGAATTGGACTCATCAATAATGGTTGGAGGTCTTCTGGCGTGGGTGCTGGAAAAGACTACAAAACATTCTCAGGGAAAAGAAAAGGCAGCAAATGCAGGCTTATTATTAGCCTCCGGTTTGATTACCGGTGAGGCACTTACAGGTATTCTTATCGCTATTGCTATCGCTGCGTTCGGATTCGAAAAAATGGATGGATACGATTTTCCTGCTTTGTACGAAAATATCGGTTTATTAATCCTGATGGGTATATTGTTCTTCATTTATAAGCAAGTAGTAAAAGTCTCAAGGGGGAACTTATAGAATCTTTTGTAACACCATGCGATGGTCATTCTTTTTATTCAAACGTAAAGGGATGAAAAAGTGCAAGACCTTACGAAGCAGCTTTTGAAAAGTTCCATTACGGGATTCTTGCAGCGCGTTCAGCAGTCATTGTTAAGCGCCGAGCGGTTATTGTTGAGCGCTTAGCGGTCTTTGTTGAGCGCCGAGCAGTCATTGTTGAGCGCCGAGCGGTTATTGTTGAGCGCTGAGCAGTCATTGCAGAGCGTTCCGGGGTTATTGCAGAGCGTTCAGCGGTCGTTACAGGGCGATCCGCAAGCATTTTTATTGATCGGTCCGTCCCTATTGCAAAAAATTTCTTTTTTGAATGCCCAACGTGCCGCTTTACCGAAAAAAGGGCATTGTGGATGAATGATATAAGAGAAACCTTCAAGGTTTTGAAAACTTTGAAGGTTTAAATCCGATGTTTCCCCGACCTAAGAGTAGAACAGCAAAAAAGGCCGCTAAGTGTAGTGATAAACTACATCTGAAGCGGGAATGAAAGGAAGCATTTAAACTTGGAACTTTTGGAAAGTTTCAAACTTCCCAAAAGTGAATGATTCGCCAAAGCGGAGAGGGCTTCTACGCTTTGCTACCGTTGTTATTTTAAACCTCCAAGGTTTTGGAAACCTTGGAGGTTTTTGTAGTGCCGTCGTTTCGTTGGTTAAACCTTCTAAGATTTTTTAATGCTATCTGCCATTCAATAAAAAAAGCCCTCACATTTCTGCAAGGGCTTTTATGATGTGTACTCCCGCTATTTGAGCTGGTAGGCGTAGAGTTTATCATTACCACCAAAACCCTCTTGTGTTACCCATATTGTGGTACCGTCCGACCAGATTCCGATGGGTGTGTTATTTCCCGCAGCGAGGTCAAACTCCTTGGCGGCATCACGCACCTTGGTGTCCAGCGTGTAGGCGTAGAGTTTGTCAATACCACTAAACCCAAACCCATCTTGGACCACCCAAAGAGTAGTTTCGTCCGACCAGATACCTTTAGGGTCTGTATTGTCCGCAGCGAGGTCAAACTCCTTGGCGGCATCACGCACCTTGGTGGCCAGCGTGTAGGCGTAGAGTTTGTTGCTACCACTACTACTAAACCCAACAGACTCATCTTGGGCTACCCAAATAGTGGTATTATCCGACCATATGCCTGTGGGTTTATCATTTTCCGCAGCAAGGTCAATGTCCTTGGCGGCATCACGCACCTTGGTGGCCAGCGTGTAGGCGTAGAGTTTGTCATTGTCGTCATCAACAAAAAAACCATCTTGGACGACCCAAAGGGTAGTTCCGTCTGACCATATGCCTGTGGGGTCATCATTTTCCGCAGCAAGGTCAAACTCCTTGGTAGCATCACGCACCTTGGTGGCTAGCGTGTAGGCATAAAGTTTGGCATCATCTTCATCAAGAACCCAGATGGTAGTACCGTCTGACCAGAGGCCCCAGTTATCGGCATTGCCTGTGGCAGTACTGATGTCTTGCACAGGCAGGCGGGTACCCGGCGAAGGCACGGAGGCAGGTGCCGGGGTTGGAGCCGGTGTGGTGGTTTCGATAGCGTAGGCGTAGATTTTGGTATCACCAGTACCAAAAAAACTCTGATTTACTACCCATACAGTGGTACCGTCCGACCAGATACCTTCGGGAAGAGAATTGTCTGCATCAAGGTCAAACTCCTTGTCGGCATCCCGTGTCCCGGTGGCCAGGGTGTAGGCGTAGAGTTTGGTATTACTCCGATCTGTGACCCATAGTGTGGTACCGTCTGACCAGAGGCCTGTGAGGTATTCATCTCCTGTAACACTGAGGGTATTGATGTCCTTGGCGGTATCGCGTGCACCGGTGGCTAGCGTGTAGGCATAGATTTTTTCATCGTTACTAACGTTAGCAAATCCCGCATCTGCGATCCATAGTGTAGTGCCGTCTGACCATATACCCGTGAAATTGACAAAGTTCTTAGGAAGAGCAAGGTCGAACTCCTTACTTTCATCGCGTACCCCTGTGGCCAGCGTGTAGACATAGAGTTTTTCATCACTACTGTCATCAAGAACCCATATAGTGATACCGTCCGACCAGAGGCCTATAGGGGATGTATTGTCCGCAGCGAGGTCAATGTCCTTGGCGGCATCCCGTTCCCCTGTGGCCAGCGTGTAAGCGTAGAGTTTGGCATCATCGGAATCGCTTACCCAGATGGTGATACCGTCTGACCAAATGTCTTGGGGGTTTTCATTACCCGCAGCTGTAAGGGCATTGATGTCCTTCGCAGGCAGGCGGTCACCCGGTTCAGCTGCTTCCTCCACATCGGTCACATTGACGGTGATGTCTGCGTTGCTTGACAGTTCTCCATCGGAGACGCTTACTTTAAGGGTGTAAGTGGAAGCGGTCTCAAAGTCCAAAGCACCGGCAGTAGAAAGCACTCCGGTACTTCTGTTCAAGGCAAAAACACCATCAGCATTACCGGCTGTGATGGTAAAGGTCAGGTCATCCGTCATATTCGGATCGGTAGCCACAATCGTCCCGATATCCACCCCGCTTGCCGTATTTTCTGCAATGCTAAAAGTCTGATCAGCGATAACAGGCTTCTGATTTTCATCCACATCCGTAACATTGACGGTTATGTCTGCGTTGCTTGACAGTTTTCCATCCGACACGCTCACCTTGAGCGTATAGCTTTGTGTCGTCTCAAAGTCCAAGTCATCGTTAACAACCAGTTTACCGTTTCTTGCATCAAGACCAAAAATATCACCGTTATTGACCATGTCAAACGTCATATTATCCCCTTCCGCATCCGTAGCCTTTATCGTCCCCACAGGCGTACTGATTACCGCATCTTCAGCAACGCTAAAAGTCTGATTAGCGATAGTCGGAGCAGTGTTTGCCGGCTCTTTTTCATCATCATCCCCACAAGCGACGAGAGCTAATCCGAAGGCGCTAAATAGGACAATTCTTAGAAAAAATAGGGGGGGGGGGGGATAAATTAATAAATAATCTTACTATCCCCCCAATCAGATTATTCATAAAGTTAATTAAAAAACGCATAATAATAAAAAATTAAATAGTTGAACTTAAATTATAAGGTAAAACACCTTTTTGATTGAAGGTGCAAACCTATTATACGGAAATGTAATTATCAAGGGGTCGTCTATTTTTTTTCTAAAAATGTAAAAAGATGAAGAGAAGGGGTTACCATGCCGGTAATAATCCATTAAAATATAATGGGGTAACAATGCCTGCTTTGCATCCGTAAAGTAAGTTTGCAGCATTGATGATCTAAGATTTACTCCTTTGGATATCCGTGTAATTATACCTGCCTTTAATGAGCAAAATGCCGTTGGTCTGGTTATTGACGAGATTCCTAGCGCTTTAGTATCCGAAATCATCGTTGTGGATAATGGTTCTACGGATGATACCTATGATCAGGCGATATCCGGAGGTGTCACTGCACTTAAAGAACCGAACAAAGGATATGGAAATGCGTGTCTCAGAGGGCTGACTCACATCTCCGCATCAGCTACCCAACCTGATATCGTGGTTTTCCTGGATGGGGATCATTCCGACTACCCGGAGCAAATGCAGGCGCTGGTGCAGCCCATCCTGGATGATGAAGCTGAAATGGTGATCGGATCCAGAACATTGGGCCGGAAAGAAAAAGGAAGTATGACCATACAGCAACTCTTCGGCAACTGGCTGGCGACTAAACTGATAAGATTATTTTATGGCGTAAAATACACGGACTTAGGCCCCTTCCGAGCGATTAAATACGACAGCCTACAGACCATCGCCATGCAGGATCGAACCTACGGATGGACGGTAGAGATGCAATTAAAGGCAGCGAGGTTAAATTTACGTACCATTGATGTTCCCGTTGACTACCGCCGCCGAATCGGAGTATCGAAAGTGAGCGGTACGATAAAAGGAACCATCGGTGCAGGGTACAAGATAATTTACACCATATTCAAATACCTCTAATCGTGGAGTGGCTGGTCATCTCGCTATACGGAATAACACTGCTGATCATTTGTCTGTTCAGCATGGGGCAGTTTAACCTGTCGCGGCATTATCTAAGAGCCGGGAAATTGAAGGAAGATGTTGAAGCAATACTCACTGAATTTCCTCATGTAACCGTTCAGCTCCCCGTGTACAATGAACAATATGTCGTTGAAAGACTGATAGATTCCGTATGCCAACTCAGGTATCCGAAAGATAAACTGGAGATCCAGGTACTTGATGACTCGGATGATGAGACCCTTGATATCGTAAAAGAAAAAGTCAACTTCTACCTTGCAGAGGGCCTTGACATAAAACATGTTCAGAGAGCGGAACGAACAGGTTTTAAAGCAGGAGCCCTTCAATACGGGCTGGAGCAGGCTAAAGGAGATTATCTTGCCATTTTCGATGCAGATTTTGTGCCCTCTCCTGATTTTCTCCTGAAGACGTTGCCCAAATTCAAACCTGAAAAAACAGGGATGGTGCAGACACGATGGTCTTACTTAAACAGGGACTTTGGATGGCTGACTAAGATTCAGGCGTTCTGGCTGGATGCACATTTCACCGTAGAACAAAAAGGAAGAGAACAAGCCGGAAGTTTTTTAAACTTTAACGGGACGGGCGGCATCTGGAGAAAAGCCTGTATTGAAGATGCCGGAGGCTGGCAGCATGACACTTTAACCGAAGATTTGGACTTAAGCTATCGCGCCCAGCTCAGAGGATGGAAGTTTGTTTATCGGGAAGAAATCAAATCGCCGGCTGAGTTACCTGTGGTGCTTCCCGCTATTAAGTCCCAACAATATCGCTGGAACAAAGGAGCTGCGGAAACTGCCCGCAAGACGTTAGGAAAAGTATTGCGATCAAATATTGCTTTTGAGCACAAAGCAAGAGCAGTATTTCATTTATTGAACAGTTCCGTGTTTTTGCTGATCCTGATTGCAGCAATGCTCTCAATTCCTATGCTCTACATCAAAGCGTATAATCCTGATCTTGCATTGATCTTTGACCTTGAGAGCATTTTCGTCATCGGTTTCTTTGCAATGGGGTTCTTTTACTGGGTCTCGGCAAAAGCAACACACCCGGTTTATCCCTTCAAATATTTTATCACCAACTTTCCCATGTTTCTGGCTTTCTCTATGGGCATGGCTCTGCACAATTCCATAGCGGTAATAGAAGGATATCTGGGCATCAGGACTCCCTTCATCCGGACACCAAAGTTCAATGTGCAAGCAAAAGGGGATAATTGGAAAGGTAATAAATACCTTACTCAGGTATTTACCCCGATTACCTTATTTGAGGGACTTTTAGCCATTTATTTTATGTATGGAATTATTTCAGGATTTAAACTGGAAGATTACGGTTTGATGCTCTTCCATTTAATGATGGCTCTCGGTTTTTCTTATATTTTTATTCTCTCCATAAGACCTTTCCGGTATGCGTAAGAAGAAACCCATTGGCTTCTTCACTTTTGCCCTCCTTTTTATCTTGGCATTCTCTTCGATTGGAAACGGGTTTGAACGCCACCGGACCGTTCCGCTACTGCTTACCTACTTCACGGCATTCACCGGCTACTTATTCCTTGTCCGGGAAAAAGAATCACCCAATATACTTTTTGCACTTGGTATCGTCGCACGTCTGACTTTATTCTTTTCGCTGCCTTCTCTTTCCGATGACATCTATCGATTTATCTGGGACGGAATCCTTCTGAAAAATGGAATTAACCCCTTCACCGAGCTTCCCGAATATTACTTGGATCAGCGCATTCCCGGATTAGATCAGGCACTTTACGAACAGCTTAACTCCCCCGAATATTTCTCCGTCTATCCTCCACTGAATCAATTCATCTTTTGGTTAAGCGTCCGGTTTCATTCCGGCTGGCTGGTCTCAGCAAACATAATCAGAACCTTGATTTTAGCAGCAGACATTGGATCTTTTTTCGTATTGAGAAAACTGCTAAGAATCTACCAAAAAGAGGAGCATACGGCTTTTTTCTATTTTCTGAATCCTCTGGTGATTTTAGAGTTTGCAGGAAATGTACACTTTGAAGGAATCGTTATTTTCTTTTTGCTTGCCGGTATCTACCTCTATGAAAAGAATAAAAACCGGTTGTCTGCCGCTTCTATCGGATTGGCGATTGGCACCAAACTTTTGCCTGTTATCTACTTGCCTTATCTGTTCTTTAAGGGACTAAAAAACCAAGAGTGGTGGATACCCATATTAGCCGGAGTCGTTGGGTTGCTCACTGTGCTGCCTATGATTAATCAGGAGTCCTCGGATGGAGTGCAGTCCGGACTTGATCTTTATTTCAAAAAATTTGAGTTTAACGCCAGTCTCTATTTCATAGCAAGAGAAATAGGAATAAGCTATTACGGATATAATAACATTGCAAAGATCGGCCCGTTGCTTTCCGTATTTTCCATTCTGCCAATGCTGACATTATCAATTGTTGGAGCTATCAAAAAATGGAATGTTGCCAAGACGTTCTTATTTATCCTATCCGTTTATTTACTCTTTACAACCACAGTACACCCGTGGTACATCATTCCATTAGCAGCTTTCGGAATTCTTTCCGGTTATTGGTATCCCGTTGTATGGTCAGTCACTATTTTCTTCACTTATGCCGGCTACACTTCAGATGGATTTGAACTTCCAATGTGGATTGTTGCTGTAGAGTATTTATTGGTTACTTTAGCTTTTATTATAGATTTGTTTTTTAAAAGAAAACCGGCACATGAGCGATAGCTTATTGATGATCTTCGTTAAGAACCTGATTCCGGGAATGGTGAAAGTAAGGCTGGCCAAGGACATTGGAATTGACAGGGCACTGGACGTTTATAATGAACTTGTTCATCACACGCACAAAATTACCAGGAAGATTGAGGCAGATAAGGCTGTTTATTATTCTGAGTATGTGGAGTCAGGGGATGTATGGAATAACGGTGATTTTAAACTCACTTCTCAAAAGGGGTTTACGCTCGGAGAAAGAATGCACAATGCGTTTGACGAGGCATTCAATTCTTACGGTAAAGTAATAATCATAGGCAGTGACTGCTATGACATTAATGCTCAAATCATCAGGCTGGCCTTTGAGATGCTTGAAGAAAATGATGTAGTGGTCGGTCCGGCAAAAGACGGTGGATATTATCTTCTGGGGGTGAAGGCATTTTTTCCTCAATTTTTTGAAGGCAAAGAATATAGTACGGACAGCGTTCTAAAAGAGCTTCTGGCAGAAGCTGAAGGGCTTGAACTATCCGTTTACCAATTACCCGCTTTGAATGATATTGATACGTTGGAGGACTTGAAAGCAACAGCTATTGAATGGGAAAATCTCGGTGAAGAGGAGAAGTTTGGCGAAGAGGAAAATTTTTATTGAACTTGAGAAATAAAAATAAATTCTACATAAATTTTGGGCATTGTGATCCGATTATATTTAATGGGTTGTTTCCTTTCAGTATCCGCACTGTAACTACTCCTTTTTAATCTTTCTACATTTTTAGTAAAAAAACGGACAACCCCTTGACAATTAAATATTTTTACACTTACTTTGTATTTTAATAAAAAGGTGTTTAACCTTGCAACTGAAATAATTTTTTAACCAAAAACTTTTTTATGATGTTTTATTTTATTATACCCCCCCCCCCCCTATATATAGTTAAACTTTTTCAGAAAGTTCTCCTATTTATGGCCGTGGGGATGGCGCTAACCGCTTGCGGGGGGGATGACGAACCCGTAAATGTAACCTTAGCATTAGACAAAACTTCCCTTTCCATTTCTTCCGATGAGCTGGAACCGACAGACATAAACGTCACGGCTAGCGGAGGGGATTGGACGGCAGCCTCTAACGTAGAATGGCTAAGGGCAGAGAAAGTGGACAACGAGACCCTTCGCGTGAGTTATGACAAAAATAACAAAGAGGAAACTCGGGAAGGGATCATTACCGCTGCTATTGGAGAAGTCAGCGGTACGATCAACGTAACGCAAGAAGGCGTAAAGTTGATTTTAGCAGAAAATGCCCTGGCCTTTCCGGCAGAGGAACATGCAAAGGATATAGCCGTTACAGCGAGGGGAGGGGAATGGACGGCGGCCTCTGATGCAGACTGGCTAAGCACTGAAAACGTGGACAATGAAACACTACGCGTGAGGGCTAACGCAAATATGAACACCGAATCGCGCACGGGCAGCGTCACCACCTCATTAGGGGAGGTGATTAAGACCCTTACCGTTACGCAGGACGGGGCACCTGAAGACAATACGGAACAAAACCCGGGAAACACCGCACCCGTTATTACTCCCGGTCAGACCTTTTCCGTAGCGGAAAATGTTACAAACGGAACCGCAGTAGGGACGGTGCTGGCTAGTGATGCCGAAACGAATAACCTCATGTTTGCCATCACTCAAGGGAATACAGGCAATGTGTTCGCTATAAATGAAGGTACCGGAGCCCTTACAACGGCAGGGGCGCTGGACTTTGAGAACACCTCAACTTATACCCTGACCGTAAGCGTCTCCGAT
>JACONI010000099.1:101257-158912 GCA_014323825.1 Ekhidna sp. | reverse complement strand
GTGCTGATGTGCTGATGCTTGCTGAACCCTCATTGTCCCCGCTTAACGAACAGTGTGAGGTCGCTTCCCTCACCGCACCCACCGCCACGAATTGCGAGGGGAATACCATTACGGCTGCACATAATGTGGCCTCCTTCCCCATCCAGGCTGGCACCACTACTATCACGTGGGTATATACCGACGAGGACGGCAATACGTCCGAGCAAACGCAAGAAGTGAACATCGCCGACACCGAGGCACCGACAGTTACAGGCACCTTGGATGCCATTACCGCACGGTGTTCGCTGGCGGAAGCAGACGTGACCGCTCCCAAAGCCAATGACGTTTGCGACGGGCAGATCACTGCTACTACAAATGCCACGTTCCCCATTACGTCCAAAACCACGATCACGTGGACCTACACCGATAAGACAGGCAACACGACCACGCAAACGCAGGCGGTAACGATTACTCCCTGTGTGCTAAGTGCAGCGGATGATGCATCGGAAGCAGTGGTCTTTCCCAATCCTTCGGGGCGTTATGTGGAGGTGCAGTCTCCCGTGGAAAGCCCGGTACGCATCCTGAGCGTGGGCGGAGAGTTAGTGCTGGAAAGCACCACAAACACAAAGATAGATGCAGCCTCTCTGCACAGCGGCCTGTATCTGATTCAACTGCCGGACGGGCACCTACTGAAGTTTGTGAAGAGGTAGAAGAGTTCCGGTTCAAGGTTACACTTTTCGGAGGGGCATGTGGTTCGGCAGGGAACTAAAGAGAATTAGGGTAGAATCAACTTCAACAAAAAGTAAACACCTAATCCAATCAACATGATTCCCGGCATTTTATGTACCAGGAATTTATTGTCACTTATCTTTATAAATCGTTTCCCCAGAGCATCTACGGTAAGCAGCAGACAAAAAGTTCCCGTAGAGAGTCCTGTCAGGTAAGCCCAGAATCCAAACGCTGACACATTGATAAGTCCATCGTTCTCAAGGTACGTTGTAATGGCAAGCCAGAAAGGAATCGTCATTGGATTAAATATCCCCAAAAGAAGACCTCTTAAAAAACCATGTCTTCCTGTCAGTTTCGTATTCACTCCTACTGAGGATGATGTCCTTGTTGACAGGATATTCCAAAGCCCCAAAGCAATCAAAGTTATTGAGGTGACAATCTTGAAATAGTCGGAAATAACCGGTTGTGTACTCAAAAAAATATGGAACCGGACTGTTACACCCGCATAAATAAACTCGGTAGAAGAAGCTGCCAAAGCAAAGAATATTGCAGCCCTGTGCTTCTTCAATATGGACAACTGCATGACAGAGACATTGATCGTACCGGGAGGGATCGAACCGATGTAACTGATTATGAAAGCAACTATCAGGGTCTGGAATACCATTTAAGCGTTGAGTAATCTTTTGTATGCCTGATGGGCTCTCCACTTTTTTATCCCTTTTTTAAAGGTCCAATATGGCACACCACTCATCTTATTCTGCTCGCTAATATCTGCCAAAGCCTTCAAATGCCAAAGGATATCTTTATACGCTTTAAATAATGAATAACCGGGCTGATAAATGTGGCCCGGCTCGGATCCTGCTCCATTCAATTCAAGTATTTTAAAAGCTTTAAGCTGCTTAAGTTCTTCATAGCTTTTGCATCTTAGATCGAACCTTCCAAAATAAAACCCGGAAATTTGCTTCGCCAGCTTATCAATAGCCTCATTCAACTCCTTATCAATTTGCTCATTATCGTTTAAAAATTGAGTTCCCCGACAGTGATTACCAATTGGTTCAATCAGTACCTCTTCTCCTTTTTTTGGAATACTACTCCCAATCTTCTTTAAGTATTCACTTTCCGGATTTACTGTCAGTAATGCACGTGTATCTTCATTCAACAGTTCATTTATACTGTGCCTCCCGTCTCCGATTACTTTTAAGAAATTCTTACGAACTATTGAAGTTGCAATACCTTTTCCCTGATGAGGATAACGAAGGTAAAAAATCCCCAGTTCAACCGGATACTTAATGAGTTCCTGAAGCAAAAATGCTACCGGACAGGTTTCAACATAAGCCGCTAACTCTTCATTGCTGTCTATTTTTCTTACCCAGGCTCCCCTTTCTCCAATGTTTGGTTTTGCAATGAGCGGGAATCCCACTTCCTCTGACTTTGCTTTGGCCGTTTTTAAATCGCCCTTAGCAATGAGATGTGTTTCAGGTATAAATTCCGTAGGAATGAGTTTGAAGATGTCCGACTTTCTTTCCCCGAACATTCCTCCGAATTCAATTTTTGGATTGGAAGAGGTGAAGAAGAAAAAAGACCTTTTTTTTAAAGAGAGCAGGAAATAATAAAAAAATACAGGAAAGTAGAGTAGTGAAAAAGGCCAATATTCCCATTGGGTAAGCCTAACAAAGAACTTTTTCATATTAGGCCTTTTGCCCTGATCGATATCTTACGGTGGAACTGGCTACGCCGAAGTTTTCCGGCAATTCGATATAAGATAGCGTTTGTGTTACAGCCACTTTCATTAGTGCCATGTGGTGGATTGCATGCTCAATGTTATATGCCAACTCTCTGAAAAAACTACTTTTCATGGTTTGATCCATCCCTTCGTCCTCGGTATAATTTGCCTCAAACTCTATTGCAAAATCCTCCCTGTTCTTTTCTAAGAAATCCCTAATGGAATCAATAACAAATCTTGCCAGTTTCCGGTCTGTTTCAATTTCTCTGTCGTGCTTTCTGTTGTCGTAATTGACAATCCGCTCATTCCTGGCATCATACAGACAGATAAAAAACTCAAGTGTGTGTCTCACGTGCTGACCGAAAGTAGCGTTGCTTAACTCATTCAACGGCTTAGAGAAATCATCTTCTCTGCACTGAGCAATAATGCTATCAAGTTGACCTAGTAGTTCCTTAGCTGAGTTGTGTAGCATAGTTGATAATTACCTTAAACATAAGCAAAGTCTAAGCAATACATTATTTAATCCCGGCTATAATGTACATCTAATGACTTTTTTCTGATAAAGAATTAATTGTGCTCCATATTAAATCAGGTTCGAAGCCCTTGCTGACAAGGTAACTTGCCGTTTTTTGCTTCTTTTTTTGATCCTCTTCTTTATGGAGGTACTCCCACTTTTTTTTGGCTAATTTATACAATCGGAGTTTGTATTTCTTCGGGTCAATCTTTGACAGGGACTCCTCAAGAATCGCTGATGAGATTTTATAAGGAAGAATACCGGACTTAATCTTCTGCCGACCCCATGAATTAAACTCAAATTTATCACGGCAATAGGCATTAGCAAATCGCTGCTCGTTTACGAAATCACCCCTGACCAATAAATCAACGATTTCCTGACATTCTCTTTCCGATAAGCCCCATGACCTGACTTTATCATACACCTCCTGAGGAGATCTTTCCCGCAAAGCACAAAACTTTCCGGCTCTCTGTTTTGCTTCTTTTATGCTCAACTGACGAGCCATTCATTACATTTTCGAAAGGTATCCCTTGCGTTTCAACACAGTTTCAATAAAGCGAATCTCATTGTCATTATTAAACACCCTGAACGGCAGGTGAACCAACTGCGCTTTACTTATAAAAAATGTGAAGGCATCCTTCCCTTTTCTGGCACGCTTGATTTGGTCCCATTTCATGGGCATCCCTTGTTTTGCATTCAACTTTACTAAAATTTGTTGAGAAGAGATCTCGTATGAAAGCCTCTGAAACATAAATTTTCCCTGTTCCAACTGCGTCACCCCTGCAAACTGAATGAACCAAAACAAAAAGTAGAGTATAAGTGCAATGGATGCACCTGTAATCCACCAATGGTTTGGGACACCGAAGTATCCGGCGCAAATAGCTAAATAAATGACAAAAACCCACCATTGCTGTCTAATGACAGCCTTTAATGCAACACCTATATAGGTCTTTGTAGGTAGTTGATATTTTTTTGTTCTTACAATCATCCTTTCAAATCCTTTGCTCCCTCGAATATAGTACTTAAACAGCTTTGAGGCTCATATCCATACTTTTGTATGAATGTGTAAGTGCCCCCACTGAAATGTAATCCACTCCGGTTTCAGCTATTTCAGCGATATTGTTTTCCGTAATACTGCCTGAAGCTTCCGTTTCAAACTTCCCTTCTATCATGCGAATCGCCTGTTGTATATCGGATGGAAGCATGTTGTCAAGCAGTACCCGCTTCACATGACCAACCTTCAGCACTTCATCAAGTTCGGCCAAACTTCTTACTTCTATCTCAATAGCTAATTTGAGGTTCTTGTTCTTTAAGTAAGCAACCGTCCCGATGATTGCTTTTTTTACACCGCCCGCAAAATCAATATGATTATCCTTAAGCATTACCATATCATAGAGTCCAAAACGATGATTTACGCCGCCGCCTATTAAAACAGCCCATTTTTCAGGGAGTCTGAACAATGGGGTCGTTTTCCGGGTGTCTAGCAGTTTAGCATGAGAACTGCGAATCAGAGAACACATATAATGAGTGTAAGTAGCGATTGCACTCATTCGCTGCATACAATTGAGTACTAACCGTTCAACAAAAAGAATAGAACGTGAACTGCCTATGACGTTAAAAGGTACCTCTCCATTTTCAATAATGTCACCATCTTTTTTGAAAAACGCTAGTTTCAAATCATCATCAACATATTCAAAAATCCTCTTCGCTAAATTAATACCGGCAATCACTCCGTCAGACTTAACAAGCAGGTGAGCCTGATTGGTTGAAGATTCGGGAATAGAGCCAAGAGAAGAATGATCTCCCGAACCAATATCTTCTTCTAAAGCCGATTTTATAAAAGCATTGATGCTTTTATCCGTAAGATAAGGGGCAATCATATTCATGGTGATAATTAGCAAATATCCGAAATAAATTATTCTTTGCTGAAATTCAACGTATCAATGAGGTAGGCGTTATCAATCTTCTTGATAAACATAACCACTCGAAATGACCCTTTCTCGTGCGTATAAACTCCAATCGTATACTTTAAATTATCCGAAGAGGAACCTTTTACCGTATAAGAAAAGTCTTTCGCAGGATATTCATTGAAAAAGTTTCTAAGAATAACTTCTGCCTGATTTCTGCTGTAATTAGCGCCTTCTCCATTGATTCGAATCTCCACCGTTTTGTTACAGAAATTTATTAATTCTTTCGCACTTCCCGCTTTCATTGCTATGCCTATATCCCTGATTGTATCTTCCTGAAAGCTGCCTGCGAATAAGGCAGAACACATGAATAATAATCTGATCATTGTTAAATAATATTCGTATGCAATTACACTAGAACCCTTCCCAATTTATCTATTATCTAACTATCATCAAAAATTGGGCCGTTATATTTGTGATATGAATAAAAAAGTTATCCTTCTAATACTTGACGGTTGGGGGATTGCCAAAAATAAAGAGGTTTCAGCAATTAATGCTGCTGATACCCCCTTCATGGACAAAGTTTTCAAAGAATATCCAAACAGCACTTTAGAGGCATCCGGTCTTGCCGTTGGATTACCGGAAGGCCAGATGGGTAACTCTGAAGTTGGCCACATGAATATTGGAGCCGGTAGAGTAGTCTACCAAGACCTTGTAAAGATTGGCAATGCGGTTAAAGATGGCTCAATGGCTGAGAATGAGGTATTGAAGGATGCAATCAGCTATTCAAAAAAAAACAGTAAAGCCATTCATTTAATTGGTTTGGTGTCTGACGGTGGAGTTCACTCCCACATTGATCACTTAAAGGGTCTTTTAAGTACATTCAAAGACTTCAATTGCAAAAAAGTATATGTGCACGCATTTACCGACGGAAGGGATACGGATCCAAAGGGAGGAGTAGGGTATCTTAGAGCTTTACAGGATCATATATCCGAAAACACAGGCATCCTGACAACCATAACGGGTCGATATTATGCCATGGACAGAGATCGGAGATGGGAACGGGTGAAGCCGGCTTATGATGCACTCGTGCATGGGATAGGGAAGGCAGCTCAAGACCCGATTAAAGCTATGAAAGCATCTTATGCTGAAGGTATTACGGATGAATTTATCAGGCCCATTATCTGTGCAGATGGAAAAGTTAAAGAAGGAGATGTGGTGCTGTGCTTCAACTTTAGAACAGATAGAGGAAGGCAAATCACACAGGCATTAACACAAAAAGATTTTCCTGAGAAAGGAATGAAGAAAATGCACCTTCATTATGTGACGATGACCAATTATGATGATTCGTTTGAAGGAGTTAACGTCATGTTTGGAAAAGATCACCTGACCAAAACGCTGGGGGAAGTGCTTGAAGCAAACGGTAAGAAGCAAATTAGAATCGCCGAGACAGAAAAGTATCCCCACGTCACCTTCTTTTTCTCCGGAGGGAGAGAAAAAGAGTTTAAGGGAGAAAAAAGAATATTATGCCCTTCACCGAAAGTGGCAACCTACGATATGCAGCCGGAGATGAGCGCAGCCGATATAAGGGACAGCATTATTCCTGAATTAAAAAATGGATATGCGGACTTCATCTGTCTTAATTTCGCCAACCCCGATATGGTGGGGCATACCGGTATTTTTGAGGCCGCAGTTAAGGCATGTGAAACTGTGGACAGGTGCGCCGAAGCAGTAGTAAATACCGCTCTTGAAAACGATTACCTGCCCATTTTAATTGCAGATCATGGAAACGCTGATATGATGATCAATCCCGATGGTACCCCAAATACTGCTCATACAACCAGCCTCGTTCCATTCATCGTTGTGGATAATGAATTTAAGGGCGACCTGAAAAGTGGAAAACTTGGAGACTTGGCTCCCACAATTTTAACTTTTATGGATGTTTCAATTCCCGAAGAGATGACCGGAGAAGTATTGATCTGATGAAGCCGCTTATTGTTCTTCATCTGGTCATTTTAATAGGCTCTTGTCAAAAACTTCCACCGGAGTCAGCTGCCCCTCCGCATTACCCTGACATTCATCAAATTTATGAGACTCAAATCCGGAGACTTCATGGCAGGAGTTTGATCAAAAAAGCCTCACTTGATTCCGAAAGTGAGAAACGCACTTTTTCCATGGATTCTACCGAATGGAAAGACGAACTTTCTGTTTTAGCAGAAATAAACCCTGATCAACCTGAATATACGGGTGTTTTTGATGTGGAAGAGAGCAATGAAGTCATTCGTTTAAAGCTAAAAGAAAGTGAAAACAGCATTCTGAAAAAGCTGGTAATCACGCTGTCAGGAGATGATTATCAATCCATAAGTGCTATACTTCACGAGGACAAAGACGTTTATACACACCACCGAGAACTCCTGATTCTCTTGGATAATGGGCTGATAAGTTCCTTTGAAATATCAGGGTACCGGAAGATGGTGTTCAGAGATACGGTTTGGTTTGGAATAAAAGGTATTGTTTCAGAGTGATTAGGTAATGAATTGAATGAGATGCCACTCCCGGAAGTAATTTTTGAATGACATTGACAAATCCGGCAAAAATCAATATTATGAAATGAATGCCTTTATGGATTAGGGGAGCCATTCCCGTTCATTATTCAACCCGCTTTTCGGGTATCCTGATTTTATTTCCGAAATCAGATAAAGCTATCTTGTGAGGGATGCAGCCACCGACTTATTTATATTGTATTGTTTTTCAGGTGCTTTTCGTTGCCAAGATGACGACCGCTGAAAATAAAAATACAAATTATTTTTTCATGATGTATTGGTTTTGTGAATAGGATAAATTAATCTTGCAATGTGATTGTTTTTTCATAGAGCCCCTTCGTACTCACAGATCTTTTTCTGTAAAAGTTTTCATGGTAATTTGTGAGAGGGGGCTTTTTTCGCTGATCCTCTGTCCGCTTTCACAGGAAAAAGACCGCACTTCCCAAAGAAAAAAAATCAAAAAAATTAAGATTTATACAACAAGTTAAAATGTTTGTATATGTTTGCATTTTTAAAACATAAAATATAATGAGCTATGAGCACGTTATATACACTTCCGAAAGGGCTGTGCGGGCTTAATTTAATCCCCCCCCCCCTATAGTCTAATCTTATCTCCAAAAAATATCTTTTTATTCATCTCCATACTGCTCCTCGCTTTCTTAGGACGGGCGCAGGACAACCCAAAACCCTTCATCACCACTTGGCAGACAACCACTGCCAGCGAAACCATTACCATTCCTACCGCCAACGGGGAGACCTACAGCTACTCCGTAAACTGGGGGGACGGCAATACGGATAACAACGTCACCGGAGATGCCTCCCATCAATATGCCACGGCAGGAATACACATCATTACCATCAGCGGTACCTTTCCACGCATACGATTCGGGAGAATTAGTAGCGACGGATTTCTCGTAGAGACTACTGCGGCGGGGCAGATACGATCCATTGAAAAGTGGGGAGATATAGCGTGGACTTCCATGGGAGATGCTTTTGCCTTTTGTAGCAGCCTCACCATTGCCGATGATGCGGGAGTCCCGGACCTTTCAAACGTGACGGATATGGTGGGCATGTTTGAGGAGGCTTCTGCCTTCAACGGTGACCTCAGCAACTGGAACACGAGCAGCGTGACGGATATGTCATACATGTTTGCTAGCGCTTCTGCCTTCAACGGTGACCTCAGCAACTGGAACACAAGCAGCGTGACGGATATGAGCAACATGTTTTCGTTGGCTTCTGCCTTCAACGGTGACCTCAGCAATTGGAACACGAGCAGCGTGACGAATATGAGAAGCATGTTTTTCACGGCTTCTGCCTTCAACGGTGACCTCGGCAACTGGAACACGAGCAGCGTGACGAGTATGTTAGCCATGTTTTTGAGGGCTTCTGCCTTCAACGGTGACCTCAGCAAATGGAACACGAGCAGTGTGACGAATATGAGAAGCATGTTTTTGAGGGCTTCTGCCTTCAACGGTGACCTCAGCAACTGGAACACGAGCAGCGTGACGAATATGAGCAGCATGTTTCAGGGGGCTTCTACCTTCAACGGAGACCTTAGCAAATGGGATGTAAGCAAGGTGACGGATATGAATTTCATGTTTGCCAATTCTTCCTTCAACGGAGACATCAGCAACTGGGACGTGAGAAACGTGACGGATATGCGGTTCATGTTTTTTGAGGCTGCTGCCTTTAACCAAGACCTCATCAAATGGGATATAAGCAGCGTGACAACTATGAGGAGCATGTTTCAGGAGGCTTCTTCCATGTCTTCCGAAAATTACGATGCGCTGCTGATTGGATGGAGCACCTTAGATAGGGAGGCGGGCGAGACCCAAATCCCCTCCGGCATCAGATTCTTCGCACCGGCTAAGTACTCCTGTAGAGGCAAAGCGGGAAGGGACGCGCTCACCTCCGACCCGCATTCCTGGACTATCGCAGGTGATGAGTTAATCCCCATACGGACGGACGCAGCAGCCCTACAGGCAGTGAAGGCACAGTGTGAAGTCACTGCCAATGACCTCACCGCTCCCACGGCTAAAAGCAGCTGCACTGTAGGAGCGGGTGAGACGGTCACGGCTACGCATGATGTCAGCAGCTTCCCCATTACCGAAAGCACCATCGTTACATGGACCTATACCCATAATAGCAAAAGCATTGTACAAACACAGCAGGTGACCATAGACGACACCGAGGCTCCGACAGTTACAGGCACCTTGGATGCCATTACCGCATGGTGTTCGCTTGCGGAAGCTGAAGTAAATGCCGCTGCACCCGCTGCCGGTTCGGATACCTGCCCGGGAGAGGTTACCGTTACCCATGATGTCACTGCCGATGCTTTTCCCATTACAGCCGACAGAACCATCACGTGGACACATACCGACGCAGCGGGCAACACCGCTACACAAATGCAGCAGGTGACGATTACAGACTGTCCGCCGGCAACACCGGGGGAGAATAAACCTCTAAGTGCGGCAGACGATACGAAGGAAGCAGTAGTCTTCCCCAATCCTTCGGGGCGTTACGTGGAAGTGCAGTCTCCCGTGGAAAGCCCGATTCGCATCCTGAGCCTTGGCGGGGAGTTAGTGCTGGAAAGTACCACAAACACAAGGATAGATGCAGCCTTCCTCCACAGCGGTTTGTATCTGATACAACTGCCGGACGGGCATCTGCTGAAGTTTGTGAAGAAGTGAAAAAACTTTCCGGAAATCCGGAACAGATAAAAATGCCTGCTTGAGGGTTGGTAAAGTGCATTTTTGGTGAGGTAAAGTTATTTTTGACATAATTTTAAAAATGCTTTTTCCTTACTTCCAAAAAGAAAAAACAGAGGCCGGATGTGATGAGGCAGGAAGAGGCTGCCTTGCCGGTCCTGTAGTTGCGGCGGCTGTAATCCTTCCGGCAGATTATAAACACGAAGTATTAAATGACTCAAAGCAACTGACAGAAAAACAACGTGTTGAACTGAAGGGAGAAATTATTCAGGATGCTATAGCATGGGGTGTTGGAGTCGCATCCTCCGGAGAGATCGATGAAATCAATATTTTAAATGCGAGTTACCTTGCAATGCATCGGGCTGTTGAACAACTCAGCGTACAACCCGGATTACTCCTCATTGACGGGAATAGATTTAAGCCATATCATAATATTCCCTTTGAATGCATCATAAAAGGAGATGAAAAGTTTTATAGCATAGCTGCCGCATCCGTGCTGGCAAAAACTTACCGGGATGATGTAATGAAACAACTTGCGGTTGAATTCCCGGGCTATGGCTGGGAAACCAATGTTGGTTACCCTACTTCAGAACATCGAGCAGGGATTAAAGCATTAGGAGCAACAGAGCATCATAGGATGAGCTTCCGCCTTCTCCCGGATCCATGACCTAATGGAATATATTAATCTCCTGAAATCTTTATTTCCCTGTATTGGATTTTTTTGCTGCATACCCGAATATGCAAGGATGCCCATTTTTTTATTTTTGATAACTATTGTACGGTTCCCTTCGTCTTCTATGTATCCATAAATCTTAAAATAAACGGCCTCTTTTCAGAAATTAAGCCGTATAAATCAAATGATCTTACTATTATTACACCTTGTAAAAAGTAATGCTTAGAAGCGTATTATTATCAATTAGTTTGTTTTTAGTCGCATTCTCTTTGGTGGGGCAAAACGAAAATAAATATGCTGATGAGGATTTAATCAAGTATGCTTTAGTGATGAAATGGGCTGAGGAAGAAAAAGATAAAATGACAGCTATTTATAATGGATGGATCCGTTCAAATGAAGTAATCAGTACGCCTCGTTTTCTTAAAATAAAAAATGCCGCTGATGATTCTTTGAAATGGAGTGAATTAGACGTTGTAAGTGAAGAGATGAAGGTATTCAACCAAATCACAAATGACTATGATTCCATGGTGTCCTCGTTTACAGCTCTTTACAAAAAGAAGATAAAGGAAGAAATAAGCGCTGTTCTTTACAATAACCTAAGGAAAGATTTAAAAAATAATAACGATCTTAAAGCGAGATATAAAACGATTTTGGATGATCTGAAAGAGGATGAAGAATGGAGTTCGGATTAATTTAATGCCATTTGCGCCATCATGCTCGCAAAATCCCTCGTAATGATATTGAACTTAGGTGATTAATATCACCTGAAACAAGAAAAGTACTATAACTTTTCTCCTGCCTTTATAGCTACGGTTAATAAGTTTTCTCTTGGAGGAAGTGGACATGCGAAGTCGTCGAAATAGGCACAATAAGGATTATATGCTTTGTTAAAATCGATCTCAATACGATCAGATTTTCCAATCTCAAGGTCTAAATATCTTCCGCCGCTATAAGTCGTTTCTCCACTGGTTTTATCTCCAAAAGCCGTCAGGTATCGGTTTCCAAAACCCGGTGCTTTTAATACAAGGATCGATTGTTTCGTTCCATCAATTTTAAACCCGGCATTTGCATACTTCAGATAATTGGTAACAGTCCCGTCGCTGTTGCTCAGAGTGACTATTTCTCTCGTTGTGAAATGATCTAATTTAGCATTAACCCTGTAGTCTGAGTTAAAAGGGAAGACCTCAACCTTTTTATAATCTACATTCTTTTGAACAAACGGACTCCCTGCGGAATTTTTGAAAAAATCATGCCTATCCTCCCAGTATTTCTCAAACTCAACTTCGTAATTTTCTTTTGAAGCGCCGGATCGAGAAATAATAAAAACCAGCATTGCAAGCGGAGTTGCTATCCAGATTATCTTTTTCATTGTTTACTAAAGCATCTCATTATCTGCAAAACTGTAAAAATCATTGTCTGTTATTATCAGGTGATCCAGTACAGCAATATCAAGTGCCTTACCGGCCTCATTAATTTTTTTAGTCAGGCGAATATCCTCTTTACTTGGTTTTAAATTTCCACTTGGATGATTGTGAGCCAGAATGATAGCAGAAGAGGTCATCTCCAAAGCCCTCTTAAAAACCAGTTTGGCATCCACGACAGTTCCCGAGACACCTCCTCTACTGATCATTTCTTTCTTGATGACTTCATTATTTCGCTTCATGAGGATCATCCAGAACTCTTCGTGAGTCAGGTCCATTAAATCACCCTGCAACAGATTAAAAGCATCTTCTGAAGATTGAATGGAGATCTTTTTGATTGGTTCGGTTTCTTTCCTTCTTCTTCCTATTTCAAGTGCTGCTACGATAGATATTGCCTTAGCCTCGCCGATCCCTTTAAATTTTTCCAAATCTTTTACCGAAAGCCTGGCCAGATTTGCCAAATTATTCTCACAGGCATTTAATATATGTTGTGAAAGTTCCACAGCTGTTTGTTCATTATTACCCGACCCTATCAAAATGGCAATGAGTTCTGCATCGGATAAAGAAACTTTTCCTTTGAGAATAAGCTTCTCTCTGGGCCTGTCTTGTTCAGCCCATTTTTTTATGGTCAACCTAGGTTCTTCCATTAGCGTAAAATAAAAAAAACCTGAGTAAATAAATACTCAGGGTTATCTAAATTTCTTTTGATGACGCTTACAGGCTGGCGACGTATTTTGTAAGCTTTGATTTTAAGTTTCCCGCTTTATTATTATGAATGATGTTTTTCTTAGCCAGTTTATCAATCATTGAGATAACCTGTATCAAAAGCTCCTCTCCTTGCTTCTTATCGGTAGTGTTCTTTAGGCGCTTGATAAAAGTACGTGCAGTTTTGTGCTGATACTTATTTCTGAGCCTTTTCGCTTCGTTACTTCTAATTCTTTTTAGTGCTGATTTATGGTTTGCCATAATGCTTCTTTTATCCCTGAATTTTTAAGAATGGCAAAGATAGCTATTTTAATTAAAAATGAAAAAGCCCTCAGCAGTAAGTAGTAAGAAATTCATTCAAAATTACACTTATTGTTTAAGACCCGCACATTTCACAACCATCAGGATCGTCTAATGCACACTTTGCTGCTTGCTGATCCAATTGTACTTGCGTTAATTTAACCTGCTGTCCCTGTGCAACAGGAGTAACTTCCGCTTTTGGTTGCTCCTGCTTTTCTTTCTCTACTGTAAACTTGATAGCATCTGTCGCTGCCTTCGTTCTCAGATAGTACATACCTGTTTTAAGCCCTTTCTTCCAGGCATAAAAATGCATTGAAGTCATCTTACCAAAGTTGGCATCCTGTAAGTGAATGTTTAAACTTTGACTTTGGCATATAAATGCCCCTCTATCAGCAGACATATCTATGATGGCTTTCTGAGAAATTTCCCAGACAGTCTTGTATCTTTCTTTGATATCCTCCGGAATTTCAGCAATATTCCGAATGGACCCATTTTCGGCTTTGATTCTATTCATCATTTGGTCGTCCCAAAGATCTAATGCAATCAATTCGTTCATTAAATACTTATTGGCCACAATGAATTCGCCTGAAAGGACTCTTCTTAAATAGAGGTTAGAAGTGTAAGGCTCGAAACACTCGTTATTCCCTAAAATCTGAGAGGTAGAAGCAGTGGGCATAGGAGCGAGTAGTAATGAATTTCTAACCCCATGCTTTTTAACTTTTCGCTTCAGATCAGTCCAATCCCATCTGCCTGAGTCAGGCGTTACCCCCCACATATCAAATTGGAAAACTCCTTTAGATACGGGTGAGTCTTTAAATGTTTCATACGGGCCTTCTTCTTGAGCAACTTCCATTGAAGTTTCCATCGCTGCAAAATAGATTGTCTCAAAAATCTCTTTGTTAAGCGTTTTAGCTTCTTCTGACTCAAATGGAATCTTCATTAATAAGAAAGCATCGGCCAGACCCTGAACACCAATGCCGATAGGGCGGTGCTTCATATTAGAACGTTTTGCCTCTTCAATAGGATAGTAGTTCACATCAATGATCTTGTTCAGGTTTCGCGTAACAACCTTAGTGATTTCATATAGCTTCCGATGGTCAAATGTTCCATCAACTACAAATCTGGAAAGTGCAATGGATGCCAGATTACAAACCGCTATCTCATCTTTAGAGGTATATTCTATGATCTCCGTGCATAGGTTACTGGATCTTATCGTACCAAGATTCTTTTGATTTGATTTCTTATTTGCAGCATCCTTGTAAAGCATATAAGGAGTACCTGTTTCAATCTGAGCTTCAAGTATTTCAAACCAGAGATCTTGTGCTTTAACGGTTTTTCTTCCCCTTTCTTCTCGCTCATATTTTTCATATAAAACCTTGAAGTCCTCTCCATATACTTCGAATAACCCGGGGCACTCATCCGGCGACATCAACGTCCAGTCTCCATTTTGCTCTACTCGCTCCATGAACAAGTCCGGGATCCAAAGTGCATAGAAAAGATCTCTTGCTCTTAGCTCTTCTTTACCGTGATTTTTTCTTAAATCCAGAAACTCGAAAATATCCGCATGCCACGGCTCTAAGTAGATCGCAAAACTTCCTTTTCTTTTTCCTCCACCCTGATCAACATAGCGGGCGGTCATATCAAAGTTTCTAAGCATTGGGACGATGCCATTAGAAGTACCGTTTGTTCCTTTGATGTAAGATCCTGTTGCTCTTATGTTGTGGATGCTCAATCCGATACCCCCGGCAGATTGAGAAATTTTAGCACATTGCTTCAATGTATCATAGATGCCATCAATGCTATCGTCCTGCATGGAGAGTAAGAAGCAGGAAGATAACTGCGGTTTAGGAGTGCCTGAATTGAATAAAGTAGGTGTGGCATGTGTAAACCACTTCTCAGACATCAGGTTGTAGGTCTGAATAGCCGAATCAATATCTTCTCCATGGATACCAACAGATACTCTCATCAACATATGCTGAGGACGTTCAACAATTTTACCGTCCAGCTTCATCAGGTATGATCGCTCCAATGTCTTGTATCCGAAGTAATCGTAGTTATAATCTCTTTCGTAATCGGTAGCATCGTCCAGCTTTTTAGCGTTTGATCTGATAATGCCATAAACCTCTTTTGATAGCAATGCAGCATTTTCCCCTGTCTCAGGATTAACATATTCGTACATTCTCTTCATTGTGTTAGAGAATGATGTTTCAGTAATCTTATGCAGGTTAGAAATTGATATTCTGGCAGCTAACCTTGCAAAATCAGGGTGTTTGGTTGTCATCGTAGCTGCGGTTTCAGCGGCGAGATTATCCAACTCAATAGTGGACACGCCATCATATAAACCATCAATTACTTTTTTAGCGATTTCAACCGGTTTTACATAGTCATTATTCAGGCCGACACAGAGGGTCTCTATTCTAGCCGTAATCTTGTCAAATTTTACTGATTCTCTTCTTCCGTCTCTTTTTATTACTAACATAGAGGTATATGCTTAGGTGATATTAAAAATTAAAATTCTTCATCTAATGAAAATTTCGCTTTGTCTTTCTCAGAATCCATTACTCCGGCTTTTTGGTATTCTCCTACTCTCTTTTCAAAGAAATTAGTTTTTCCCTGTAGAGAAATCATTTCCATGAAGTCAAACGGATTCGTTGAATTATAAACTTTAGCGCATCCTAACTCTGATAATAATCTATCAGCAACAAACTCAATGTACTGACACATTAAGTCTGAGTTCATCCCAATGAGTTTTACAGGCAAGGCATCTGTTACAAACTCTTTCTCAATTTCAACGGCATCTTTAATTATAGCTTGTACCGTTTCTTCAGAAAGTTTATTTATTAAATGATTGTTATATAATAAACAGGCAAAATCACAATGAAGCCCTTCGTCTCTGGATATCAGTTCATTTGAAAAAGATAGCCCCGGCATTAGCCCTCTTTTCTTGAGCCAGAAAATACTACAGAAACTGCCGGAGAAAAAGATACCCTCTACGGCTGCGAACGCAATCAATCTTTCTGCAAAAGAACCCTTATCAATCCATTTTAAAGCCCATTCTGCTTTCTTCTTTACGCAATCCATCGTCTCAATGGCATGAAACAGGTAATCCTTCTCTTCAGGGTCTTTTACATAAGTATCAATTAATAAGGAGTAGGTTTCAGAATGAATGTTTTCAACAGCGATCTGAAATCCATAAAAAAACTTCGCTTCCGTATATTGAACTTCAGCCACAAAGTTTTCTGCAAGGTTTTCATTAACAATCCCGTCACTGGCAGCAAAAAATGCAAGCACATGTTTAATAAAGTGCTTCTCATCATCACTCATCACATTACTCCAGTCTTTAAGATCCTGACTTAGATCGATCTCCTCCGCTGTCCAAAAACTGGCTTCGGCTTTTTTATAAAATTCCCATATATCACTATGCTGAATGGGGAATATCACAAACCTGTCTTTATTTTCTTTTAAAATCGGTTCTTCCAGTGCTGTTGTTTCATTCATTATCAATTGATTCTATAAATTAAAACAGAAAATAATTTTACAGCGCATAATTCTTATGTTCTGTAAAACAACTTTTTAGTTTTGGGCAGTCTGGCATGATCTATCGCTTCCAGACATTTGCTTACAAATTTGTTTAGAAGTGATCTAAAATCCAAGTGTTTATTATGGCGCAGTTAAAAACATTGATCTTAAAGTAAACTGATTATAATTAGTTGTTTCATAGCTGGTTATATATCATTTTTGCAATGAAAACTTGTATGAAAATCAGCGAAAAAAGCGGTTAAAAAAATAAAAAAATAGTTTTTCGTTTGACGACTTTTAAAGGGGAAGTATGATTTGCAAAAAAGAAGAGATAAATATTACCTTTGCGGCTCTTTTTAAAGACAATAAAATGTATGCTATAGTAAATATTGCAGGGAAACAATACAAAGTTGAAAAAGACAAATTTCTTTATACCCCTTTAATAGATGAAAAAGAGGGTGCAAAAGTAGCTTTTGATGATGTTTTGCTTGTTGATAACGATGGTAAAGTTAAAGTAGGTGCTCCAACCGTAAAAGGTGCAAAAGTCTCAGCTAAGGTATTGGAACACGTAAAAGGAGATAAAGTGATTGTTTTCAAGAAAAAAAGAAGAAAAGGTTACCGTGTTAAAAATGGTCACAGACAGCAATTTTCTAAAGTTTTAGTTGAAGATATAAAAGGATAGTCTCATGGCACATAAGAAAGGTGTAGGTAGTTCTAAAAACGGAAGAGAATCAGAAAGTAAACGCCTCGGTGTTAAAATTTTCGGAGGCCAAAAGGCCATCGCCGGAAATATCATTGTAAGACAAAGGGGTACGAAACATCATCCCGGTGTCAATGTAGGGATGGGCAGAGACCACACGCTCTTCGCTTTAGTAGATGGAATAGTCAAATTCAGCAAAGGACGAAAAGATCGCTCTTACGTGAATATTGAGCCTGCAATTGAATGAAGAATCAAGGTCTTTGCACCCCAAATTAGTTCCGGCATTCATTGTTGAAAGTTGGAATGATGGCAGTTGTGTAAATTCATAAAAATTAGTTATCTTTGATAAAGAAGAAGATCGTTTGACCCTTTTTTCTTTTAAGTTGTTTTCTTTCCAGATCTTCCCGGGAGGACAGTACTTGGCTTGAAGCCATTTTTATATTTTTTCTTTCTCTTCTTTCATACTTTGTAGTTGTCTTTACTCCCAACGTCAAACTGCTATTTCATGTGCCCTGACTTGGTTTTCCACTCAAGATTTTCAAAGTAGTTGTTTCTAGGGTTGTTATCTTTATGAATGATCATTGTGAACTCCTTCCTGTTTTTAGGAACAAATGCTTTAGCGGTTTCCTTGTGAGAATAAATAGTCCTTCGCTCTCCTTCGTCATTAACAAGATCTAGAAAATAGCATTTACATATTTTATTCCATCTCTGTTTCATGAGTTTACCTTGAAGTTTCATGTGTGTCTTACTTCCTTTGTGCCAAACACTTCGTGCTTTACTTCTGATCTTACCTTTGTTGGAAATCTCGTAGTTTGAGAAGCCGACAGTAGGTGCCCAAGCCGTCTCTTTTTTCTTGTTAGCATTAATATTGTGATTAAATATTAGGCCGGCTTAATGATAAACTATAATGCTTTTTTAATCGGGCAGTTACTCTTCGTATTTCTTTGGGGCGTACAAAAAACCGAATGCTTCGCATCCTTCTTTCGTATGTTTTTCATGATGGACATAGTGAGCGCGCATGATCCGTTTCATATACTTACTTTTTGCCTTAAACGATATTTTTATCCTTCTGTGAACAATTACATCATGGAAGAGAAAGTAAAATATTCCATATCCTAAAATTCCAAATCCGGCGTACATCAACCAAGCCATTTCAGGATTACTGGCACCTATATAAATAGTAAGGATGGATGGAATGCTAAAAACGAGTGCAAAAAGATCGTTCATTTCTAAGGCGTGAGGATGAACTTTATGATGTGATCTATGCCAAGACCATAAAATGCCATGCATTATGTATTTATGCGTAAACCAAGCGACACCTTCCATAAAAAAGAATGTTCCAACAACTAATAACAAGTTTAATATCATTTGATTCATCTATTTTGTCATAAAATTAACGTGTATTGACTTATGTTATTAGTTCACAAGGTCAAGTTTGTGAAAAAGATAGCTCCTAACCAAAAGCAGAAGTTTTCTAAAATTGGGAATTCTAATTCTTTTTGTCTTGATCCTCTCAGGAGAAAGTCGAGTGATCTTCTTGAAAAGCACAGTGTAATATATATATGCAAGGTATACTCCTGATCTGACTCCTTTTGGAAGCTTTCTTATACCTGTTAATGAGTTTTGAAAATCAATGCTAATATCCTCCTCTATTTTCTGCTTATCCTGTTCGGTGAAGTTAGAAAAGTCTACTCCCGGGAAATAAACACGACCTCTTTCATCATAATCACTCTTAATATCCCTCAGAAAATTAACTTTTTGAAAAGCTGACCCGAGGCTCCTGGCAGGCGCTAACAGCGATTGATAATATTCCTCATCACCTTCACAGAAGACCTTAAGACACATTAGCCCTACTACTTCGGCACTACCATAGATATATTTTTTGTACTCCGGGTCTGAGTAATCTTTTTTAAATAAATCCATTTCCATGGAAATCAGGAAAGCCTCAATCAAATGATGGTCAATTTTATATTCATTGACTACCTCCTGAAAACTGTGTAATACGGGATTTAAACTAATTCCTTCCTCAATAGACTTATAAGTGTCATTCTTAAATTGATTTAATAAAGCCTTTTTATCGTGATCATGAAAAGTATCCACAATCTCATCAGCATAACGCACAAACCCATAAATCGCATAAATGGGTTCGTGATATTTTTTGTTCAATGTTTTAATCCCTAATGAAAAAGATGTACTGTAGGAATTTGTGATCAATTTACTACAGTCAAATGCTGTTTGCGAATAAAGGCTTTTCATCTGTATTATTTGTCTTTATTAAGCCGTATGAAATTTTTACCGGAGTTGATAGTTAGTTGATGCAAAACTCAGGTATAAATTTTGGTACTTATTTCCTATTCAGGTAAAAATAGGAAAATCTTTTGTTACCTGTCCGGCAACAACTTCACCTGAAATCAAGGAAGGCGGAACTCCGGGTCCAGGGACTGTCAACTGGCCTGTATAATAGAAATTATCAAGATGTTTGTTCTTCAGAGATGGTTTAAGGATCGCCGTTTGTTTCAACGTATTTGCTAACCCGTAAGCATTTCCTTTAAAGGAATGATAATCGTGAATAAAATCCGTATGTGCATAGCTCCTTTTTGAGATGATGTGATCTCTGATATTCTCACCGATGTATCTCTCTAACTTATCCATTATAATATTGAAGTATCTCTCCCGAATCTCTTCCGAATCTTCGATATCCGGAGCTACCGGTATCAAAACCACCAAATTTTCCATTCCTTTAGGGGCAACTGTGTCATCAGTCCGAGAAGTAGCTGATAGATAAATTAATGGTTTGGAAGGCCATTTAGGAGTTTCATAAATTTCTTTAGCATGAAGTCCAAAATCTTCATCAAAAAAGAGTGTATGGTGCTCTAAATTTGGAAGTTTCTTATCTACTCCCAAATAAAACAGAAGCGATGAGGGGGCAAGCGTTCGGGAGTTCCAATATTTTTTTGAATAATTTCTAAATTCTTCGGGAAGTAAGTATTGGTCTATGTGATGATAATCGGCTCCCGCTACCACCACTCCACACCTGTATTCGTTCTTTTTCGTTTTAACAGAAACGACTCTTTTCTGATCAAATTCAAATGACTTAACTTCTTCATTTAGTTTTAATTCAACACCCAATTCATTAGCCAATTCTACCATACTCTTAACAACAGCATTCATACCGCCTTTCGGATACCAAGTGCCTAAGGACAGATCTGCATAGTTCATCAAACTGTAAAGTGCGGGTGTATTTTCCGCCGTAGCTCCCAGAAAAAGCACCGGGAACTCCATTAATTGGATCAATCGCTCATCTTTAAAGTATTTTCTCACATGCTTCGAGACAGATGTAAAAACATCCATTTTCAACAGTCCTAACAATAACTTCATGTCAATGAACTCAGTGAGAGATCTACTTGGCTTGTGAACTAATTTTTTTACCCCAACATCATACTTGTATTTGGCTTGCTTCAAAAAAGCTCGAAGTTTCTTTGCACTCCCGGATTCAATAGACTCAAAGAGAGCTTCCAGTTCTTCCATTTTAGCCGGAATGTCTATAGAACCATCTTTAAATTGAACTCTGTAAGATGGATCTAGCCGGTCTAGTTGATAATAGTCGGATACCTGTTTACCGATCGAATTGAAAAAACGTTCGAATACATCTGGCATCCAGTACCATGATGGCCCCATATCCCATGTAAACCCCTTATCCTGATAAACTCTTGCCCGCCCTCCGGCTTGGTCATTCTTTTCCAGTAAAGTAACAGCATACCCTTTTTTTGCAAGATGGCAAGCACAAGAGAGGCCGGAAAATCCGGCCCCTATTACTACAACTCTACTATGTACGACTCTACCATAGTAACTTTTATCAATTGGCATAGATACTTAAAACTTCTTTAAGTTCTTTTCTCGCAATATGGATTCTATTTTTGACAGTACCAATTGGAATCTCTAATTTTTTTGCAATTTCATGGTATCTAAAACCTCTGAAATACATCATGAGCGGGGCTCTATACATATCTTTCAAGTTATTAATTGCTTTATTTACATCTCGCAACACAAAATTTCCGGATGCTCGGTTTTCAAGCTGATTTATATTTGTATTGATAAAATGATTGTTGTCTGTAGTATCAATGAATGTCTTTCTTCTCACCATGCGCTGATAGTTGGTAATAAAAGTATTTTTCATGATAGTGTACATCCAAGCTTTCAGATTCGTTCCTTCCTGAAACTTTTCTCTATTTGAGTATGCCTTAAATACTGTTTCCTGAAGTAAGTCATCCGCTTCATCTTTGTCTTTAGTAAGCTTTAACGCATAAGGCTTAAGATTTGAAGTAAGACCTTCGATTTTATAACCAAATTCTAAATTAGTCATTGTTTAATGTATTTGATTCAACCTTCAACAAACATATACATTTTTGTTTAAATAAAATATTTATACGCTAAACAAAATAGCAATTTATTATCAATTATCACATATCAATAATTTTTACTTATCATAAACGAAGCCCGCTTTAGTCTCTTGTATGATTGGATCAAGAGCATTGAATGAATTTAAAATAGTCATATTAGCTGAAATTTCAATATCCTGGCCCACTACTCTTGATCCTGTAATTAATATTTTCGAATCTCTGAATTTATTACCTAACAGATTAACGTACCGTTGCACATCTGAAGGATCAGGTGCCGTCGTCATGGCAGTTAAGATATGTGAAGGCTCAAGTTTATGATATACTTCTTCAAGGGAGTCTAATGGAACAGACTGCCCAAAAAAGACTGTTCGGATACCATTTTCTCTCAATAAATAATTGGCATATAAGATACCCAATTCGTGAAGTTCTCTTTCCGGTAAGAATAAAAGAAATAATGGCTGTTCGGGATGTATTGCTATTTCATCTGTCTTAACAATAAGTACTTGTCTTACAAGATTAGATATAAAATGCTCCTGAGCCGGGTTAATAGAGTTAGTAAGCCAGAGAATTCCAATCTTATTCATGAAAGGATAAACAATCTCTGTTATTGTTTTCTTGAATCCATACCTTTCGATATTCCAATTTAAGACATTAAAAAAAGCGAACTCATCAATGTCAATCATAGCATTTGTCAGTGAGTGTATTTTATCTGACAATAACTCACTGTCTCTGTAAATATCATGTACTATTTCATGAATTTCCTGATCGGTCATATCAACAATCCTGCTGATTTTATATCCATGGTCACGAAGGGTAGCAATATTTAAAATAAGTTTTAGATCCTTTTCATTATAGAATCTGATATTTGCTTCTGTGCGATTAGGGGAGAAAAGATTATATCTCTGTTCCCAAATTCTTATCGTATGAGCTTTGATACCGGATAAATGTTCTAGATCTTTGATAGAATACACACTCATAGTAAATAAAATTATTTGTATATATGAATGTAACTATAGTAGCTTAAGCTTTGTTTAACAAAAATCATAAACAAATAATGGTATTATATAATGTAACTGTAAATATTGATGAGGATGTGGAGCAGGATTGGATTCAATGGATGAAAAATATACATATTCCCGAAGTGATGGAAACCGGTTTTTTCGAAGAGTATCGAATGATGAAGATGTTATCTGAGTCTCCTGATGAAGCCGGAAAGACATACGCTATTCAATACATAGCAGAAGATTTATTTAAAGTAGAGACGTATCTGGATACGGTAGCTCCTAAGTTGCAAAAGCAATCAATTATTAGATATGGAACAAAATTAGCTGCCTTCAGAACAGTCCTTGAGGAAGTTTAAAAGTCAATATTGCAATTGACCCACTCTTCGTCAAAGTTTGTATTGTACTTCTTATAGAAATTTATAGCAGGTTCATTCCAATCTAACACCTGCCACATCATGCCTGAACAATCTGTTTTTCTCCCCAATGCTAAGGTGGCTTCAAATAACAACTTACCTACCCCTAGCCCTCTCTTAGATTCGGTAACAATTAAATCTTCTAAGTACATTCTCTTCCCTTTCCATGTAGAGTAACGATAATAATAAATTGAAGACCCAATGATCTGACCTTCTTCCTCTGCTACCAGAAGTCCAAAAATTGGGTTATCACCAAATCCATCTAATTCCATCCTTTCAACCGTGTTACTCACTTGGTCTAACCCATTTTCATATATAGCTAACTCTCTCACCAGAGAGAAGACACTGGTGAGGTCTTTTTTCTTACCTTCTCTTACCGATATCATTTTCTGAAAATAAAAAACTTCTCCAAATAGAGAAATTTCTGACTTATTCGAGGATATTATGCTACAATTTTTCTCTGGCAATTTTAGGGATAACACCCATATTGTACCAGGCGAAAGAATATCTATCGGCAGCCTGCTCTATGGTCTTTGAGATAGGAGTGCCCGCGCCATGCCCGGCATCAGTTTCTATTCGAATAAGAACCGGATTATTTCCAACATGATACTCCTGAAGGGTCGCCGCAAATTTGAACGAATGAGCCGGTACCACTCGATCATCATGATCCGCTGTGGTAACCATGGTTGCCGGATACTCTACATTAGGCTTTAAGGCATGAACCGGTGAGTATTTTTTTAAATACTCAAACATCTCCTTTGAATCTTCCGAAGTACCATAGTCGGAAGCCCAACCGGCACCTGCTGTAAACTTATGATAACGTAACATGTCCATTACTCCTACAGCCGGGAAAGCAACTTTGGCTAAATCAGGCTTTTGAGTCATCGCAGCTCCAACCAAAAGCCCTCCATTTGATCCTCCGCGTATCGCCAGGTAGTCACTTGAGGTATAATTATTTTCAATCAACCACTCTCCGGCAGCAATGAAATCATCAAATACATTTTGCTTCTGCATTTTCGTACCTGCTTTGTGCCATTCTTCACCGTACTCTCCCCCGCCTCTAAGGTTTGGCTGAGCATAAATTCCGCCGTTTTCTAACCAAAGAATTCTGGAGGTGCTGAAGGATGGTCTTAGACTGATATTAAATCCTCCATAAGCATATAGCTCTGTTGGATTTTTCCCATTTAGTTCCATGCTCTTTTTATGGACAATGAACATAGGAACCCTGGTACCATCCTTACTTTCATAAAAAATCTGCTTTGTCTCATAATTATCGGGATTAAATTCTATTTCAGGCTGCTTATACAGGTCCGACTTACCGGAAGGAATATCATATTTATAAATCGACTGAGGATAGGTGAAAGAGGTGAATGTATAGTAAATAAAATCCTCATCCTGATCACCTCCAAAGTCATAAACAGTCCCGATAGATGGCAGCTTCACTTCTCTTACGAACTCACCCTGAGTTGTATACTGCTTAATTTCAGTTTTAGCATCTACCAGATAGTTGGTAAAAAGGTATCCTCCTCCGGTCGAAGCATTCAGCACATTATCAGTTTCCGGGATCACATCCTTCCAGGTTGATATGATTGGATTAGAGATATTGGTCTCGACTACCCTTTGATTGGGTGCTTCATAGTTAGTCTGAATAAGAATTCTATCTCCCTCACTGTGCAAAACGTACTCATCTGTTTCAATATCCTCATCAACAGGAATAATTTCTCCATTATTAGCAAGATCTTTTATAAATAATTTATTGCCGCTTGTACTTACTGCCGCAGTTATTACTAAATATCGGTTATCCTCGGTTACATAACCTCCCACATATCTGTAAGGATTTTCTTCTCCTCCAAAGATTAGTTTGTCCTCGGATTGATCTGTTCCAAGTTTGTGATAGAATAGCTTATGAATTTGCGTTTTCGCAGATAACTCACTTCCCTCTTTTGGTTTATCGTAACTGCTATAATAAAAACCTTCGTTTCCTCTCCAGTTAAGTCCGCTGAATTTAATGTTATGTAGTGTGTCTTCAACAATTTCTTTTGTTTCCGTATTCATAACGATAGCTTTTCTCCAGTCGGAACCTCCAATTGAAATCAGGTACGCAAAAAGCGAACCATCGTCCGTAAAACTTGATCCGGCTAAAGAGGTCGTACCATCTTCGGAAAATTTATTGGGGTCTATGAATACTTCTTCCGTACCATTAGCATCTTTTCGATAAAGAACACTTTGATTTTGAAGCCCGTCATTCTGATAATAGTACTCATAATCCCCCTCTTGAAAGGGAGCGGATACTCTTTTGTAATCAAATAGCTCTTCCAGCCTGTTTCTTAACTTATCTTTAAAATCTATCTGATCCAAGTAAGCGAATGTTACTTCATTTTGCTTTTTAACCCAATCGGAAGTCTCTTCTGAAAGATCATCTTCCAGCCATCGGTATGGATCAAGGACCTCCGTTTCAAAATACACATCTACCGTATCTACTTTTTTCGTTTGCGGGTAAGCAAGTTCGGATTGAGGCGGACTTTCAGGAGTCCGACAAGACCAAAGAATTAAGCCTAAGAAAACATAAGTTAATTTTTTCATAACTGTTAATTTAAAAAATTTAAAACTGAAATTTGATTAAAATTAAAGAGGCTCTGCTCAAACTCCAAAAAAACTTATTTGTACGAAGTTATTTAGTGATTTCCGAGCAACCCAAGTGTAAATGTAGTATTTTTTTGTCAATCTGTTTCAGGATGAGACCCAAAAATAACCGCTAGACAGACAAAAATGACTCCTGAACGCTTTACAAGAAGTGAATTTGCAAACGACACCCGGAGACTCTGCGCCCATCTGCGCAATCAGCGGGAGAAGAACATAAAGGTATAGTTACAAACTACATTTGACGAGGGGGTAAGGACATAAAAAAGGAAAGACCCGTAATTGGATCTTCCCTTTATGTTTAATCTAAAACTATTACAATTATGTTGGACAAATATACAAACAAATTCAAAGGTTACGGTACGAATTAAAAAAATATTGAAAAATTAAATGTTAACTCAAAAATAGTTCCGTCAAAGCAGCCTTCAAGGTTTAACTAACGACGAGAGCATCTTAGTTGCTCAAAAAAATAAAAAAACTTGCATGATAATTCAAAAAAATAATGTAACATTGTATTTCATACCAACTAAAATAAAAAGCTATGAGCACGTTAAATAAAAAAATATCAAAAGACATCATGAATAAGAAAAACACGTCACACACGCTGCCGAAAGGGCTGTACGGGCTTAATTTAATGCCCCCCCCCCCTATAATATAATCCTATCTCCAAAAAATACCTTTTTCTTAATCTTCACTATTCTGATCGCTCTCTTTGGGCAGGCACAAGACGACCCGAAACCCTTCATTACCACGTGGCAGACAACTGCTGATAATGAAACCATTACCATTCCCACCACAGGAGACGGCTACAGCTACACCGTAGATTGGGGGGAAGATGAACCTGCCGATAACAACACTTACAACGGAGATGCTTCCCACCAATACGTTACACCAGGCACCCACACCGTAACCATCAGCGGCACGTTTCCGCGTATCCGATTCGGGGCACTCAACAGTTTTGGAGGATTCGTAGCGACTGCGGAGGCGGGGCAGATACGATCCGTCGAAAAATGGGGGGATAACCAATGGACTTCCATGGAGTTAGCGTTTGCGGGATGCCGCAGCCTCACCATTGCCGAGGAGGCAGGAAGCCCCAACCTTTCAAACGTGACGGATATGTCCCACATGTTTAGTGGGGCTGCTGCCTTCAACGGTGACCTCAGCGAATGGGACGTGAGCAGCGTGACAAATATGTCCAGCATGTTTTTTAGGGCTGCTGCCTTCAACGGTGACCTCAGCGAATGGGACGTGAGCAAAGTGACAACTATGTCCTACATGTTTTTTGAGGCTGCTGCCTTCAACCAAGACCTCAGCGAATGGAACGTGAGCAAAGTGACATCTATGGGAAGCATGTTTTCTAGGGTTGCTGCCTTCAATCAAGACCTCAGCGAATGGGACGTGAGCAAAGTGACAACTATGTCCTACATGTTTAGTGAGGTTGCTGCCTTCAACCAAGACCTCAGCGAATGGGACGTGAGCAGCGTGACAACTATGTCCTACATGTTTAATGAGGCTGCTGCCTTCAACGGTGACCTCAGCGAATGGAACGTGAGCAAAGTGACAGATATGTCCCGCATGTTTAGTGGGGCTGCTGCCTTCAACGGTGACCTCAGCGAATGGGACGTGAGCAAAGTGACAACTATGTCATGGATGTTTAGTGGGGCTGCTGCCTTCAACCAAGACCTCAGCGAATGGGACGTGAGCAGCGTGACAACTATGTCCAGCATGTTTGGTGGGGCTGCTGCCTTCAACCAAGACCTCAGCGAATGGAACGTGAGCAGCGTGACAGATATGAGAAGCATGTTTAGTGGGGTTGCTGCCTTCAATCAAGACCTCAGCGAATGGAACGTGAGCAGCGTGACAACTATGGTAAACATGTTTAGTGGGGCTCGTGCCTTCAACCAAGACCTCAGCGAATGGGACGTGAGCAGCGTGACAGATATGAGAAGCATGTTTAGTGGGGTTGCTGCCTTCAATCAAGACCTCAGCGAATGGGACGTGAGCAGCGTGACAGATATGGAAGGCATGTTTAATGGGGCTGCTGCCTTCAACCAAGACCTCAGCGGATGGGACGTGAGCAGCGTGACAGATATGAACAACATGTTTTCCGGCAATACCTCCATCTCTTCCGAAAACTACGATGCGCTGCTGATTGGGTGGAGCACCTTAGACACAGAGGCGGGCGAGACCCAAATACCCTCCGACATCTCTTTTGGCGCACCAAAACATTACACCTGCGCAGGCGAGGCTGCAAGGGAAAAACTCACCCGTGATAAGCGATGGGACATCTGGGGAGATGAATTGGCAGGTGTGCTGGGGGCTGAGGCAGCCCCCTTGCCGGAAGTGCCCTCACCATGTCGCATCAATGTTCGGGATGACCTGACTGTCCCCACCGTTATGAGTTGCTCGGGGCAGACCATTAGAGCTACCACACTTTCCTCCGCTTTTACTACAACAGGCAGCCACACCGTCACGTGGATGTACAGGGATAGTAAAGGAAACACGGCTACGCAAACGCAGGAAGTGATCATCACCGATGAGGCTCCGATGCCGGTTGCAAATCGTCTGACGGCACTAACCGCCGCATGTTCGCTTGCGGAAGCGGACCTGACCGAACCCACCGCTACAGACAATTGTGATGGAAATATAACAGCCACATCTGATGTCACCACTTTCCCTATTACCTCCAACACCTCCATCACCTGGACCTTCACCGATAAGGCAGGCAATACAGCTACACAAACACAGACCGTGACGATTACCGCATGTCCGCCGGAAGAGAGCAAGCCGCTGAGTGCAACGGATGATGCAGTGGAAGCAGTGGTTTTCCCTAATCCTTCGGGGCGTTACATGGAGGTGCAGTCTCCCGTGGAAAGTCCGATCCGCATCCTGAGCGTAGGCGGGGAGTTAGTGCTGAAGAGCACCACGAACACAAAGATAGATGCAGCCTCTCTGCATAGCGGCCTATACCTGATCCAACTGCCGGACGGGCATCTGCTGAAGTTTGTGAAGCGATAAAAAGTCAGCACTAGGATTAAAGGATGGATAGGGTGATAGCATCTTCCCAACGAGGTGTGGTTTGTAGCTACCACCTGTCTTGAACAGGATTTACTTTGATTTTAAGAGAGCCATGATTTTTGTTTAAGATGGTATAGTATCATTGTAAACGAATAACAGCATGAAGTAAAAAATGGTCCACTTATTTTAGGACGGGACAGATAGCTTTGCAGCCCAATGAAAATCATTATCAAGACATTATTTGGTTTCGAGGAGATACTTGCCGAAGAGGTAAAGTGCTTAGGGGGAGAAAGCGTAGAGAAGATCACCAGAGGGGTAAAGTGTGAAGGAAACCCGGCTTTTCTTTATAGAGCGAATCTTTCATTAAGAACCGCAATGAAGATCATGGTTCCAATTCATACGTTTCATGCCAAGAATGAAAAGCAGCTTTATGATAACATGATGGAATTTGACTGGTCACATTTTTTAGATGTGGATCAAACTTTTGCTATTGATACCGTTGTATTTTCCGAATTATTTACACATTCAAAATTTGTTGGTTACAAGTCTAAGGATGCCATCGTGGACTGGTTTAGAAATAAGTACCGAAGGAGACCCTCTATCAATACCGATAGTCCGGATGTCCAATTAAATGTCCATTGTGCTAATGATTTTTTTACAGTGTCAATGGACAGCTCCGGAGCGGCATTGAATCAGAGAGGGTATCGGGAAGATGGTCATAAAGCACCAATGAATGAAGTACTTGCAGCCGGCATGTTAATATTATCCGGATGGGATAAAAAAGAATCGATTGTTGATCCGATGTGCGGGAGTGGGACAATTCTGACAGAGGCGGCAATGATGACCATGAATATGGGGCCGAATTTGAAAAGAAAAGAATTTGGCTTTCGTACATGGCCGCAGTACAGTCCGATTTTATTTTATAACATCCTGAACGAAGAAAAATCTAAAATTCGAAGACCACACATGAATATCATGGGTATTGATAACAATGATAAAGCCGTCCAATTAGCAAAAAAAGCACTTGGTAAGATTGGTTTGAGGAGAGAGGTTCGGGTCAGCACAATGGATTTTAGAGAATTTAAACCGCTCAATAAAAAAGGAATAATCGTGACCAATCCACCGTATGGAGAGAGAATAGGAGATGATATGCCGAGTTTTTATCAATCAATAGGTGATGCGTTTAAACAGAATTTCACCGGATATGATGCGTGGTTGATCAGTTCAAACAAAAAAGCTCTACGTCAAATAGGGCTCAAAGATTCTAAGCGGATCACCCTTTACAATGGTAAACTAAAATGTGATTTTGCTAAATATGAATTGTATTAACTTTCAGAATTAAGAATGTTGTCCATTCTTTTTTGAACATTCTGAGAAATACTGTTACATCTGTTTAACCTACTGAGGGTGTGCCACCTCGCTATGTGTTGTGCCCCACACGTGCAAGGGGTTTCCGAACACTGTTTCTAAAGAAGACATTCGGGTTGATTTGCTTAGGGTCTGCCTGTGGGAAAGTAGTTCACGGCTATGGCAAGTTTCTTCCTTTTGCATTAACAAAAAACAGCACATACTTATCTTTTGAAGAAATTACCATGTAATCCTTACTATCAATCCGACTCTTAGGAAAATGTATCCGGTTGCCACACACTAATCCTGCATTTTTCCGGGTGAGAAATATCCGCTTACTTAAATCCCCTTCTCACCAAGATTGCTTCGAATTCCGGTTCTCTGCCCCGGAATGCCACATACATCTCCATTGCATCTCGTGTGCCTCCTCTCGAAAGAATTTCATTTCGGTAAGCCGCTGCGGTGGCAGCATCGAAAAGTCCGTTTTCTTTGAACGCACCAAAAGCATCTGCATCCATCACCTCGGAGTTCAAATAGCTGTAATAACCGGAAGAGTAGCCTTCCGGACCGGAGAATGCGTGTTGGAAGTATCCTGTTCTGTACCTTGGCACGATTGCATCAATCATTCCGATCTTATCCATTGCAGCTTTTTCAAATGCATCAATATCGGCACCCTCGGCTAAAGGTTCGGTGATCGTATGATAAGCCATATCCAGGTACGAAGCAGCCATGTATTCAACCGTCCCGAATCCTTGGTTGAAGGTACCGGCCTTTTTGATTTTTTCTACTAATTCAGCAGGCATCACTTCACCAGTCTTGTAGTGAAACGCATAAAGAGCTAGCATTTCCGGCTCGAATACCCAGTTTTCCATCACTTGTGAAGGGAACTCTACAAAATCTCTTGGAGTGGAGGTTCCCGAAATAGAGGGGTAGGTACATTCCGAAAGCAATCCGTGTAGTGCATGTCCAAACTCGTGGAAAAGTGTGCTTGCTTCATCCTGAGATAGCAGGGAAGGGGTATCTCCGGTTGGTTTGGTAAAGTTCCCCACATTCGTTACGATAGGGATGATATTGTTACCATCCATATTGCTTTGATCTCGGAAAGTATTCATCCATGCACCGCCACGCTTGCTGCTTCGGTAGAACCAATCGGATAGATATACTCCAATTAGTTCGCCTTTTTCATTTTTTACGGTGTAGGTTCTTACATCCGGATGGTACTTTGGAATATCCGTTTGCTCTTCAAAGGTCATCCCGAAAAGTTTGTTTGCTAAGGTGAAGGTTCCGTTGATCACATTATCTACTTTCAGGTAAGGGCGGATTTCATTTTCATCCAGGTTGTACTGCTTCATCTTGATTTTCTCCGAATAGTACCACCAGTCCCATGGCATAATTTCAAAGTCATTTCCCTCTTTCTCTGCCATTGCATTCATTAAGTCTCGCTCTTTTATGGCCGCTTTGATAGCCGCAGGCCATACTTTATCCAGCAGGTTGTACACCTTCTCGGGAGTATTGAGCATGCGTTCTTGTAAGACGTAATCTGCCCAGGTTTCATAACCAAGCAGGTTGGCTTTCTCTAGTCTTATATTCACAATTTGACGAACCAGTTCTTTGTTGTCATTCTCATCATCATTGTCTCCCCGATAGATGTAGCCTTTCTTCAACTTCTCTCTTAATGCTCTTTGGGTAGAGTAGGTGATGAATGGATACAGACTGGGACGGTGAGTGGTGAAGATATATCTGCCTTCCTGTCCCCGTTCTTTGGCAGCGTCTGCTCCGGCAGCTTTCACGCTTTCGGGGAGTCCGTCCAGTTGATCTTCCGAAAGGACCATTTCAAAAGTATTGGTTTCATTGAGGACATTTTCACCAAACTTGACCGTCAAAGAGGAAAGTTGCTCATTCAGGCCTCTCATTTTTTCCTTTTCCTCTTCACTCAGTGCAGCACCTGCCCTCACAAATCCGGTATGGTAGTTCTCAAGCAGTTTATTTTGCTCTTCGTTTAATCCCAGCGATTCTCGTTGGTCGTAAAGTGATTTAACTCGCTGATAGAAACTGCTGTTTAAGAAAATATTGTCATTGTGTGCAGATAGCTTTGGGCTGATCATACGTGAGATCCCTTTTAAAGAATCATTGGTGTGTGCGGAAGTTAAATTAAAGAAGACACCTCCTACTTTCTTTAGTAGTTCCCCGGATTTTTCAACTGCGGCAATGGTATTTTCAAAGGTGGCTTTCTCCGCATTATTGGCAATTTCTTCTACTTCTTCCAACTGCTGATCCATGCCATCTTCGAAGGCTTGCACATAGTGCTCATCGGTAATTTGCTTAAAAGGCGGTACGCCATAAGGCGTATTCCACTCCTGATAGAATGGATTGTCTGTTGATTCCATAGTAGATGTTTCTGATGGTGTCTGACAGCCGGCAAAGACTGTAATAGCCAACATATAAATTAATTTTTTCATGTTTTTAGATTTGTATGTAAAAGTAATTATTCTAATTATATTTATTGGCTTAATTTAACATTATAAATATCGGGGAGATTGAAGGTTCTTTATTAGGCGTATTGATTTGAAGGGGGGGGCAAAAATCAGTAGGCCCTTTCAGAAACTGTAGCCTTACCTATGGCTCCTACATATATGATGCAAAACATATCATTTGTTAGTAATAGCTGATATTAAGAGAATCTATTTTAAAGAACAGTTTGGACGCAGTGCTGTTCGGTTAGTATTATTGCAACCTGAATATTTACAGCTGATATGAGAAAAAGTATTGTTGCGGGTAATTGGAAAATGAACTGTTCCTTGTCCGAAGCAAAGAAGCTTGCTTCAGAAATAGTAAACATGGTGCGGGACGAAGTAAAAAGTGAAGCTGAAATAGTCCTTTGCCCACCATTTATTTACCTTATTGAGATAAATGATTTAATCGGTTCATCAGCGAATATTTCTCTTGGTGCACAGAACTGCCATCAGGAGGAGAGTGGTGCATTTACAGGAGAGATTTCGGCAGATATGTTGACCTCATTAGGTTCCAAATATGTTATATTAGGACACAGTGAACGGCGGGAATATTTTGGTGAAAGCGATGAGTTACTGGAAAAGAAAATAAAACATGCTTTGAACAAAGACCTGCTTCCTATTTTTTGTTGTGGGGAAAAGCCGGAGAGTAGAGAAGCTAATGATCAGGAAGTCATTGTGTCAAAGCAAATTGAAAAAGCACTCTTCTCATTGAGTGCTGATGAAATCCAAAAAGTAGTCATTGCGTATGAGCCGGTCTGGGCAATAGGAACCGGTAAAACAGCATCCGCTGAACAGGCGCAGGAAATGCACGCATTTATCCGGTCAAAAATTTCTGAGAAGTACGGAAAGGAGGCCGGAGATGGGGTATCAATACTTTACGGAGGAAGTGTAAAGCCCGGCAACGCTCAGGAAATCTTTTCTCAACCCGATATAGATGGCGGGCTGATTGGTGGAGCAAGTTTGAAGTCCCGCGATTTTACTGATATTGTCAAAGCAATTGGTTAGTGGACTTTATTACTATCAAAGTAATATGTTCGCAAGGGATGATAGATTATCTCATTTCAGCGTTATTTCAAACTGGATTTGACTCGTTTCAGGAATTTGATGATGGATTTGAAGGAAGTTGTGAGACTACTTCTTTTGATGAGACTAAGGTGAATCGGATACTATCTCATTTTCCTAATCTTTCGTTTGAAGTAAAAAAACAGGACAAGGTTAATTGGAATGAGGAATGGGAGAAAAATTATGCCCCGGTCATTATAGAGGATAAGTGCATTGTACGTGCATCTTTTCATGATCCCGAACCTGAATTCGAATATGAGATCATCGTTACTCCAAAGATGTCTTTTGGAACAGGACATCACGCCACTACTTACCAAATGCTGGCGTATCAAATGCAGATGGACTATCAGGGGAAAAAAGTGCTTGACGTAGGGACAGGAACCGGAATCCTTTCTATCATGGCTCAAAAGAGAGGAGCATCCTCAGTAATAGCTACCGATATTGATGACTGGTGTATTGAAAACAGTCTTGAAAACTTTAAATTGAACAGTGTCAAGATCGAAAAACTATTTAAAGGCCAGATTGAGGAACTCTCGGAAAATAATTTTGATATAATTATCGCCAACATCAACAAAAATGTGCTTTTAGATCAGATGGAAGAGTACGCTGAAAAGCTTACATCGGGTGGTTCCCTTCTTGTAAGCGGTTTTTATGAAAGAGATATCTTTGACCTTGAAACTGCTGCCGGTAATTATTCATTAAGAAAGATAGGCACGACCACAAAAGATAACTGGGCAATGATCGTTCTTTCTAAACCGTTTTCCGAAACTAACGTGTGTTAATCTGCGAACAGAAAACTTATCCATATCTTTAAACCCTGATGAGATTTGTGAAAGCACATATTTTATGTTTTGTCCTTTTTTTAAGCACTTTTGACGGTTTCACCCAGAGGTTCTCAAACGACAGAGCAGAATTTCGATCGTATGCTGTTAGTAAGCTCAAATCCATTGGAACTGAATCGGCTTTTAAAATAGCTTTTGATTTTCAGAATGCGTGGGATGGCAAGTTTACCTCACAACATCAGGACAGGATTCTCGAAATTGCCCTGGAGATGCAAAAAAAGGGATACCCGTTTTATCCTTATTTCTATCACTATTTTACGTACCTGGCATATTCGGTAACTCAGGAGAACCTAAGTGCCGACCAACTTAGAGTCGTCTTAGAGATTAACTACGAGTCCGTTCTCACCTTATCAAAATCTGAATACAAAGAGTTTTTATTTGGATTGAATATCTTCTTTCAGAGGCGGTATTTGAGCCATGACAAAACATTTTCTGTGCAAGCACTTGACGGAACCTATGACTTTAGCATCATAGGAGATCAGCATAATTTTAGACAAGATGTTCGGAAAACCGATACCCCTGCCATTGTTGAAGAACTTGGGGCTATAGCCGATACTGAAGAAGAGGAACTGCCTAAAGCAGACGAACAAGGGTGGAACAGCGATGGTTGGGGGAATGACCAGGACTGGGATAATAACCAAGACCCTTGGGAAAACACGGGAGGCAGCTGGAGCAATTCCGATAGCTGGGGAAACAACGATGATTGGGGAGAGGCCCCTAGTGGCGACAGCTGGTCCGCCAAGCCGGAACTTGTTTATCAGACACCAAAAAAGGCTCAGCGGCCTGAATACATTCCGGTCATTCCGGATTATCTTATCCGGAAAAGAAGCCAATACCTCCAGCCTCCTCTGAACGGTCCGGCCATAGAAATAGTTGGAGCCAACCTGATAATAACGACTCCTCACGATTTACTGAGAGTAAAAAATCTCAAAGGAAATTTCCTGCTTAAAAACAGAAACTTGCTGGCTAGTCAGGGTTCTGTGGATTGGCCCGAAAGGAACGAAAAGTTTAGAGGTGCGGTTGTACAACTTTCGGATTTTTATCTGAAGAAAGATTATACTGATTTTTGGACTCCAAATGCAAAACTTCAGTTTGGAGAGCTAACAGGAGGTGAACAAGTAGAAGGTGTCTTTGAGTATCGAAGCATCTCAGGATCAAAACAAAAGCTAAGTGAATATCCGATTTTCACGTCCGATAAGGCTGATCAGAAAGTCAGGCTCAATGATGAACGCCTGAGCTATACCGGAGGAATTCAGCTTAAAGGAAATAAGCTATTTGGAAAATCCGTATCAAGAGAGTCAGGGACTTTAACAATTTTAGATAAGCGCGGTAATTATATCCTCTTGAAATCAAGGGAGTTTGATTTGGGTGACTCCCTGGTTTCTATGAATAGCGGCTCAATCACTATTGTGCATGGCAGTGATTCAATATATCATAAATCGGTAAGAGCTAAATACGACCTTGTCAATGAGGAGTTTAAAGCACTAAGAAATAATACGTTAATGCCTTTCAGGTCCTCTTATTTCGACATGAATATCAACATAGATTTAATCACTTGGGATATGAACTTTGATTCAATTTCTTTGGAGATTATGAACGGAAAAGACCTCCTCCCGGCAACATTTGAATCCAGGCAATTTTTTAGTGATGTCAGGTACAAAAAGCTCAGTAGAGCCCTGAGTTTTCATCCGCTCAATGCAGCGGTGCTTTACGCACTTAAATATGACCTTGAAGAGTTCTACGTGGCGGAGATGGCCACTGAATACGGTATTAATGAAAACTTTGCCAAAGCTGCGGGAAAAGTACTATTCCAATACGGTTTTGCAGATTACAATTCTGATACCGGTTATTTGAAACTGTATCCGGGAGCTTTTCATTATTACTATTCTTCTGCACGAAAGTTTGACTATGACAATTTAATGATCCCCTCAAAAATCAAAGCGGGAGCCAATGCCTACATCCAACTGGAGAGTGGAAAAATTAATGTAAGAGGGGTCAGTCGGTTTTTCTTAACTACGGACCGCAAAATATTCGCTGAACCGGAAGATGGTACAGTAACTATTTTGAAGGGCCGGGATTTAGAATTTAACGGAATGGTTCGTGCAGGAGATTTTCAATTCAGAGGTATAAAGTATCTTTTTAATTATGATGAATTCCTGTTTAATTTAACTCAGATCGATTCAATAAGGCTAACGGTTCCCTTGAGAGATTCTACTCATGCTGAAGAAGGCTTCAAGAAAATTCAATTGCAAAACAAATTGACTGCCACCTCCGGAACGCTTTTTGTCAATTCACGAGATAATAAATCGGGAGTTGTTGAAAATGGTCGCTATCCTTATTTTGATTCTGATAGTGAATCTACCGTATATTTTGACGGTCCTGAGATTTTGAACGGAGCTTATGACAAATCAGTAAGATTTATAATTCCACCTTTTGAAGTAGACAGTATTGAAAGGGAAGACAGTGAAAGCATTACCTTCGAAGGAACTTTTAACTCCGGGGGAATCTTTCCAACTTTTCCGGAAACGTTGCGTGTTCAGGAAGACGGTTCTCTGGGTTTCACACATCAAATACCCAATCAGGGATACAATCTGTATGGAACCGAAGCCAGAACATACGAAAAGATCAGGTTAAGCAATGAAGGAATAAGAGGTTATGGCCAGATCGATTTTCTAACCACTACAATTTATTCCGATGATTTCATTTACTATCCGGATTCAGTTACCACAGATGGAACTAAAGGAGTTATTTCTCCCGGAGACTATGACGGAGCAAGCTATCCCGAAGCAGTGCTGAGTGCTTATGATATGTACTGGCTCCCCGGGCAGAATAGTATGTATCTTCATACGGTGGATGAACCATTTAAGTTTTATAATTCTACCGCCGAACTAAGTGATGGTTTTGTGAATATCACTACAAATGGAGTATATGGAGGAGGAACATTGCTAACCAGAGGCTCACGTGCAAAATCAGGTGAACTAAACTTCAAAGAATTTGAATACAGTGCCAGGCATACTGATTTTGAAGTTTTAACGGATGACCCCGCCAAACCCGCTATGGCCGGAAAGGATATCCGACTCTATTTTGAACTTAGAGATAATATTGCAACAGTCCGTCCGGAGAAAGCAGGAGAAGCTGCGATCTCTTTTCCTTATGCACAAATGAAAACCTCCATTTCAGAAGCTGTCTGGGATCTGGAAGATTCCGTTGTGACTATGATTAAACCTCCGCATGTACCTTTAGAAAATTCTTACTTTTATACCACGAGAGAAGATTTGGATTCACTGGCTTTTAATGGAGAAAGGGCATCTTACGATATCAATACACAAGAACTGATCGTTGAAGGCATTCCATTCATTATTGTTGCCGATTCTAAAATTATTCCTGAAGGGAATCAAACGACAGTTCTTGCAAATTCTGTCCTTCGGCCATTTACAAACGCCGAAATCATCATTGATACCTTAAATGGTTATCACTATTTGGATCGGGCACAAATTCGTGTAATATCAAGAAGTAAATTTGAAGGAAGTGCGTTTTATAAGCAGATAATTGGGAAGGACACCTTCGACATTCGATTCGATACCTTTGAACTACAGGATGTTCCTGTTGGGAAGCCTGATAAAAAAGGAAGAATGCAAACAAGAAAAATGACGGTATCCGGAGGAGAGGTAACGGAAAGCCAAAACCTGATTATTTCTCCCGGATTTTTTTATAAAGGGTCGGTAATTATGTATGCGTCAAAACCTGCCTTAGCATTGGAAGGAACCCTAAAACCGATGTTCTCAGCCCCGGATTATAATCGCTGGGTAATGTTTAAAAGAGAGGCAGGAGAAAAAGATGTTCAGGTACCGATTAATGAAACGGCTACATTTGAAGATGGATCCATTGTAGTGGCCGGTATCCATAAAAATGCGAGAGATAATCTCTATTTCACCTTTATAGACAGCAGGGAAAATTCCTCAGATCACGACTTCTTTAAGGCAAGAGGGGTTTTGACTTTTGATGATTCTGTGAAAACTTATCGCATCGAGACACCGGGTAAAACAAAAGGGGAAAGTTACGCCGGCACAACTATGATTTATGATGATGCATCGAAAGACTTAATATTTGAAGGACTGGCCAACTTTATCAACCCGTTGAATGCGCAGTTGAAAATGAAATCCTCAATTCTTGGCGTTGGCAACGGTGAGACATCGGATTATTCTATTGATGCAATGTTTTCGTTGGACCTGGGTGTTCCGGAGACAGCAATGTACGTAATGGCTGATGACCTGATAGAAATAATTGAAAGAATGGGGCCTCCAGTCGCAAATGATATCTCTAAAATTGACTTATTGTACAAGTTAGCTAACTATCTCAACGAAGAGTCTGCCAGATCCTATGAAGAATCCAGCTTAAGGAATTATGTATCTCTTGCCTCAGTGGACAAATCCTTAGAGGTTCCGCTTTTTGTATCAGGGGTAAAAATGAATTGGGACAAGAATCAAAGCGCATGGTATAATAAAACCAAATTAGGAATTTCAAATATTTATCAAAGTGATATCAATGCAAAATTGGACGGGTTTCTGGAGATTAAAAAGGATGAGGCAGGCGCAGACGCAATCAACCTGTTTATTCAGGGCGCACCGGGAGTTTGGTACTATTTAGGATACACTGAAAACCAGCTTTTACTTTACTCTTCTAATGCCAAATTCAATGCAGAGATACAATCAAAATCGAATGTTGAAAATGTCAGACCCGGAGAGTTAGCTCTTGCATTAGGTACTGAAAATGAAACACTGGGGTTCATTAATGATTTTAGACTGAATTATTTAGGAATTAAAGAACCTTATAATCTCATCTCTCCGGACGACATCAACTTAGAAGACGAAAGTTTTGAAACCATTGAAAAGGACGATGACGGCTTCGGATTTTAATCATTAATTTTCCGACAGACCTGTACTGTATCTTGCTTATGTTAAGTTTGTGAAAAAATAACTTCATGACTACATTAACCTATATTGAAGAAAACAAAGGAAAATTTCTTGATGAACTCCTTGCTTTACTAAGAATCCCCTCCGTAAGTGCCGATTCTAAATTTAAAGATGATGTTAGATCAGCCGCTGAATTTATAAAAGCTCAATTTGAAGATTTAGGTACTGAAGTGGAGATTTTTGAAACAGAAGGTCACCCCATTGTATATGCCGAACACATTATTGACCCTATGCTCCCTACTGTACTGGTTTATGGACACTATGATGTTCAACCCGCCGATCCTTATGAATTATGGGATTCCCCGCCATTTGAACCTGTGGTAAAAGATGAGAAGATCTTTGCACGGGGAGCAGCAGATGATAAGGGGCAGGTATATATGCACATAAAAGCGTATGAAGCACTTATAAAAACCGATAGCCTTCCTTGCAACGTTAAGTTTATGATTGAAGGTGAAGAGGAGGTGGGGTCTCATAACTTATCAGTATTCATTAAACAAAATAAAGAAAAACTCTCAGCGGATGTTATCCTTATATCAGACACACATATCATAAGCAATGATACGCCTTCTATTACTGTCGGATTGAGAGGTCTCAGTTATGTAGAAGTTGAGGTGACTGGTCCGAATAGAGACCTTCATTCGGGCACCTTTGGAGGAGTCGTTGGAAATCCAATCAATACGCTATGCCGGATGATCGCCTCCCTGCAAAACGAAAAAGGTGAAATTACAATTCCGGGGTTTTATGATAAAGTGGAAGTGCTTCCCCGGGAGTACAGAGATCAAATGAACCTTGCACCTTTCGACCTGGAGTCCTTTAAAAATGACCTGGGAATTGACTCGGAAAAAGGAGAGGAGGGATATACGACTATTGAGCGTACAGGCATTCGCCCAACACTGGATGTAAATGGAATTTGGGGAGGATACACCGGTGAAGGTGCCAAAACCGTACTCCCTTCAAAAGCACATGCAAAAATCTCAATGCGTCTAGTCCCCAATCAAAGCAGCGAGGAGATTACCGAGCTATTCACTAAACACTTTAAAGAAATTGCACCTAACCATGTAAAAGTCAGGGTAAGGCCTCACCACGGGGGAGAAGCATCCGTAATTCCTACGGATGCTGCCGGATACAAAGCTGCGGCTAAGGCCATGAAGAAAACATGGGGTAAAGAACCGATTCCAACCCGGGAGGGCGGAAGCATCCCAATCGTTGCGCTCTTCCAAAAAGAGCTAAGCCTGGATTCAATTTTGATGGGATTCGGTCTTCAGGAAGATGCCATTCATTCTCCAAATGAAAGCTATGGACTCTTTAATTATTATAGAGGCATTGAAACGATAACTCATTTTTATCAGTTTTTCACAGAGATAAAATAAATAAATCATAATTAATGAAAAAGATAATTTTTTTCTGGATATTATTTAAATTCATCGTCATATCTGCTTTTTCTCAAGTTCTGAAACCAATAAGCTGGGAAGTAAATATTTCAAATGAGTCTCCCAAAGCAGGTGATGAGATAATATTAAGTTTTGAAGCAGAAATAGAAAATGACTGGTATCTCTATTCCTCGGATTTTGACCCGGAGCTTGGGCCTCTTGTGACGGAGTTCAATTTTGATTTGAATGACTCTTTTGAGCTTATTGGAAAGATAGATCCGGTAAACCCAAAGAAGAAGTACGATTCTCTATGGGAAGGGGAATACACTTATTTTAAGAAGAAAGGTTTATTTGAGCAAAAAGTTAAAATCATTAAAGATGATTTTGCCATCGCAGGAAGCTACTATTATCAGGTATGTTCGGATATTGATGGAAAATGTATTCCCTTTGAAGATGAGTTTTCATTTAGCTCGGATCAAAAGTACATTGAAAGAGAGGAGGAGGACTCTAATCAAGGCAGCGGTGGTATTTGGGCAATTCTGATAACTGCATTTCTGGCAGGATTGGTGGCCTTGCTTACTCCCTGTGTTTATCCAATGATTCCGATTACCGTATCCATCTTCCTGAAACAAAGTAAAAACAAAAAGCAGGGAATTGTTAAAGCACTTATCTACGGTCTATCTATCATCATCTTCTTCAGCCTCCTCGGATTTCTTATCTCATTGATATGGGGTTTCACAGCCTTGAATGAATTAAGCACACATTGGCTTTTCAACCTGATAATTTTTTTCGTATTTATTCTTTTCGCTCTTTCCTTCTTTGGACTTTTTGAAATGACCCTTCCCTCCGGTCTTGTAAACAAGATAGATCGACAGGCAGACAGGAGAGGACTGGCCGGAATTTTTTTTATGGCTGTTACACTCGTTCTGGTCAGCTTTTCCTGCACGTTCCCGATTGTTGGAACTGCGCTGATAAATACGCTGAGCGGAGGGAGCATTCTGGAGGGAACGGTCTCAATGTTTGGGTTCTCACTGGCATTTGCAATTCCTTTTACCGGTTTTGCCATTTTCCCTGCATGGTTAAATAATCTTCCGAAGTCGGGAGGTTGGATGAATTCCGTTAAAGTTGTTCTAGGCTTCCTGGAACTGGCTTTCGCTTTGAAGTTTCTAAGCGTTGCTGACCTGGCATATCATTGGGGGATCCTGGATCGCGAAGTGTTCATCGCTCTTTGGATCGCAATTTTTGGGCTCCTGGCTTTTTATCTTATGGGAAAGATCAAACTTAAAAGTGACGATGATAACCAAAAAATATCCGTAGGCAGACTTGTCCTTGCTGTAGCAGCTTTCGCATTCGTTATCAATTTGATACCGGGGCTCTGGGGGGCACCATTAAAATCGCTCTCTGGTTTCCTTCCACCGATGAGCACTCACAACTTTAATCTCCTCCAAAAAGAAGCCGGCGGAGTTGCTTGTGAAGAGCCCCTCCACAATGACATTCTGGAATGGCCGCATGGACTCGTCGGATACTTCGATTACAGCCAGGCAGTAGAATGCGCCAAAGAACAGGGGAAACCGATCTTCATAGATTTTACCGGCCATGGCTGCGTTAATTGCAGAGAAATGGAACAGCGTGTATGGTCCAACCCCGAGGTACTATCCGGGTTTAGTGAAAATTTTGTGTTGGTTGCCTTGTATGTAGATGACAGGACTGAACTGCCAAAAGATCAATGGTACACATCCGAATATGATAGCAAGGTCAAAAAAACAATCGGACAACAAAATGCCAATTTTCAAATTACTCAATTTAACAATAATGCTCAACCCTTCTATGTGCTGGTTAATGAAGATGGAAAGCTGCTAATGGAGCCTAGAGCATACGATTTGAGCATCTCCGGATTTGTTGATTTTCTGGAAGCCGGTTTGCAAAATCACAAAAATGGAGTATCCTTAACAAACTAATGGCAATAAAATTGAGTTTAATTTGATTAAAACTGGATTAGAATATTTATTTACTAAAACAAGTTTTAGATGATGGTTCAGAAGTTGACTTTGAACGAGAAAACCCTATGATATTTAATATAAGTGAGCAATGAATAATGATATCAATGTGATTGTAGTTCCTGAAAAGGAAGAATTTATTGAGCCTGTCTTACATAAAGACATAGTTTGGATAAATACAAAAAAAAAGGTGTACCTAAACTTTTTGAAAGGAACGTAAAATATCTTGTCCCTTTTTGGTTAAGAGATGAATACTCAGGAGTAAGAAAAATATAGCATATTTTAGGAAGTACAAGGGAATGAGATTACGTTGGGTAATTCCTTTTTTATAGAAATAGATTTTATTATGAAGCAACGAAGAAAGTTTAAGTATCATTAGAAGGTTTTTTAATTCCGTATAAATTCAGATAAAAACAAGCTAATATATTAATGTTAAGATTAAGTTAAATACTATGCAAACAGAAGCACAAATAAGAAATAGATTAGTCAAAAAAATTCTTGAGATACCTGCAAAGGAACTTAAGACATTATCAGATTTTGTTTCTCAGTTAGAAAGAGGGACAAAGGACAGTCAATCGGATATATCCTTCTCAAAGGCTTGGAAAGAGGAAAAAAAAACCGATATAGAAACGCATTTTGCCAGCGAGCAAGTCTTGGCCAAAGACTGGAATAAAAAAGAAGAAGAGGAAGCATGGCAAGATTTGTAGCGGGAGATATTGTAGTCGTTCCTTTTCCGTTTTCTGATTTATCCAACAACAAACGCAGACCTGCTTTGGTATTGGCAGATTTTGATTGGAAATGATATTATCCTTTGTCAAATTACAAGCCAATTTAACAGAGACCCTTATGCTATTGAATTACGCAATGAAGATTTTGAAACAGGTAATTTGAAAAAAGAAAGCAATATCCGTCCAAACAGGATATTTACTGCGGACAAAAAGATTATTCTCTACAAAATAGGAAAGATAAGCGACCAAAAATTTAACGAAGTAATAGACAAAATCAATGGTTTATTCAAAATGAAAGTGAAATAATATTTATCCACCCAAAGAAATAGTTAGTTATGAAAAATAATCAAACAGCCATTGAAGGATTTAAAGCAATTGATTTTATGCGTGAAACAAGGGATAAAATCAGTAAAGAAATCGCTACGATGAGTTTTGAAGAAATAAAAAAAATTGATAAGAGCAGGAAAATTAAAATCTCGCTCCGTTGAAAAACTAATTAATGAGTTATAAAATCGGGCATGGTTACCTAATTATATTTAATGGATTGTTTTTTAAGATTAGCATGGTAACCGCTTCTTTTAATCCGTCTGCATCTTTGATGTAACATGGTTATAAAAAATGGATACTCTCTTGGTAATGACACTAGTGTACCTAAGATATACTTCTCTCGGCTACAAATACTATTATGAGTAGTCGCATTCTGAGTTTACTCACCTAGCGTAAGTAATAACTTTCCAATCACCTTACCACTCTCAATCATCTCATGGGCCTTTGCTGCCTCACTCAGTGGAAGAGTTTTATAAACAGGCTTAATTTCTCCTTCATCTAGTAGCTTATATAGATGCTTCATAGATGACTCAACTAAATCATAATTACTAAAGTAAGTTGCATAGATCTCAGAATAAGAAATAGTAGGAGCCTTACTAAAATGTTTTACAACCTCTGCCTGCATATTAGTTTCACCAATGCCTGCTAAAAATCCAAAAATCACTATATGGCCTAGAGTCGCAAGAACTTCAAGGTCGTCTTTGATTGTATCTCCGGCAACGGGATTAAAAATATAATTTATGCCCTTACCATTAGTTATCTCTTTGACTTGCTCTTTCCAATTAGAACTTAGATTAAACGCATAGCTAGCACCAATATTTAATGCATTTTCAACTTTTTCATCTTTTCTATCCAGAGCAATTATCCTTAATCCTGCAATCGTTGCTAATTGAATTAAAGCAGTGCCTACCCCACCAGAGGCTGCATAAATAAGAGCATAACCACCATCTTGCACCCGAGCCACATTATGAAGCATATGATAAGCAGTAAAATATGTTACCGGCATTGCTCCAGCAGATAGTATGTCTGTTGATTCTGAAATGGGAATCAGTTTTTTAGCATCTACAGCAGTGAACTCCGCATAAGTAGAGGTGCCAATTGGACCCAAGAAAGCAACCTTTTGTCCTACAACTAAATCTGTTCCATTAGACTCAATGACAATTCCACTACCTTCAACACCTGGAATATAAGGTAAGTCAGGCATCATACCCGGAGGCATATTCCCTTCCCTAATGACAGTATCAATGAAGTTTACCGGTGCAGCTTTTATTTCAACTAACACCTCTCCGTTTTTTAGTTCAGGTTTTGAAATATCTTTATATATTAATTTTTCTTTTCCACCTGTCTCTTGTAATATTATTGCTTTCAATGATTGCTTCTTAATTTATGACTGGTATTGTTATAAAAGGTATGATTTCTAACTTCTTCAAAAAGAACAAGTTAATGTAAATGTTCATAAAAATTATTTTCTAAAATTAATGAAAATATAAATCACACTAACCTGCCCTCAGTGTAAGAGTATAAATGTAGTAAAAACGGGAAGAAAAAAGCTAAAAAGCAAAATGATTTATGTAATGCCTGCTTTCGCCAGTTTATGGCCGACCATGCTTTGAGGCATAAAGGAGATCATTCTACCACTATTCCTCTGATTATAAGTATGGTTGTGAGAAGTGATTAGAGATATAAGCGTTATTTTGTGCATTTATCACTTGCATAGATGCTTGACTAAATCACGGAGGTTAGTATTCTTGGTTACTGAAAAAAAGACTAATAAGTTGCAAAAATGAAATGCCAACCATTTTAAAATACAGGGGATATAGGTTTTTCTTTTATGTCAATGACCATTGGCTCAAACATATTCACATCAAAAAGACAATGAAACGGCAAAATTTAATCTTGAGCCTTTGCAATTGATCAAGTCAAAGAAGTTTAACGCTTCTGAAATAAAGGAAATCCGTAAATTAGTCGAAAAAAAAATACAGCACACTTTATACAAAAATGGGATGAATACTTTAATGATAAATAAATCATTTTTAGCAATAGACCTATCATTTACGGAAGATAAAATGATCATTTTTTTTGAAGATGGTAGAGAGTTGGCTATTCCTCTTGAATGGTTTTCAAAATGAGGAGGTGTTATACAAAGTATGATAGCTCAAATATGCCCGTAATTGATGTAATAAAAGGCTAATTCAAAGGCTTTGATATGATTTTCCATCTTTTTTGAGAAACAACACGTTCGCCTAAAGGCTCTCCTGATCCGGTGCCTTAACCGACAGTTGTTGCCTTCAATACTCTTAGTACCCTCTTTGCCTATCACGTGATGGGTGTCACTAAATGCCCGCTTAAAACGCTTCCAATTATCCGTCAATAGCCCGCCCCATTTTATACCTAGTGCTTTTATTTTACACCATAACTCTCTGACAGTATTTGTATTACGTTTGCCAAAGACCCATGCAACGATCTCTCCACTCTCCCGATGATAAGCATAAATCAACCAGAGTTTATGACGCTTCTTGCCTACATAAGTCCAAAACTCATCGACTTCCAATTTATCGTAAAAGCTATGCTTGGGTTGGAGGACTACCTGCTGTTTTTCTAAGGTTTTTAACACTTTGCTAAGCGAAATGTTCAAAATAACGCTTATAGCTCTGATGCCGCAACCTCTCACCAACATCCTCATAATCAGTGTAATCGTGTTAGAATGAGCCCCTTTATAGCTCAGCGCATGATCGCCGATAAACTGGCGAGAGCAGTCATTACATAAATAATTTTGCTTTTTAGCTTTTTTCTTTCCGTTTTTGATTATATTCATACTCTTACATTGAGGGCAGGTTAGTGTGATTTGTATTTTCATCAATTTTGAAAATTAATTTTTATGCAAGCTTACACTAACTTGTTCTTTTTGAACAAGTTATAAATCATACTTTTTGGAACAGTACCAAATACTGTTTACGAAACTAATTTGATAACCTTTAAAATTACATAGCCATGCTTAGTACCGAATTTACTAAAACAAAACAGTTCTCCAGCAGCCCCAGGCAGGTTTTAGCCGGCCCGGTGTTATGCCTGGCCTGCAGCACGGCCTTCGCCCAGTTCACCTTCACGGAGAAATCGGGAACGCCCTTTGCGGGGGTTGATGATAGTTCCATTGCTTTTGCGGATGTGAATAAAGACGGGCATCCCGACGTGCTCATCACGGGATGGCTTGGCGGCAGCGAAAGCATTGCCAAGCTCTACCTCAATGACGGGTCGGGAAACTTTGTCGAAAGGGCAACGCCCTTTGCGGAGGTTTATAATAGTTCCATCGCCTTTGCGGATGTGAATAAGGACGGGCATCAGGATGTGCTCATCACGGGATGGACAGGCAGCAAAAGAATTGCCAAACTCTACCTCAATGACGGGGAAAGCAGCTTTACCGAGAAGATGGAAATGCCCTTTCCGGGGGTTAATGCCGGTTCCATCGCCTTTGCGGATGTAAATAAAGACGGGCATCAGGACGTGCTTATCACGGGATATGATGGTGGCAAAGGTAATGCCAAGCTCTACCTCAATGACGGGTCGGGTAACTTTGCCGAAAAGACAACGGGAACGTCCTTTACGGGGATTAACAGCAGTTCCGTAGCTTTTTCGGATGTGGACAAGGACGGAGATGAGGATGTGCTCATTACGGGCGTGGATTCCGGCAGTGGGTATACTTCCAAGCTCTACATCAATGACGGTTCGGGAAACTTTGCCGAAAAAAAAATGGGAGCATCTTTTACGGGAGTTTGGGACGGTTCCGTAGCTTTTTCGGATGTGGACAAGGACGGATATGAGGATGTGCTCATTACGGGCATTGCTTCCGGCAGGGAGTATACTTCCAAGCTCTACATCAATGATGGTTCGGGAAACTTTGCCGAAAAAAAAATGGGAGCATCTTTTACGGGAGTTTGGGACGGTTCCGTTGCCTTTTCGGATGTGGACAATGACGGAGATGAGGATGTGCTTATCACGGGACGGAATACTATTGATACAAGAATTACCGAACTCTACATTAATGACGGGGATGGTGATTTTACGAAGAAGATGACAGGTGTGCCCTTTGCGGCTGTTAATGCTAGTTCCATTGCCTCTGCGGATGTGGACAAAGACGGAGATGAGGATGTGCTCATTACGGGCATTGCTTCCGGCAGGGAGTATACTTCCAAGCTCTACATCAATAACGTCAATAACCAAGAAGACGAAAAGGGTGTCTTCACGGAGAAAGAGGGAACGTCCTTTACAGGGGTTGTTAGTGGTTCCATTGCCTTTGCGGATGTGGACAAAGACGGAAATGAGGATGTGCTTATCACGGGACAGAACAGCGACAGAGAAATAATTTCCGAACTCTATATTAATGACGGGGCCGGTGGTTTTACGAAAAAGACAGAACGCGTGTTCATTTCGGGGGTTACTAGGGGTTCTGTTGCCTTTTCGGATGTGGACAAAGACGGAGATGAGGATGTGCTCATCACGGGTACGCGGGCTGGAGCCTCAGGATTTTCCCAGCTCTACTTAAATGAAGGTAACAGTTCCGGAAACTTTATTAGGAAAGGAGGACCCTTCACGTATGTTTATGAGAGTTCCATCGCTTTTTCAGATGTGGATAAAGACGGAGATGAGGATGTGCTTATTACGGGAAATCGGGGAGATTCCAGGGCTGCATCAAGTTTTGCCAAACTCTACGTCAATAACGGGGATGGCAATTTTACGGAGAAAGAGGGAACGTCCTTTACAGGGGTTATTAGTAGTTCCATCGCTTTTTCAGATGTGGATAAGGACGGAGATGAGGATGTGCTCATCACGGGAGATATGGGCATAGCAGAAAGAGTCTCCAAGCTCTACATAAATCATCAGTTGCCGATATTTACTTCTAAAAGCAGTGTATCGGTACCGGGAGGGCACCACTACAAGCACTACGCTGCTGACCGTGACGGCCACCGATGCAGACAGCGAAACAATCACTTATTCGCTCAGTGGAGGATCGGATATGGGCAAGTTTAGCATTAATGAAAATAGCGGAGTTTTGACTTTCACTTCGGCTCCCGACTTTGAAGCAAAAGGCAGTGCAAATAATGACAATACCTACGTTGTGGCCGTAACAGCAAGCGACGGAGAAAACAGCGTTTCGCAGATGATCACCGTTACGGTCACCGATGTAAATGAGTTCAGTCCGATGATTACCTCGAATAATGCAAAAAGCGTAGCAGAGAATGCCACCGCAGTGCTAACTGTCACCGCTACCGATGCGGATGCGACTGCAATGATCAGCTATTCCCTCAGTGGAGGGTCGGACAGGAGTAGTTTCAGCATTGATGCAGTCGGTGGTGCTTTGACGTTCAACTCTGCTCCTGATTTTGAAGCCCCCGGCAGTGTGGATGGTGACAATACTTACGTTGTACAAGTAACGGCAAATGATGGGACAAGAGACAGCAGTCCGCAGACGATCACCGTTACGGTTACCGATGCGAATGACAACAATCCGATGATTACCTCCGGTAACACAAAAAGTGTGGCAGAGAATACCACCGCAGTGCTAACCGTCTTAGCGACCGATGCGGATGCCAACACAACCTTCTCCTACTCCCTCAGTGGAGGATCGGATAGGATCAAGTTTAGCATTAATGAAAATAGCGGTGCTTTGACATTCACTTCGGCTCCTGACTTTGAAGCAAAAGGCAGTGCAAATAATACTAATACCTACGTTGTACAAGTAACCGCCGGCGACGGGGTGAACACCAGCAACCCGCAGGATATCACCGTTACGGTTACCGATGAGAACGAAGCACCGGTGATTACCTCGGATAATACGAAAAGCGTGGTTGAAGGAACCACTACCGTATTGACTGTCACCGCCACCGATGCGGATGCGAACACCACGCTTACCTACTCCGTCAGTGGTGGAGCAGACGAAGACAGTTTCAGCGTTGATGCAGGCAGCGGGGATTTGACGTTCAGAAATGCTCCCGACTTTGAAGCCCCCGGCAGTGCGGATAATGACAATGTCTATGAAGTGGAAGTAAAGGCAAGCGACGGAGTGAATGATGTTACACAGACCATTACCGTTACGGTTACCAGTGATGTGCTAGGTGTTCCCTCTGCCGAAGGTGTAGTCCTCTATCCGAACCCTGCCTCCGGCCAATTCAGACTGACAGGCATTTCCGATGAGTTGATCGGGGTGAGTCTTATCGGCACGGCAGGTCATCTGGTCAGAAGTTATCCTGTTTCAAAGGATGGATTGTACGATCTTTCAGGTTTGAATGAGGGTCTCTTCTTTGTGGTCATTGAAGGAGTTAAGGAGCGTAAGGCTGTGGGCAGGATCGTGATAAGGAAGTAACAAAGAGCCACCAAAGTATAAACAGCCCCGGCATTTCTGTCGGGGTTTTTCTCCTCTTAAATCACATTTTCCTGCGACGACACAGGTTGATATTGCACAACGGATTAAATAAACTTTTGCAACGCTCCCCACAACTTTGCCTTTTCCTGTTGATCATTTGAGATTTGACCCAATGGCTTGGAACATAAGATTTGACCTTCCCGGTAGGGTATCGGCTCATAAAAAGTTTTGGATTTTGCAACGAAGACAAGTGCTTTGTCAAATTTTAACTCTTTATTGAAGCCACTTCCGAAAATAGTGTAAGTCTCTTTTTCCAGTTTGCACGCGTCAATAATTTTTTGAAGCAGTTGAAGATCCGGCTCCGATGAGGAATCATGAAAGATGGCTAGCGGGATAACATGCTCTTCAGGTTTCTTATTTCTTATCTCCGCAACTTCCTCTAAGTGACCATTCTGCTGTTCTTTAGAGGAAATCTGTGCGTCTTCGGTTTTATGTTCGACTATCGCATCTTTTGGGGGAATGCCACCGTTTTGCTCTCGGTTGATCCGATAAATCTCTTCGTTGATAAGAAGATGAAGATGCGTTTTATTCATCATGACTTAGTCCTCCGATTCAAAAATGGATCGTAATTCTTTTGCTTCACTGGGTTTCATTCGATTGCCTAAAACGAGGCGGAGCTGCCTTCTTCTTAGTGCACCTTCGTAAAGTTCTTTTTCCAACTCCGTCTCCGGCGCTGCGCTGGGGACTTCAATTGGGCTTCCGGATTGGTCTACTGCAACAAAGGTGAAAAATGCTCTGTTGGATTTTACTTTCTTATTTACAGGGATATCTTCTGCGGTTACTTCAAGATAAACTTCCATCGAGGAGCTGAATGCCCGGGTTACAAATGCAGTGATCGTTACAGTATTTCCTATTCGGATAGGTTCGGAAAATGAGATATTATCAACAGAAGCTGTCACTACGATTCTATTCGAATGCTTCTGAGCCGCAATAGCTCCCGCAATATCCATAAAATGCATTAATCGCCCGCCCATTAAATTATTCAAGCCATTGGTATCATTTGGAAGTACCAACTCAGTCATTGTAACATACGACTCATTGCATTTTTTTACTTTCATAACGTTTGTATTTAGCCATTTATTTAGATCAATCTGTGTTTGCTGATCGCCCTTTTTCACCAAGCAAAGGTACAAAGCTGAAGTGGTCATATGCTTTCCTTTTTACTTTATTCTCCGATACCTTCTCTATAACTAACATGGATTGTAATTCTTCATCTCCTACAGGAATGACCAGGACTCCCCCGACCTTCAGTTGTTGAATGAGTTCTTCAGGTATGCCCGGTGATCCTGCAGTAACTATTATCCGGTCGTAAGGTGCAAATTGAGGTAACCCTTTGGATCCATCGCCATGATACATGTGTGGCTGATAGCCTATTGCCGGTAGAAAACGAATAGCTTTTTGGTATAACTTCTTTTGATACTCAACGGTATAAACTTCGGAACCAAGCTCAATAAGTACACAAGCCTGGTAGCCGGATCCCGTCCCAATCTCCAGAACTTTCTGACCCGGTTTTACATTTAGTTTCTCGGATTGGAATGCCACTGTAAAAGGCTGACTAATGGTTTGTCCGGCTTCAATCGGGAAGGCTTTGTCTTCATAGGCATGAATATCAAATATGTGTTCGAAGAAAAAATGACGGGGTATTTTACCTATTGCAGTGAGTACTTTCTCATCGGTGATGCCTTTGCTAATGATTTCTTTTACCAGTTGTCTGCGTAATCCTTTATGCTTGTAGGTATCTTTCAATTGATTTATTTTGAAATATAAAGTTAAATAACGTGTTTACAGGAATAATAGAATCCTTAGGAAAAGTAGAGACAATAGAAAAGAAAGGCAGTAATGTCCACTTTCAGGTATCATCTCCTATTTCAGAGGAGTTAAAAATTGATCAAAGTGTTTCTCATAATGGGGTTTGCCTGACTGTCACCGGGTTGGAAAACGGCACTCATTGGGTTACAGCGATTGATGAAACATTAAAAAAGTCTAATATTGGCAAATTGGTTCAAGGAGAGGCGGTCAACTTAGAGCGTTGTATGAAGGCGGATGGACGTTTTGATGGTCATATAGTACAGGGGCATGTGGATACCACAGCGACAGTAGCATCTGTTAAAGATGAAAACGGAAGTTGGATTTTTAGGTTTCATCTCCGGAAAAAAGGTCTGTTAGTGGAAAAGGGGAGTATTTGTATTAATGGTACGAGCCTGACCTGCTTTGAGGTGGATGAAGCACATTTTTCTGTTGCGATAATTCCTTATACATTTAAACACACCAATTTTAACAGGCTGAGAACGGGAGACATCGTAAACATAGAATTCGATATTATCGGAAAATACATTCGCCTTATCTTAACGTGAGTCTGATATAATTATATTCTTCATAAAAAAATTACACTTGCTTACACCTAACTCACGTTTCTTACATATCCCATCAAAACGGGCAGTACCAGTAAGTCGGCCAAAAGGGCTATGATGAGTGACAGGGTTATGAAAAGTCCCAGGTAAAAGGCAGCCCCAAAGCTGGAGAATAAGAAAAGTAAGAATCCCAGGCTGACTACCATTGAAGTGATTAATAATGCTCCTCCGGCATGGTGGAAAGTTTGATCTAGCCTTTCTTTATGAGATCCTTCGTTTCTCAGATAGTGACTAAGCATGTGAATGGTATCATCAACGGCAATTCCGAAGACAACCGTGAAGATGATCGCTGTTGTCATATTCAATGAAACGTTAAACCACCCAATGATTCCGGCAATAACAATCAGAGGAATAAGATTGGGTATTAAACTGAGAGCGAATAGTTTAAAAGACCCGAAGTAAAGTCCAAGTATTGACCCTATTACCAAAATGGCTGTAAGGATTCCAAATATTAAGTTCTTTGATAAGCACTCATGACTCTTATCTATCAAATAAGTTGTTCCTGTTATCCGATACCTTATCAGGCTTGTATTCAAGTGCTTGTCAAGGTAGGCCCTTAGCTTCTCATTTCTCCTGCCGGTTTCATGAGAACCCAGCTCCGGGAAGAAACCGATCAAGCGAGCTGTTTTAGAACGATCCGTGATAAGTTTATCTATTCTTTTGGAATCTATCCTGTTTTTTAGTTCAATTACTTTCCGGTAAGCTCTTTTGGTTTCCGGAAATTTATAGTTCTTATTGATGCCCCCATTGTTCACCATGTGAAAATACCTGATAATAGATGCCGGTGACTGTACCTTCGAAACCGGATATTCATAGGTCAGATAGTTATCAATTTTAACAATTTCATCCATTACCTCCTTGTCCCAAATTGAATAGGACGTATCTGCTACTTCTACTCTAACCTCATAAGGTTTGGAACCTCCCAGGAAACGGTCGGCAAAATCAAAATTTTTCCTTACCTCATTATTTTCCGGTAAATCTCCCAGTAGATAAGAATCAACCTTTAGCTTAAATACTCCCGGAAGACTAACCACTAATATTAGACTTATTGCAATCAGAATCTGCCTTTTATTACCTGTAACAAATACGGAGAATCTGCCCGGAATTGAAAACCTGACTCTCTTCACATGATTAAGTGACGGAGTAAGAAGTAATCCTAAAGTGAACGTTATGATAAATGCAATCAGAATTCCAACAGCGGCGAAGAGTCCTAATACCTGAACAGGTTCTGTATTTATCCAAAACAGGCTAAGGAAGCCAGCCGAAGTGGTCAATGAGGTAAGCAGTGTGGGAGTCCAAACTATACGGATGACTTTTCTCAATCTCTCATGCTGATTAGTACCGGATACTTTAGAAAATACACTCATCAGATGAATGGCATCTGACATTGAAACAAAGAATAGAATGGGAGGAAGCAGACAACTTAGAAGATTGATCTTTACTCCCAACAATGCCATGAATCCAAAAGTCCAGAAAATAGCCAGAAGGCTTATCAAAAAGGGGAGTATGGCCGCTCTGTAATCCCGGAAAATGATGAATAAAAAAACATAACTCAGCATTAAACAGCCTGTTAAATATTTGCTGAAATCTTTCTTAATGAGTTCTATGAATGTTTTAGCTGCACTTAACTTACCTACCAGGCGTATTTTATCAATCCCGTTTTTAGCTGCGTTTTCTTTAATTGATCGAATAAGTCTGTTTCCTCTATCCGGATCATCGAAGTGGCTGTGATGAAGATAAATACTTAAAGATTTTGCATCATTACTAAAAGCTGATTTGTAAAGGGGATTACTGAAGACCCGAACGCTGTCCTGTTTTAGTTTATCGGGATCTTTTGAATGTATTAATGGAAAAGTAATAAGACCGGTTGGTGATTTTATGACATGCTGCAAGGAAAGAGGAGAGTTCACGCGAATCACATCTTCAATGCTATCCAAACTTGCTTCAAAAGCAACGGCGTTAGATAGAAAACGAGTCTCAAATACACCCCTCTCATTTTCCAAAATAATGTGAAGGAAATCATTGTCATAACCAAATTCTTTTACATGTTCTTTATAAAGTAAACTCTCCGGATGATTCTTGGGAAAGAATTTTTCGAGTTCAAAATCAAATTCAAGTTTTGCCAAACCCAACCCAAAAAATAAAGTCATGATGAGTAAGACAAAGGTGAGTATGACCCTGCCGGCTTTGGTCAATGACCATTCAACATATTTATCAATAAGTGAATTCAGGCTTTCTGTTAATTTTACCGTCAAACGTAAGAATACTATGCAACAATACCTCAGTCTCGTGCGGCATATCCTTGAAAAAGGTACGGAAAAGACGGATAGGACGGGCACCGGAACAAAGAGTGTATTCGGGTATCAGATGAGGTTTGATTTAAGTAAAGGATTTCCGTGTGTCACAACAAAAAAACTTCATTTAAAATCCATCATTCACGAGTTACTTTGGTTTTTGAAAGGAGACCAAAATATTCAATACCTGAAAGAAAATGAGGTATCTATCTGGGACGAATGGGCGGATGAAGATGGGAATTTAGGACCGGTCTACGGCGTTCAATGGCGCAGTTGGAAAACGGCAGACGGGCATCGGATTGATCAGATTAAAAAATTAATGGATAGTATCAAAAATGATCCGGATAGCAGAAGGCATATCGTAAGTGCGTGGAACGTTGCTGATGTGGATGATATGGCTTTACCTCCTTGTCATGCCCTTTTTCAATTTTATGTTGCTGATGGACGTTTGAGTTGTCAACTGTATCAGCGAAGTGCAGATGTTTTTCTGGGAGTCCCATTCAATATTGCGTCATACGCTTTATTTACGATGATGTCGGCACAGGTCTGTAACCTTGAGCCGGGCGATTTTGTACATACATTTGGAGATGCTCATTTGTACTCAAACCATATAGAGCAGGCTCAACTTCAGCTTACAAGAACTCCTCGTAATTTACCTGCGATGAAGATCAATCCCGGGGTAAAAGATATTTTTGAGTTCAGATTCGAAGATTTTGAATTAATCAATTACGATCCGCACCCTCATATAAAAGCTGCGGTTGCAGTGTGACTTTTTTAGGCATTGTTACCTGACAATTTTCTGTAACACCGTGGTCATTTAAACCTCCAAGGTGTTCAACACCTTGAAGATTTTAATCTATATTTTATTCCAAAAAAGACCCCACACTCCTGCAAGGGCTTTATGACAGAGGTTTGGGGCTTATTCGCTGTCGAGCTGCGCCTTCGTTTTGGCACCTGCCTTGCGGAGGGCAGCTTTTATAGCTTCGTTAGCTGCCACATCTAGTGCTGTAAGGTTGCTATTACCTATAGCATTCACCTTAATACCATCAACAGCTAATAAAACTTTTACGATAGCTGTACGGCTAAAAACGGCCGCAATTATTAAAGCCGTATTTTGACCATTAACTCGAATGTTCACATTAGCTCCTGCGTCTATTAAACTGTTGACGACGCTAGTCGCATTATCCCCGCCTATAGTCGCCATATACGATAAAGCCGTATTTCTATCCCTATTTCTGGCATTTACGTCAGCGCCCTCGTTTATCAGCATGAGGACGATATCCCAATCCGGAAGTGATTTGTTAAGCTCCGTTAGGAGTGCCATAGTTTTAGTTTCTTCGGAGACAGTAATTTTGCGCAGTTCGGTCGTTAAGCCCGAGGCACCGTTGGAAAGCACTTTCTGTGCCGTTTTCCGGGCCTCCAAAGACGTTTTGAGAGGGGGAATCGTGCCCGCCGGGGCGTTGCCGGCATTTTCCAAAGCGGTAATTTTTGCAGAGATAGCGTCAATCTCACCCTGTAGTGCCGTAACTGCCGCTCCATCCAATGCCGTAACTGCCGCAATCGCATCTATTGCCGCTTTATAGGTGGCTGCCGTGGCCAGACTTTCCATTTTTAGGGCCGCAATTTTCATTTGCGCATCTGCAATGTTCGTAGTCCGTAGGTGGCCATCTTGCTTACCTTTTAGCGTCTCAATGTCGTTAGCAATTGCCTGGCGCGTCGCTGCCGTTTCATCCACATCGGTAACATTGACAGTTATATCTGCTGTAGCCGAGAGTTCCCCATCGGAGACGCTTACCTTGAGTGTATAGCTTTGCGTATTCTCAAAGTCAAGAGTTCCTGCCGTGGTAATAGCCCCTGTGCCTTCACCTATGGCAAAAGCATTGCCTGTATTTCCCGCAGTGATGGCAAACATGAGGTTATTCGTTTCGGCATCACTCGCCTGCACGGTTCCGACTTCAGTACCGTTCACCGCATCTTCGGGTACGGAGAAGGTCTGATCGGTAATGGTGGGTGCAGTGTTTACCGGTTCAGTGATCTCCTCCACATCCGTGACATTGATAATTATGTCAGCCGTAGCCGAGAGGCTTCCATCGGAGACGCTTACCTTGAGTGTATAGCTTTGCGTAATCTCAAAGTCCAGCGCCCCTGCTGTTGTAATAGCTCCGGTAGTTTGATTTATATCAAACACATCACCGGTATTTCCCGAAGTGATGGCAAACATGAGGTTATTCGTTTCGGCATCACTAGCCAGCACGGTTCCGACTTCGGTTCCGTTCATCGCATTTTCGGGCACGGAGAAGGTTTGATCGGCAATGTTCGGTGCGGTGTTTACCGTGTTTTGTTCCGTATTGTCTTCAGGCGCACCGGCTTGCGTAACGTTAAGGGACTTTTTCACCTCCCCTAATGAAACCGTGACGCTGCCCTTGCGTGAGTCGGCGGTCATATTTGCGTTAGCACTCACTCGAAGTGTTTTATTG
>JACONI010000099.1:100897-101237 GCA_014323825.1 Ekhidna sp. | reverse complement strand
CCTGCACGGTTCCGACTGCGGTTCCGTTATTCGCATCTTCGGGTACGGAGAAGGTCTGATCGGCAATGACGGGTGCGGTGTTTGCCGTGTTTTGTTCCGTATTGTCTTCAGGCGCACCGGCTTGCGTAACGTTAAGGGACTTTTTCACCTCCCCTAATGAAACCGTGACGCTGCCCGTGCGTGAGTCGGCATCCGTATTTGCGTTAGCACTCACTCGAAGTGTTTTATTGTCCACGTTTTCAGCGCTTAGCCAGTTTACATTAGAGGTTACCGTCCATTCCCCTCCGCTTGCGGTAACGGCTATATCCGTTGGAGCCAGCGCATCTGCGGGAATGGAAAG
>JACONI010000099.1:0-100877 GCA_014323825.1 Ekhidna sp. | reverse complement strand
TCTAACTTTACGCCTTCTTGCGTTACGGAGATCGTACCGCTGACTTCTCCAATAGAAGCGGTAATGATCCCTTCGCGAGGTTCCGCTTTGTTATTTTTGTCATAACTTACGCGAAGTGTTTCATTGTCGACCTTCTCTGCGCGCAGCCAGTTTACATTAGAGGTTACCGTCCATTCCCCTCCGCTCGCCGTGACGGCTATGTCTGTCGGTTCCAGTTCATCGGCAGAAATGGAAAGCGAAGTTTCAGCTAAAGCTAATTTTATTTCTACCGGCTTATCGTCGTCTCCCCCGCAAGCGGTTAGTGCTATCCCCACGCTGATAAATAGGAGAACTTTCTGAAAAAGTTTAACTATATATAGGGGGGGGGGGGTATAATAAAATAAAACATCATAAAAAAATTTATTGTTTAAAAAATTATTTCAGTTGCAAGGTTAAACATCTTTTTATTAAAATACAAAGTAAGGATAAAAAGATTTAATTGTCAAGGGGTCGTCTGTTTTTTTATTAAAAATGTAGGCCGATTAAAAAGGAGTGGTTGCTATGCTGATGTTGAAATTAGAAATCATTATTTAAAATACACAACGGATTTTATATAAGTCTCTTTCCCTTTCCACTACAGGTTACTTGAGCTTTTCAACAACCATATCTGCAATTCGTTCACTATTGGAGTAAGAACGATACAATTCACCCAATCCTTTTTTCCAATATTTGGAAGCTGCCCTAAGAAAGTCTGAGGTATAGTTAAACATAATAATTATCTATTCCTTTGCCTAATTTGGGAATCGTAAAATGGTATGGGCATGCTTTGCATTTATAGGGTTGTTTTCCATCACTCATCCCATGCTTGACATCGTCTTTAGCATGACATTTGGGACAGTGGGGAATTTTTGTATTCATTCTTTTTTATTGATAATCTACTGCATTTTATGCAATGCCCAAAAAGATATTTTTAAATAAAGTTCCGGCTAAAACATAACTGCCTACATTAATTTCCTGATTCTGATGTTTCGATAGGCCACCTGATTTCCGTGATCCTGTAAAGCAATATGACCTGTTTTTTCTTTGCCAAAGCCCGGCATATTTTTGAATCCGGAGTTGCTGATCAGTTCCTCCCATTCGGGTCCGTTTACAGGAAATCTCATGATTTCCACCCTGTTGAAAAGGACAAAACCTTCGTTTTTAATGTGGTCAATATGGATGAGGTAATGATTCCATTCTCCGGCAGGTTTACTTGCAATTCGGGAAGGTGCAATTATATTGAAAACGGACCCTGCCCGTTGAATATCTCCGCGTTCTTCAATATATTCGGTCCAGTTATCATCCAGTACCTGGATTTCGGGACCTGTTTCGTAGGTATGCTGGTAGGATGTATCTTCCTTTACTCCCCAGAAAATTCCTGAGTTCCCTTTTTCCGAAATCATCCATTCAATGGATAACTCAAAGTTAGTGAACCGTTGATCCGTAACCAGGTCAGCATTGCTTATGACTGTTCTGCCGGCAGGGTCGAATGCCAGTACTCCACTGTCCACATACCAGCCGTTGTAGTTTTCTTTTCCTTTGAGATAGATATGCCATCCGTCCAGGTCTTCATCGTTAAAAAGAGGTGTCCATTCCTCTTTGGGGCTGCAACTAATTACGATAAAACTAAGGACAATTAACATGGATTGCTTCATCTTAGCAAGATAGATAATTTCAATGATATATCGAATTGCATTTCTTTTTCTTTCGCTGATCATTTTTCAGTGCCGGCCTAAAGAAGCACCAAAAGAGTTTTCTTTTAAAAAGAAAGAGAAGGAGTCACTCCGGAAGGCTTCCGTTTTCGTGGATTTAAAAAATAAGGGGGTAGGGCCTGTTTCTTCAATAGTGCTGGAGGAGGTAATTGATTCGGTACTGGTTCGTAAAGGGGAAGCAATCTATAAAGAAAAGTGTACGGTATGCCATAAAATCGGATTGAAATTTATTGGGCCTTCTCCCGATGGAATCCTTAAACGAAGGACTCCCGAGTGGGTAATGAACATGATCCTGAATACGGATGAGATGCTTCAAAAGGATTCTCTGGCAAAAGCACTTTTCATGGAGTTTGACGGTCAACTGATGGTCGATCAAAAATTAAATGAAGAGGAGGCACGGGCGATCCTGGAGTATTTCAGGGCGTTGGAATAAAGAAGATAAGCCGCACAATATCTTATGGAGTTTTGCCTCTCGGCCCTAACTCTATCACTTCGGGGTTTTTAATCTCCCCGTCCTCCAAATCGAACCTCAGCAAGGTCTTTACCTTATGAAACCCCTGCCTTCCGGCTGCACCGGGATTCATAAAGAGTAGTTTGTTCTCGGTATCCGTCATCACTTTCAGGATGTGGGAATGACCACAGACAAGAAGTTTAGGTTGATACTGTTTTACGTAATCTGACACTTTCTTATTGTACTTAGGCGGCTTAGCAGCGATATGTGTAAGAAGAACTTTCACCCCTTCTCGTTCGAATATTTCTTCTTCCCGGCATTCAACCCTTAATCTCTCTCCGTCAATGTTTCCCCATACTGCCATTGTGGGTTTAAATGCTCTTAAAGCTTCCAGCACTTCCATAGTACCTATATCTCCTGCGTGCCATATCTCATCAACACACTCAAAATAGTTAAACACTTTAATATCCAGGAACCCGTGGGTGTCCGCAATCAATCCAATCTTCATAAAGTTTAAATTTAAAACCTGATTCGTATATTAATTGAGATTAACATAATTTAACATGATGAGCAGTTTGAACTTTTTTACTATCGTTTTTAAACTTGCACTGTTTTTTGAAATTTGACAACTATGGCAATTGTAGTAGAGAATCTTACCAAAAAATACGGGATTCAAAAGGCTGTCAATGATATTTCATTTGAAATCAACACGGGAGAAGTTGTTGGTTTCTTAGGGCCGAACGGTGCGGGGAAAAGTACCACAATGAAGATGATAACATGCTTCATGGCACCAACGTCCGGTGATGTAACCGTTGAAGGAGCTTCTGTCTTATCAAATCCCGAAGAGGTAAAGAAAAAAATCGGTTATCTGCCTGAGCATAACCCACTTTATCTGGATATGCCTATCGTAGATTACTTACGATTCAGTGCGGAGATACAAGGCGTGAACAAGTCAGATATTCCTTCACGGATCGGAGCGATGATTGACCGGTGCGGGCTTGATGTAGAGAAGCATAAAAATATCGGGGAGCTATCCAAAGGATACCGTCAAAGGGTGGGGCTGGCTCAGGCAATGATTCATGACCCTGAGATGTTGATTTTAGATGAACCAACTACGGGGCTGGATCCCAATCAAATTGTTGAGATCAGAAAGCTAATCAAGGACTTAGGCAAAGAAAAGACCGTCATTCTAAGCTCGCATATTCTTTCAGAGGTTGAGGCTACCTGTGACAGAATCCTTATCATCAATAAAGGAAGAATCGTTGCTGACGGTTCTTCGGAGACACTACGTCAGCAGGCGCAGGGACAGGAAATACTTACAATAAATATTGACGCATCGGGTAAGGATAATATTGAGAAAGCACTGAGAGAATTGAAAAACGTAGAAAAAGTAAGTCCTGTTGACGGAAAGGAGAACTGGTTTACAGTTCAAAGCAAACCGGAATCAAGTTCGAGAAAAGAGGTATTTGACCTATGTGTATCCAGGAAATGGTATCTGATGGAAATGACAGGTATTGAGACCCGTTTGGAGGATGTATTTAGAAATTTAACTAACTAAGAGATGAGCAAGATTTGGATAATTACTAAAAGAGAACTTTCGGGATTTTTTGATTCCCTTATCGCCTACGTAATGATCATTCTCTTCTTGGGATTGAGTGGATCGTTTACCTGGCTTTTCGGTACCAATGTTTTCATGCTTGGGCAGGCGAGCCTATCTGTCTTTTATGATATTGCGTTCTGGTCTTTGTTCTTCTTTATTCCGGCAATCACCATGAGAATGATCGCAGAAGAGAATAAGTCAGGAACCATAGAACTGCTTATCACAAAAGCCGTTTCTGACGGGCAAATTGTGGCAGGTAAGTTTTTTGCGTGTCTTGTGCTTGTTTTAATTGCCTTGCTGTGCACGGTGCCTTATTACATCACGATAAGCCGACTCGGCAATGTAGATGACGGCGGGGTTATTGGAGGATATCTGGGAATGATTTTATTGGCAGCCAGCTATATAAGCATAGGCTTATTTGCCAGCAGCCTGACTCAAAATCAAATAGTAGCATTCCTCATTGCACTCTTTATTGGGATTTTCTTTCAAATGCTGTTTGATGTGATCGGCTCAGGACTCACGGGCTCTTTAGGTCAGGTGTTCAGTTTCCTCAGTTTAAGAACGCATGTTAATTCACTAAGCAGAGGAGTCATTGATAGCAGGGATATCATCTACTTCATCTCAATCATTCTGATTGGCTTGGCTGGAACTAAAATTATGTTGTCTAAAAGAAATTGGAAATAAGATGAAAAAACAAACCATAATTACGCAGCTTATTATTATCGTAGCAATAATAAGTGTCGCTAACTTCATTTCTAATCAACTTTATTTCAGGTTAGATTTTACAGAAGATGAACGTTATACTCTAAGCGATGCGACCAAGGACATCCTTAGTGATTTGGATGACGTAATCACCGTGTCGGCCTATTTTTCTGAAGACCTCCCGCCCCAATTGCTTAATAACAGGAAGGATTTTGAAGACATTCTCATTGAATATGAACAACGCTCCGGTGGGAATGTAGTGTATGAGTTCATTAATCCTAACGAAGACCAAACCAAAGAGCAGGAAGTACAGCAGAAGGGAATTGGCCCCATCATGATCAACGTGCGTGAAAATGACAGGGTAGAGCAGATGCGTGCTTACATGGGAGCCGTTTTACAGATGGGTGAGCAAAAAGAGAGCATTCCATTAATCCAGCCCGGTGCCGCAATGGAATATGAATTAACCACCTCTATTAAGAAGCTTTCCGTACAGGATAAGCCAAAAATTGCAGTATTGGCCGGTCACGGAGAGACATCTCTTAGTTCTATCCCCCAGCTGTCACAGCAACTTGGAGTACTTTATTCGGTAGAAAACTATGAAATCAAAGATGAGGAGAGTATTCCGGATTTCTACAGAGCAATAGCAATTTTAGCTCCTTCGGATACGGTCCCTCAAAGTCATTTTGATAAATTAGACACATATTTAAGTTCAGGAGGAAAGTTATTTATTGCTTATTCTAATGTGCAGGGAGATTTGCAGCAGGGTTTGTTATCTACTGCACCGGATATTGGACTGGTAAACTGGCTTAATCAAAAAGGAGTAAAATTAGGGGCTGATTTTGTAGTAGATGTAGAATGTGCAACAGTTAATGTCCAACAGCGTCAGGGTTTTTTTACCATCAACAGCCAAAAAGAGTTTCCATTCTTTCCAAGAGTATCTAACTTTGAAGACCATCCGATAACAAAAGGATTGGATGAAATTACTTTCTCTTTTGCAACAAACGTAGTTCCGGTAAACACTGATACCTCAGTTGTATCAACTCCAATCGTGTTTACTTCCGGTAGTTCGGGTACCGAAAGAGCTCCTTCTTACATTGATATCCAGAGAAGGTGGACTGAAAATGATTTTGGAATGGGCGTACAGTCATTAGGAGTGGCTTTGGAAGGCCTGAATGGAGGTTTAGGTAAAATGGTCGTGTTTGGAAATGGTGATTTTTATTTGAATGGAGAAGGTCAGCAGGTAAGGCAGCTTCCTCCGGATCACGTGAATTTAGCTTCTAATGCAATTGACTGGTTAGCGGATGATACCGGTCTCATTGAACTCAGAACAAAAGGAATTAATTCCCGACCATTGGAAAGCATTGAAGACAGCACCAAAGAGGTCATAAAATATGCCAATGTTTTTGCTCCAATTCTCTTGTTATTGATTTATGCATTTGTCAGAAGGTTGAGAAATCAGCAAAAGCGTCAACAATGGATGCAGGGAAATTTTGGGTAACTGAATTAAATAAATTCTTAAAATGAAATTAACGACAAAAAATTTACTACTTATTCTGGGAGCATTAGTCATCGTATTGGCAGTGACCCAACTGACCAAAAGAGGAGGAAGAAGTAAATCATTGAAATCTGAATTGGTGGCAATTGATACCGCAAAGGTTTCCAAAATTGAAATAGTTACAGGTGAAGAAAATGTTACCCTTTCAATGGAAGAGGAATGGAAGGTATCTTTACCTGACGGAAGCCAAAAAACAGCTAAAGAAAGTTCCGTGATTTCTTTGCTAAACTCCCTGAACACAATAACGCCCGGAAGAATGGCTGCCAAAAGCCCTGATAAATGGAAGAATTATTCGGTTGATTCAACGGGAACTCGTGTGAAGGTTTTTGAAGAGAATGAAATTTTAACGGACATTGTAATTGGCCGATTTGGAGTAGAGGGACAGCAAAGTTTCTATACATTTGTAAGACTTTTTGAGGACAATGAGGTTTACGTTGCTAATGGTTTCATGGGGGCAAGTATTGGTAAGGATGCTGCCTCTTATCGGGACAATGAAGTTTTAAGATTACAGAAAGACTCACTCTTTTCCATTTCATTTAATTACCCGGACAGTGCATTTAAACTTACTAAAGGAGAAGAATGGTATCTGCAAGATCGGCAGGCAGACAGTGCATCCGTAGCCAGCTATCTGAACGGACTGAGTTTTGTAAGTAGTCGTGAGTTTTATGACCGATCTTCAGAGATTAATCCGACTCATACTGTTATTTATGAATTTAGTAATCAGCAGGAGATAAAAGTAGAAGTTCAATACATAGAAGAAAATGTGGTACTAAAGTCTTCTGAAAACCCAAATGAACTTTTCGCAGATAACTCATTGGAAGAGAAAATCCTGAAGGGAAGAAGTGAATTTCTGGCAACAGGAAAATAATTTTGATTAATTTCGTCTTTTGAACTAAAAGGAATGGATTGTCCGTTTAGGTTTTATGAAATTGATCCGAATAGCATTATGTCTTAGTGTCTTACTTTCATTTGGAAGTTGGGGTAGTCCCGAAGGTAGCCAGGAGGTAGAATGGTTAACATTTGAGCAGGCGATAGCTCGTCATGAAAAGCATCCAAAGAAGTTACTGGTTGATTTGTACACTGATTGGTGCGGGTGGTGCAAAGTGATGGATAAAAAGACTTACAGCAAGATTGAAATAGCAAATTACATTAATAAGAATTTTTATCCCGTTAAATTCAATGCGGAACAGAAAGAGTCGGTAGAGTTTAATGGTCACACATTTGAATTTATTCCGTCGGGAAGAAGAGGTTATCATCAATTAGCTGCCGCATTAACTAACAATAGGTTAAGCTATCCTACGACAGTTTTTATAGATGAGGATTTGAGAATTATTCAACCTATTGCCGGTTATCTGAATCCGGAGCAAATGGAACCAATCCTACTATACATCGGAGATGATCATTTCAAAACGACTAAGTGGGAGAATTTCACAAAAAGCAATAAAACTTCGCTGTAGCTGCAACCTTTGTTTATTTCCGGAATCTTTTATTTTGAACATTAACGTTGAAAACCAAAAATAAAAGACTTATGAAAAAAGCATTCTTAATTACAATTCTTGGGATTTTAGTTGCCGGGATAGCACTGGCCCAATCAGAAGAAACACGCAATCTGTCTTCTTTTTCTAAAATAGCGGCGCAGGAGGGAATAAATGTTTTTATCAAATCCGGAGATAAAGAAGAAGCGAGAGTAGTTTCAAGAAGTCACGATCTTGATGAAGTATTGACGGATGTTTCCGGAAATCGTTTAAAAATCCATATTGATAACGGGAGAAGGTGGAATAATAAGAGTGTAAATGTAGAGGTGCATGTGACTTATAAATCACTCAGTGCACTCAGTGCTTCATCATCTGCTTCTATTGATGCCAGGGAAGTTATTCAAGCAAATGGCGATTTTGATGTTGATGTAAGCAGCTCAGGAGATATTAACGCTAAAATTGTTGGAATAGATGAGTTGAAGATTGAAGCATCCAGCTCCGGTGATACAAGGCTCAATGTAGAGGCAAAAGAAATTGAGGCAAGCGCATCCAGTTCCGGTGATATCGAAATAGAAGGGACTGCCGAGTATCAGGAGATCGAAGTAAGTAGCTCCGGAGATTATGACGGGTATGACCTGATGAGCAAAGAAGTAGAAGCATCCGCCAGTAGTGGAGGTTCAATTAAGGTGAGTGTTACTGAAAAAATCAGGGGACGGGCGAGTAGTGGAGGTTCCGTAAGGTATAAGGGGAATCCTGAATATGTTAATGCGGACTCAAGCAGTGGAGGATCCGTTAGAAAGTCATAGATACTAGAATAAAATAACTCGTTTTAAAAGTCGGCAGACATTTGTGCAGGCTTTTTGGTTATATATTCCATGCGAAATTTTCTTCTAATCATTGGGTTATTATTTACTTTCTGTGAGCGCGCAATCGAAAGAAGAGACCGCTTTTTCTTATTGGGCAATAAAGATTTAGAGAATGAAAACTATGAGAAAGCTATCCAACTATACGATGAGGCACTGAAAAAAGACCCGAATTATGTCCCTGCCTTGAACAACCGTGGTGTAGCCAAATCGGAAATGGACCACAAGTACGAAGCTATTTTAGATTTTAATCAGGCCCTGGCAAATAAGCCTGATTATTTAGAAGCATTATTTAATCGGGCGTATGCCTACGAAGCCATCGGAAAATATGAAAAAGCATTGGATGATGTATCCTCAATTAAAGAGATAGCAGGCGATTCTGCATTTGTCTTTTTTTATGAAGGATTGGTTTTGACTAAACTGCGGGCTTATGATAAGGCTCTTTCGTCCTTTAGGAAATCTGACGAGATAGAACCGTTAAATTCGGAAACTTTGGTTAACCTGGCTGCCGTTCATTATTTCAAAGAAGACCTTTCAAAGGCGGAGTCCATAGTCGGAAAAGTGTTGAAACTGGAACCAAATAATCCAAACGCATTCAATCTTTTAAGCCTGATTGCATTGAAAAAAAATGAGTTCGGAAAAGCACTGGCCGAAATAAACAAAGCACTGAATGAAGTCCCATCGGAGCCTTATTTTCTAAATAATCGCGGATACATTTATATACAAATGGACAGTCTGGAAAAGGCACTTGAAGATATTAACAGAAGTATTGTTCTAAACCCAAAGAATGGATGGGCATATCGAAATAAAGGCATCTGTTTTTTATATAATGGAGCATACAATCAGGCATTGGAACTGTTTGAACGAGCTGAAAAAAGCCGGGATTTTATTGACGAACTTTTTTACTTCTTCGGGTTGGTATATGATAAACTTGGAAAAGCCGATGAAGCGTGCATCAGCTGGGGAAAAGGGATTCAGAATAATGAAAATAGATCAAAGATAATCTTCAGTCAAAAATGCAATTGACCTTTTTTGAGGAGCAGTAGATACAACACAACGAGTGACTAAATAGCTTTGTCGGAACCACTACTACGACAGCAGCAAAGGTGCTGAATATATACATGAGAATACCGCTTACAGGTAGCCGAAGAGGAGATATAAAAAAAATCAGAATCATTAGCGTTCCTTAATTTGCCGTCATGGATTTCGACAGAGTCACAAATTTTTTAGAGAAGCGTTTGCAAGGCTCATTGCCCGGCGCAGGCGCACACGAATTGATGAAGCCGGTAAAGGCAGACGGGACAAATTTTTCAATCAAACATCCTGTCTCACCCCGGGAGAGCGGAGTACTGATCCTTTTTCATGAATCCGAGGGTGATATACGATTTCCATTAATTCAGCGTCCTGCTTACAAAGGAGTTCACAGTGGTCAAATGGCTTTACCGGGTGGGAAGAAGGAGACCGAAGATGGAGATTTATTTGATACCGCACTTCGAGAGGCTAAGGAAGAAATCGGAGTAGATCATTTACAAGTTGAGATTTTGGGCTCACTTTCAAAATTTTATGTGATGGCGAGTAATTATGAAGTGCTTCCGGTAATCGGAAAAGTTAAATCAAAGTCGAATTTTACTCCTGATAACCACGAAGTTGAAAGCATCATAAATGCCCGGTTATCACATCTGGTTAATCCAAACTATATGAAAGAAAAGCGAATACTTGTAAGAGGGGAAGTAGAGATGATATGCCCTTATTTTGATTTGGAGGATAAAATCATATGGGGGGCAACTGCAATGATACTAAGTGAACTAGTTGTAATTCTTCAGGAGTATCGGGAAAGGTCGCTTTGAAGTAATTAATAATATGACTCAGTCCCTGCAAATTCGTCCTGTCCGTAACTTTGGTTTTATCAGAGCATTTGATAAGATATTTTTATAATGACGGCCCTTCTTTTGGCAAAATACGGATTTTGATCATTACTCAGACGAAGAAGGAAGTAGCGCATCAGAAACAAGAGAAAGGAAGGTCTGCCCTGCACTACGCATACTAATTTTTCAGTTAATCATAGCTCCTTCCCTAAGTTTTGCTAACTTTGCCTCTCGGCAAATGAGGTACGACCAGCTCCTGCTGAAGCCCCCAGAACCTGACGGTAGCAAGGGTAGGCGGTTGTAGCGGTGCGATGCTTCGTTTGCCTTTTTTAATGAATTTCCTAACCTTAACCAAATTTAAGATTACGTATGAAATTTTTCATTGATACTGCTAACCTGAATGAAATCCGGGAAGCTCAGGACCTTGGTGTGCTGGACGGCGTTACTACCAACCCTTCTTTAATGGCTAAAGAAGGAATTACGGGCGGACAGAATATTTTAAAACACTACAAAGACATCTGTAATATCGTGGATGATAATGTCAGCGCAGAGGTGATCGCTACGGATTTTGAAACCATGGTAGAAGAAGGCAAAGCACTCGCAGGCATAGATGACAAGATTGTAGTGAAGATTCCAATGATTAAGGATGGAGTAAAAGCTATAGCTGCTTTGACCGCTGAGGGAATAAGAACGAATTGTACATTGATCTTTAATGCCGGTCAGGCAATATTAGCTGCTAAAGCAGGTGCAGACTATGTTTCTCCATTCATCGGTCGTTTGGATGATGTGGGTTCGGATGGCCTTGCTTTGATAGCACAAATCGCCTCAATTTATGATAATTATACCTTCGAAACAGAAATCCTTGCCGCCTCTATCAGGCACAATATGCACCTTATTCAATGTGCGGAGATAGGAGCGGATGTAGCTACCTGTCCGTGGAGTGTCATAACCGGACTTCTAGATCACCCGCTGACAGATAGCGGACTTGAAAAATTTCTTGCAGATTATAAAAAAGGCAACAAATAATCTGAATTAAAGTTAATAACAGAATAAAAGAAGTAGTAGATTTGGACGGAATGTATATCATCAAAGTAAAAGGAAAAGCAAGGATTCCTGACTATATACAGATCAGAGATCAAAACTTTGTGCTCGTTGCTTATTTCCGGACAGACCGCCCCTTGAAACGAATGGATAAATTCGGATTAGAAGGAAAGCATGAAGAGCTCAAGGCGCTAATCTCTTCTCTTCCTTATGGTAAACTCAAAAAACTGGAATTATAAATGTCTTTCTCTCAGGAACCTGTGGTTAGGGCCTCTGGAGTATCCGTTTTTCAGGAAGAACATACCGTGCTCAGTGAAATTGATTTTACGATAGATAAAGGCGAATTTGTTTATTTAATCGGAAGGACGGGAAGTGGAAAATCGTCCCTGCTAAAAACCCTCTATGCAGACCTCCCGCTCAGACTTGGACTAGCCGAAGTAGCCGGGTTTCCTATCAACGATATCAAGCCCGGAAACATTCCTTTTTTAAGAAGAAAAGTGGGTATCATCTTTCAGGATTTCGAACTTTTCTACGACCGGTCAATAACCGAAAATCTAACCTTTGTAATGAAAGCAACAGGATGGAAAGACCCTGCAAAAATGAAGACTCGGATCGCAGAAGTGCTAATGAGAGTAGGACTGGGAACTGTATCTGCAAAAATGCCGCATCAGCTCTCCGGTGGAGAGCAGCAGCGGGTAGTTATAGCCCGTGCAATGATCAACGAACCACAAATCCTCTTTGCAGATGAGCCGACAGGAAACCTGGACCCTGATGTTAGCGAAGGTATTCTAAAGTTATTTGAAGAAATTAACACAAGTGGCACATCAGTGTTAATGGCTACTCACAATCATCACTTTCTCAAAAAGTTCCCGCACCGGGTGTTGAAATGTGAAAAAGGCAAAGTGCTTGATTCCTCCAGAGAAAAATTTACATTAAGCGGCTGGTACTAACCCCCGATGCCTGAGTGAATTTTTAGAGAAGACAGGCCAAAAAATAAAAAGGGTAACTGAAAACATTAAAAAGTTATTTACCGACTGAATTTATATTTGCGATCAGACGGGGCTATAGCTCAGCCGGCTAGAGCACTACACTGGCAGTGTAGGGGTCATGGGTTCGAATCCCATTAGCTCCACCAAACCGGGGGAGAGTATTTTTAAAATACCCTCCCTTTCTATTTTTTGTAAAATCATGTATGAAATAAGGGAATAATCTTAACTTTCCTTCTTCATAATACAATGTATAGCTTCCATCTAAAAATCATAAGGTTATGAGAAAGATATGCTACTAACCTGTTGTACTTGATTAACGTGAGTTCGTTGTAAAAAAGTGTATTTTTTTTGCAAAAAATAAAACCTATGTATTTCCTCATAGAATACGATCGGGAGACGAAAAAACTAATGCGATGCACTCCGTATAAAGACAAAGAGCAGGCATGGAAAGACCGGTTTGAATTGGAAACCAAACTAACTAAAAAAGGAAAGATATGGACCGAAGCCGTCGTTTTTGAAGCTGACAGCAGGGCTGACCTGGAGCATAACCACAGCAGATATTTTAACGATTATAAAGGGGTCTTTAGAAGAGTGAAAGAACTGGGGATAAAAAAGAGGCTGAAAGAACTGGAAAAAAAATATCGGAGTGAAGGCGTTATTCCAGAGAGTTCCGACCTCAAGTCAGGCACCGTATAGCTGTAATATTGGGTTATGTGAAAGATACGGGCAAAATATTTTTAGCTTTCTTTTGAAAAACAGGCAGCCGATGAGCAACAAACAAAATAACCAACTTGCCCGAGTGTTTCATTTCGACCTCCAAGGAAAAAGAGAAGAAAAATACGAATTCTTAAACCAAAATTCACTCCAATCCATTGATTTTAAGGAACTACCCAACATGGAGCCGAACCACTTCTTTGTGCCAAAAGACTTTGAAACTCAGAAAAGCTATGACAAAGGTTTTTCAATAGCAGAGCTGTTTCCATTAAATAATGTGGGAATCGTGACAGCCAGAGACCAATTCACCATTCATAACACAAAGGAAGAGGTAGAATCAACCATAGATGAATTTCTCTCACTAGAAAATGAAGAAGCCAGAACCAGGTTTAATCTTGGCAAAGATGTAAGAGACTGGAAAGTAAGCTATGCAAAATCAGATTTAGAAAATCATTACCCGCAAAAAGGCAGTTTTACAAAGTTGTCTTATCGCCCTTTTGATCATAGATGGACATTCTTTACAGGTAAATCAAAAGGCTTTCATTGTTACCCGAGAAACGAAGTCATGCAGCACGTCCTGAAAAGGGAGAATGTCGGGTTAGTTAGTATAAGACGTTCAAGAAGTAATGAAGAATGGCGAGAGATATTTGTTTCTAAAAGCATAATAACAGGAGCAACTACAATTTCATCTTTAGATATAAATTATTTTTACCCCCTCTACCGCTACTCCAAAAAGGACGGACAGCAAGCCATAGAGCAAAGCACCGAAAAAACACCTAACCTAAACCAAGAGATAGTAACTAAAATCGCTAAAACACTAGGCTTAAAGTTTGTACCGGAAAAATTCCCCTCCCCCGGAGGGGTGCCCGAAGGGCGGGGTGGTAAAAAAGTAACCGCAGACCAGAGTGGCAAAAAACGCAGCACACAAAACTACATGAGCCTCCCTTACAATCCTAAATTGAAAGAAAGAGCGAGGCAGCTAAGAAAAGCAGGGAATCTGCCGGAAGTATTGTTTTGGAAACAAGTCAAAAACAAAAAGTTTAAAGGATTCGACTTTGACAGGCAAAAAATAATAGGAAATTATATCGTAGATTTTCTCTGCACAAATTGTAATGTAGTGATAGAAATTGATGGCAGCAGTCATGACAACAAAGCAGAATATGATGCAGAGAGAGATGCTTTTCTTGAAAATTTAGGGTTGAGCGTAGTTCATATTCCTGTTGCAGATGTCATGAACAATATGAGTGGAGTTATGGAAATGCTTTTTAACCACCCCGCTTTGAAGGATATTCCTCCAAAGGAGACGCTTTCTAACCACCCCGCCTTAAAGGGCACTCCTCCGGGGGAGGGGAATTTAACGCAGGAAAACACCTTCGCACCCATAGACCTTCTGGATTACATCTATGCCGTGCTGCATTCACCAGCGTACCGAGAGAAATACAAAGTGCTCCTGAAAATTGACTTCCCAAGAGTCCCCTATCCCAAAGATCGGAACACCTTTTGGCAGCTTGTAAAACTAGGGGAAGAAATCAGGCAAATCCACCTACTCGAAAGCCCGGCCGTAGAAAAATACATCACACACTACCCCATAGAAGGAGACAATACCGTAAGTAAACCCGCCTACAAAGACGGCAAGGTGTACATCAACAGTTCCCAGTATTTTGATAAAGTACCTCCGGTGGCATGGGAGTTTTACATCGGCGGCTATCAGCCGGCCCAAAAGTGGCTCAAAGACCGAAAAGGCAGACAACTTACTTGTGAGGATATTGCACACTATCAAAAAATCATTGCAGCCCTCACCGAAACCAACAGACTGATGGGGGAGGTTGGTATGATTGACTTTGAGAAAAGTCAGTGAATAGCAATCGGTTGCTACTTATCTTTAAGCCCTTGGCTTTGATATAAAAAAGTATAATTTTACACTAAATTTGTAATAAATAAAATCAAATAATGACCCACATGACCCCAACTATGAAACGATGCATACTGTGTGTATGTGCAGTTGTCATAATCGGTATGATACTCCTATCTTGTGGAGATGATGAGGCTGCTACGGCTAATGCGGCACCAACGATTGAAGATCAAATCTTTTCCGTAGCTGAAAATTCCCCTGCGGAAACGGAAGTCGGGCGGGTTCAAGCTACAGATGAAGACGAGGGCAGCAGCCTGACTGTTGACATCACCGGTGACGTTTTCGAAATAAATCCAAGCAACGGGGGGTGGGTCCTTATCACTAAAAGAAGCCTTGACCATGAGACCAGAGACGCTTATGTCCTTAAAGTAACCGTTACGGACGGAGAATTGGAAGGTACTGCCGGCATAACTGTCAATGTCACTGACGTAAACGAAGCACCAACGATTAAAGACGAATCACTCTCATTAGTTGAGTATATCCCGTCCGAGACAGTGGTTGAAACGGTTACGGGCATAGATGAAGACGAGGGCGATGTGCTGACTTATGCCATCACCGGCGGCAATACCAACGATGATTTTGCAATAGACAAAAATTCGGGGGCAATCACCACTGCAAGAAACCTTGATTTTGAGACCACGGAAATGTATAACCTTACCGTAACCGCTACGGATGATGATGAGACAAACCCACTGTCAGGCACTGCTACCCTCACCATCAACATTATTGATGTAGTAAATGAAGCTGCGAACAACATACCGACAATCGCCGGTGATCAATCATTCTCAGTAGATGAGAACGCTGCAAGTCGCACAACGGTCGGGACGGTTGATGCGAGTGATGCCGATAACGACGCTTTAAGTTATTCCATTACCGCAGGATGAGGCCGGAGATTTTGAAATAGATGGAAGCACGGGACAAATTACCGTCGCAAAAGTACTTGACCATGAGACCGCACCGACTTATACACTTACCATAAAGATTGCAGACGGGAACAGTGGAGAAGACACCGGTAATGTCACCATCACGGTGAAAGATGTGAACGAGGCACCGACAGTTACCGCTAATAAAACCACGGTTTACTTAACTGACGGCACCATTGCAAACACAACAACCGTTGCGGTGGTTGAGGGCATGGATGTTGACGAAAACAGTACGTTTACTTACTCCATCACCGGCGGCAATACCAACAGTGATTTTGCAATAGATAGCAACACGGGACAAATTACCGTCGCAAACACACTTGACCGCTCAAGCACGTCAAGCTATACCCTCACCGTAACCGTTACGGATAATGGTAATCTGACCGCAACCATTGAAATCACCGTTAATGTTACCGATGCTGCGAACACTGCACCAACGTTTGCCGATGCAGCTCGCAGTATAGCCGAAAACGCACTTCCGGGAGCTAATGTCGGAACACCGGTTATGGGTATGGATAATGAGAACGATGCCCTGACTTATGCCATCATCGACGGCAATGACGGCGATGTTTTCGCAATAGATAACAACGGACAAATTACCGTCGCGGCAGGGAAAAAACTTAACCATGAGATTAAAGGAACTTATATCCTTACCGTAACCGCTACGGATGCCGGTTCAGGTACGGCAGTTCCGGCTACTGTCACCGTTACCGTTACGGATGTAGATGAAGATAGCGAAAACATGGCACCAACGTTTGCCAATGCAAGCCGTACTATAGCTGAAAATGCCGCTGCGGAAAGTAACGTCGGGAATCCGGTTACGGCTGCAGACCCCGAGAACGATGCCCTGACTTATTCCATCAAATCGGGCAATGATGCCGGTAATTTTGAGATAGATACCAACGGACAAATCACTGTTAAAAACAGTGCCGACCTTGACCATGAGGCCACTTCAAGTTACATGCTTACCGTAACCGCTACGGATCCCGAAGGTTCAGGTACAACAGTTGAGAGTATGGTCACCATTACCGTGACTGATCTGAATGAGGCACCGAAAATTGGAACCATTCCAAACAACCTCACCGTAGCTGAGGATGCCAGTAGTGGTGATAATGTCGGGACTTCGATTATGATTACGGATGAAGATAGGCCGGCTCAAACGCTGACTTATGCGCTCACCGGAGCTAATGCTTCTGATTTTATAATAGAAGGGGGGCAGATTAAAGTTTCAGGCACGGCCAGTCTTGACGCTTCTTCCAAAGCATCTTATAGCCTCACCTTGACTGTTACGGATGATGGTGCCGGAAGACTGTCAGACGAGGAATCGATCACCATTACGGTCACTCCGGCAGGGGCAACGAATCAGGCACCAACGTTTAACGAGGGTCCCTCTGCAATGCGTGCTGTAGCTGAAAACACCACATCAGGGAATGTAGGAACTCCGGTTGCGGCTACCGACAACGAGGAAGATGACATCACTTATTCCATCAAATCGGGCAACGAAGAAGATAATTTTGATATAAATAGCAGGACGGGGCAAATCACTGTTAAAAACACTGCCAGCCTTGACTATGAGGAAACGGAGATGTATATGCTTGTCTTAACTGCTGCGGATGCTAGTGGTTCGGATGAGATCACCGTCACCATTAACGTTACGAATGTGAATGATAACCCCCCCGTATTAACGGATATGCAATTTACGATAAGTCAATCCGATGATGCTACCGGTGGGTATGAACTCACGACGCTGAGTAATGCTGATGAAGATGGTGATCTACTGACGTATAAGATCATCTCCGGTAGAAAAAAATGGTTTGCTATTACTGCTAATAAACTTATTATTAATGAAGGTTTTAGTGCTGTGAGCAGAGATCCTGGTCTTTTTACGGTTACAATAGAAGTCTCGGACGGAATGTCCCAAGACACAGCCATTATCACCGTTAATGTTCCCGATGCAGATGAAGATAGCGGCGGGAACATGACCCCAACATTTACCTCAACAGGCGGCACTTCAGCAACTGTGCTAGCTGAAAATGTTGGATCGGGTGCGAATGTCAGGCAGTTCACGGCTACTCCCAATGATGCCGGGCAGACTGTGACTTACTCCCTCAAAGGAACTAATGCCGATGATTTTTCAATAAATTCAATGAACGGACAAATTACTGTTGGAAGTAGCGGTCTTGACTTTGAGACTACGAGCAGTTACTCCCTTACCGTAGTAGCTACGGATAACGGAACTCCTCCTGCAGAAGTCGAGAGCACCTTCTCCATTACGGTGAACGATGTGAATGAGTTCAGTCCGATGTTTAGTTCGGGTACCAGTGCAGACGTACCGGAAAATACGACTACGGTATTGACTGTAAGGGCTGACGATGCGGACGGAACTGCATCGATCGAGTATTCAGTCAGTGGAGGAGAGGATAGGAGCCTGTTCCAAATTGACTCAGACAACGGGCAATTGACTTTCATTGCTGCACCGGATTATGAAAATCCCGGTGATGCGGGCACTAATAATATGTATGAGGTAGTGGTAACGGCAAGTGACGGGGATAACAATACTACGCAGACTATTACCGTTAGCGTTACGGATGTGAATGAGGCAGGGGCAACGAATCAGGCACCGGTGTTTGATGAGGATTCCCCTACACGCAGTGTAGCTGAAAATAGCGGAGTGGGGACGAATGTAGGGACTGCGGTTACGGCTTCCGACAACGAGGACGATAATATCACTTATGGCATCAAAGGGACTGACAGTAATTTTGAGATAAATAGCAGCTCGGGACAAATCACTGTTAAAAGAGGTGCCAGCCTTGACCATGAGGCCACTTCAAGTTACACGCTTACCGTAACCGCTATGGATGACGGTTCAAGTACAACAGTTGAGAGTATGGTCACCATTACCGTTACCGATGTGAATGAGGCCCCGACTATCACCGCTAGTACTGCTAGGAACTTCAGTGTAGCAGCAGATGCCACGGCTAGTACGTCTGTCGGGACTCCGATTGCAGCTACAGACCCCGATGCCGGGCAGATGCTGGATTATGAGCTCAGCGGAACTGGTGCTGATAATTTTGACATAAATAATAATACGGGGCAGATTGCTGTTGCTAACAGTGCCAGCCTTAGTGTCGGTCGTTACGCCCTCACCTTAACCGTTACGGATAATGCGGATACTCCGCTGTCTTCCCAACCTGTAGCAATCAACATTACGGTCAATGCGGCGACTCCAACGAACAACGCCCCGATGTTTGCCAATGCAAGCCGTGCCGTAGCTGAAGATGCCGCCGGGAGAAGTACTGTCGGGGCACCGGTTATGGGCACAGATCCCGACAGGGACGACCTGACTTATACCATCACCGGTGGCAATACCGGCGATGTTTTCGCAATAAATGACAACGGGCAAATTACCATCGCCGCAGGGGAAAGCCTTGACCATGAGAACACTCCGGTTTACACGCTTACCGTAAGGGCCAGTGATGGCAAGGGGGGAACAGCCGATGCCACTATCACCATCAACGTTACCGATGTGAATGATGAAAAACCGGTGATTACTTCACGTAACGTGGCAAGGGTGCCGGAAAACACCACCGCAGTGCTAACCGTAACCGCCACTGACGCAGACGGAACAGGCGAAATAATCACGTACAGCATCACCGGAGGAGGAGACAGGACCAAGTTTGACATCGGTAGAACTAGCGGGGATTTGACTTTCAAGGAGGCACCGGATTTTGAAGCGAGGGGCAGTAACTTAGGTAGCAATACATACTATGTACAAGTAACGGCAACCGACGGGACAAACAACAGCAGTTGGCAGGGTATTAACGTTATCGTTACGAATGTGACTGAGAGACCGACACTTGTGCTTGCCTCCGGTTCATCATCCACTGTTTCCTTACCTGACGGCACCGCTGCAAACACAGCCGTTGCAGCGGTTGAGGGCAGCCATGATGATGCAACGATAAGTACTTATACTTACTCCATCACCGGCGGCAATACCAACAACGATTTTAAAATAAATAATACGGGAGCAATTACCGTTGCAAAGACACTTAACCGTTCGGCCACACCGAACTATACGCTCACCGTAACGGTTACGGATCGTCTTAATCAGACCGCAAGTATCACAATCACCGTCAGTGTTACCGCTGTTGATCCTCCAAGTCCGGAGACAGTGATGCTGCCGACCGTGAGCTTACCCGATGCCGGTACGGCAGTAGATCATGACGGCAATAAGGTTGGGTTGCTCGCCCGGAATGCCACCGATGCCGCAGACATTACCCTGACAGCCACCGGCGGCAGTGCCGAGCTGGAAAGGCAAAAATGGTATGTGCAAGTAAAGGAAGATAGGGATAATATCATCAGCAGTGTTACTCCGAATGCGGGGGCAGCGAAACTTTTTGGGGATCGCACCCTCTCCATTACGGGCACTGACAAAAGCGAAGCAACAGGATACGGCTTTTATGAAGCCACGATACAGGTATTTTTTGACTACGGCACTCCCGACACCAAAGACGAGGCAGACCGGGAGGTGTTTGAATTTAAAGTGCTACAGCCCAAAGCAAGCGGCATCCTCTTCGTCAAGAATTCTTTCGGGGGCCCAACAATACCTGAAGGTGTCACCATAACGGAAGAAGATACTGAAACTAATGCGCCTAAAGTAACCATTGATTTTCCCTCCGATGCCAAGCTCCCTGTCGTCATCGAATTTCTTATATGGAGTGTGGGCCTGACAGGTGAGCAGATTGATCAAGGGATAAAAGGTGCTAAGGTGAGCAGCGGAAGTTTATCTGATGATGGATTTGTTTTCTATAGCGATGAGTTAAGTAATAATAGCAAGGAGTTAAGTTATGATCCAAAATATTATCCGTATCGAGTATTTCATCCTACAATTATGAAAGACCGCTTTGATGGCACAGATGTTCTAAACCCTAGGGTAAACGAATTAGCTTTACAAAAAATAAGAAACAATAGATTCAGATGTATTTTTCTTCCATATAAAGGAACGATAGATCGGGGACATTTATTCGTTTTTCAAAATCCTGTAGAGCCCCAAGGTAGCTTTCATCTTACCTTTCGCCAAAAAGCACCCGAAGAGTAGTCATTTTGGGGGGTAGGGTAATCGTGTGGCAGGCTGATTTCTTTTACTCAGATACCCACTGATGCTGTTTTTGTATATAGGTCTTTCCTTTGAACCAAAGGGTGGGCGTGGGTTAGTTTAATTCTTGTATTTTCCAAATTGATTTTGCTGCTCCGTATATCAGTGTCTTTACCCGGAGTAGTCTGTCTGTGTGGTTACAAACATGCGATAGTGCTCATTTTGATCCTGATGCATTATTAGTAATTTCATAAATTAAAAATTTAAACGCTAAAATAAATGAAGAAGATTTCTTCTACTCCAACCCGCTTAGATATAAAGCGTATTCGGACAGCATCCGACTTTATTTCCTCGACCCCCAACCTTATTTCTCTGACTCCCGACCTCATTTCTTCGACTCCCGACCTCGTTTCCTCGACTCCCGACCTCGTTTCCTCGACTCCCGACCTCGTTTCCTCGACTCCCGACCTCGTTTCCTCGACTCCCGACCTCGTTTCCTCGACTCCCGACCTCGTTTCCTCGACTCCCGACCTCATTTCCTCGACTCCCGACCTCATTTCCACGACTCCCGACCGCTTTCGGCAGCCCCTTTCAATCTACTTTTTTTAACACCATTGCAGTTCTGTTGGTGAGATACACTTTAAGTTCACTCCCGCCCTCTTTCGTTTCTACTGACTCATAGATCACCTCCGGATCTATTCTATTGTGACCACCGTATTTCTCCTCATCGGAAATGAGGACTGCTTTGAATGCTCCCTCTTTGGGAACCTTAAAAGTGTAACCTGGGATGGCATTGGAGGGATGAAAATTGAATAAAAAGAGGAGATTGTTCCGTTCAAAAATGATCACTTTATTAGTATCATCCATATTCAGTTGTTGAGCGGGAAGTGCATCTAAAACACGATGCTGATCTAATATTTTCACCATATCTCCCTCAAATTGATTGATAAACTTATATTTCAAATTTTCATTTTCTACCAGAGACCACTGTCGTCTGGCATATTTGTAGCTCCAGCCATTTCCCTCTCGTGGAAAGTCCACCCACTCAGGATGTCCAAACTCGTTGCCGATAAAATTCATGTAACCTTCTCCTCCTAAGGAGGCCGTTATCAACCGAATCATTTTTAAAAGGGCTATTCCTCTGTCAATGATCATACTGTCGTCCTCAACCGACATGTGCCAGTACATTTCTTTATCCATCAGCCAAAAAGCCAGCGTCTTATCACCTACCAGCGCTTGATCATGTGACTCCGAATAAGCGATCGTTTTCTCTTTAAATCGGCGATTGGTAAGTACATCCCGGATTTCATGGATGTTCCAGTCCTCATCTCGTTTATGTTTAAGAATTTTGATCCAATAATCGGGTATGCCCATTCCCAGACGGTAATCGAATCCAATCCCTCCTTCATCAACTCTTCTACCGATTCCGGGCATACCGCTCATGTCCTCTGCAATGGTGATAGCACCGGGTTTAATTTTATGGATCAATACATTGGCTAACTGAAGGAATAAAATAGCATCCCAATCTACCTGATGCCTGAAATATTTATCATAATGATCAAAGGAAACATGATCCCCGTGATGTTCATACATCATAGAGGTGACACCATCGAAGCGAAAGCCGTCAAAGTGAAACTCCTCCATCCAGTATTTTACGCTGGACAGTAAAAACCGAAGTACCTCGGTTTTTCCGTAATTAAAAAGTTTTGAGTCCCATGAGTTATGGTAACCCTTACCTCCTTCATGAAAATATTGGTCATCGGAACCATCAAATTGGTTTAATCCTTCCGCAGTATTTTTGACGGCATGGGAATATACGGCATCCATGATCACCGCCAGCCCTGACTTATGCGCTTTGTTAATTAAATATTTCAGATCATCAGGAGTGCCGAAGCGTGAAGAAGGAGCAAAAAAGTTGGATACATGGTAACCAAAAGATCCGTAATAAGGGTGCTCTTTGATGGCCATCAGCTGAATGACATTATAACCTAATGCTTTAATCCTGGACAAAACAGTATCGGCAAATTCCCGATACGAACCAACGCCCTCTCTTTCCTGTGCCATCCCGACGTGTGCTTCATAGATCATCGGTTGTTTAATGGTCGTAACATCAAAAGATTTATCGGTCCATTTAAAAGTTTTTTCAGGCTTCCAGATTACACCACAGAAATCATACGTTCGTGGATCCTGAGCAGCGTAATTAATAAAAGCCGGAATGCGCTCCGAAGTATTTCCATCCTTACCCGTTACTCTCACTTTGACCATCGTCTGATGTCCAAACTTCAACCCGGCCGGGACATCTGCCTGCCATATACCATCCTCGCCCTTCTCCATCTTAATGCCCTCACCCCAGCCGTCAAAAGACCCCACTAAAGTCAACTGATGAGCCGCAGGAGCCCATTCTTGATAGGTCCATATACCCTTTTTTGCATTATAGTTAAAGCCAAGACGGGAGTATAAAGAAGCAAAACGTTCCAGGCTTTTATGATTCTTTTCTATTTCCTTCAGCCTCTCCTTGTAGTAAGCATGCCGCTGATTAATGGCTGCTTCATAAGGTTCAAGCCAAAGGTCATCAGCAACGAGCGGAAGTTTTGAATTGGGCATACGCTAAAGTTAGACACAATGATTATATTAACTTGAGTCCGGTATAAACAAGTGTAATTTTTTTTTGTAAAAAAATTACACTTTTAGTATATTAACATTTTGAAAACCAATCAATTAACTAAAAATCTACCTATCATATCAAATACTAAAATTATTGATATTGTTAATTAAACATACGGCATTGTTATCCAATTATGCTTAATTTGCATTGTTTTTTTGGGAAGTTTCAAATTTTCCAGGAGTTTTTTAGCAAGGTCTTGCGCTTTTTCAACACTTTACGTTTGAATAAAAATAATTACCATTGCATAGTGTTACAAAATATTGTCAGATAACGATGTCAAATTTTTGCACCCCGCACTGTATCAGCTTATTTATGTTCGCAGGATTAGCAAATTAAAGATCAGATGAAAAATACAAAATTACTATGGGTTATTGCTTGTGTATATACCATCAACGCATGTTCCCCTCAAAAAAAAGAAACAACTGAAAAAAGAATGAGACCGAATGCGCCAATTGCCAAAAAGGCAGATACCTTACTAAGGGAACACGGGCAAACAAGGATAGACCCCTATTTCTGGATGAGACTCTCCGATGAGCAGAAAAACGCAGAGAATCCTGACGAACATACAAAAGAAGTCTTGGATTATCTAAATGAAGAAAACAATTATACCGCTGAAGTAATGTCCCATACGGAGGAGCTTCAAACTAAACTTTATGAAGAGATCGTAGGAAGGATCAAACAAACGGATGAGTCAGTGCCCTATCTGTCTAATGGGTATTGGTACTATACCAGGTATGAGGAAGGTGGAGAATATCCTGTTTATTGCAGAAAAAAAGGCTCTCCGGAAGCTGAGGAAGAGGTTATGATGAATGTGAATCAAATGGCTGAGGGTTATGGTTATTATGCAGCATATCCGGCAGGTATTACGATGGATAACAAAATTCTGGCAATAGCTGAAGACACATTAAGCCGAAGGATATACACGATAAGATTTAAGAATTTAGAAACCGGTGAATTTTTGGAAGACAGAATAGAAAATACTTATGGCGGGGGGGCTTGGGCTAATGACCACAAAACATTCTTTTATGGTACCAAACACCCCGTGACACTTCTTCCCGAAAAAATATACAAACACAAACTTGGTGAGGATACAAAAAATGATCCGCTTATTTATCACGAGACAGATGACACGTTTTATACTTACGTTTATAAGACAAAATCTGATAAATACATCGTTATTGGAAATTCAAGCACACTGGTAAACGATTATAGCATTTTAAAAGCGGATGATCCTGACGGAGAGTTTAAGCAGTTCATTCCCAGAGATTCAAAAGCACATGAATACAGCATCTCACACTTTGAGGATAAGTTTTATATAATGACGAATAGGGATGCCCCGAATTTCCGATTAATGGAAGTTGCCGAGAGTAATACTTCTGAAGAAAACTGGAAAGAAGTTATCGCTCACAGAGAAGATGTTTTATTGGAAGATATCGAGCTTTTCGACGATTACATGGTGGTTGAAGAACGTAAAAACGGATTGACGAATTTGAGAATTATCAATCAGACAACAGGTGATGAGCATTACCTCAACTTTGGAGAGCCCGTATACACGGTTTATGCTTCAACCAATGCAGAGTTTAATACCAAAATATTGAGATTTGGCTACACTTCAATGACTACTCCAAACTCCACTTTTGATTATGATATGGAGACGAGGGAGAAAACCCTGCTGAAGCAACAGGAGGTGGTTGGAGGTCACAATCCGGAGGATTACATCACAGAAAGACTCTGGGCTGTTGCAAGGGATGGTGTTGAAGTACCTATCTCCATTGTTTATAAAAAAGGATTTCAGAAGGATGGGAAGTCTCCATTATTACAATATGGATACGGGTCTTACGGAAATACGATCAATGCAGGTTTTAGCAGTGACAGGCTGAGTTTATTAGACAGAGGATTTGCATTTGCAATTGCTCATATAAGGGGAGGTCAGATGATGGGCCGTCAGTGGTATGAAGATGGAAAAATGTTCAAAAAAATAAACACCTTCAATGACTTTATAGATTGCTCTAAGTTTCTGATTGAAGAGCGTTATGCTTCAAAAGAACATTTATATGCGTATGGAGGCAGTGCCGGAGGTTTGTTGATGGGTGCCATCGTAAACATGGCCCCCGAGCTTTATAATGGAGTGCTGGCAGCGGTGCCTTTCGTAGATGTGGTATCTACGATGTGGGATGAAAGCATACCATTAACAACCGGAGAATTTGATGAGTGGGGAAATCCCAAAAACTTAGAATCTTACGAATATATGCGCTCCTACTCCCCGTATGACAATGTCAGGGAGCAGGATTATCCTAATATGCTAGTGACCACCGGCCTTTTTGATTCTCAGGTGCAATATTGGGAACCGGCAAAGTGGGTGGCTAAACTACGAGATAAAAAAACAGATGATAACCTGTTGATCTTGGATACCGATATGGAAACAGGACACGGAGGCGCGTCCGGAAGATTTAAACGATACAAGACTACCGCTCTCCAGTATGCCTTTTTAATGGATTTGGAAAGTATAAATGAATCGTTAATTAGCCTTACCAGCAAGGAGAAGAGATCGGGAGTCATGGAAAAGAGGTAGAGGGGGGCTGATAGAGAAAGTGATAAATTTACCCAAAACCAAAATCACTAAAACTACAATATGATCAAGGAATATGAAATAAATAGTATAGAAGCTTCCTTGGTAAAAGAGAATGGTAAAAATAAATACGGACAATATTTTACTCCTGACGTAGTTGCTGAATTTATGATTGATTTGGCAGAGATTAGTCCATTATCAAAAATTTTAGAACCCTCGTCAGGGGAAGGTGTGTTTTTAGACATTCTTACCCAAAGAAGATATAAAAACATAACTGCTTATGAAATTGATCGGGAACTTGGAACTCAATTTGACTTCATAAGACATGAAAGTTTTGTGCCTGCCCCGATAGACGAAAAATTCGATTTGGTTGTAGGAAATCCCCCATACATCAGGTGGAAAAATTTAGAATCCGAGCTAAAGGACGAATTATCAACAAGCAAACTTTGGAAGAAGTATTTCAATAGTTTGTGCGACTACCTATATATTTTTATCTTAAAATCCATTGAACTTCTAAATGACAACGGACAACTTATTTTTATCTGCCCTGAGTATTGGATGAATACGACCCATTCTATTTCATTAAGAAATTATATGGTCCAAAATGGTTACTTTGAAAGCATTTATCATTTCAACGAAACACCTATTTTTAGTAATGCAACCGTATCAGTAATCGTTTTCAAATACATTAAATCCAGTGATAGAACTCAGAAAATAAGGATTACTAAATATTATAAAAACAAATTATTAACATCTGAAATTCTTTTTGACATAAAGAATGCATCCACTGAAAATAGTGATATAGAAACTTTCACTGTTCCTCAATTTGAAAAAAACAAAAGGTGGCTTTTAACAAATCAAAATGAAATAAAACGAATTAATCGTTTTGAGAAGGGATGTTCAACTCAAATAAATAGCAATCAAGATTTATTCAGCCGAAGTGTAACTAAGTCTTATCCTACGATTGGTGAAATCTGTGAGATTGGAAATGGGATGGTCAGCGGGCTGGACAAGGCTTTTCAGTTAAATGGAGAACAGGTAAGTGAATTTGAAAAATCAAAGACAATAAATGTTATTAAAGCCAAAGACTTGGGGCCTTTCATACATAAAAAAATAACTAAATACATTTTTGCAAACGATATAAAAACAGAAGAAGAACTTGAGAGTAGCTGTCCCAACTTTTATTTGAAGCTAATCGGTCAGAAGGAAAAACTAGAAAAGAGATACCCATACGATAGAAAGATAAATTTTTGGGAATGGGTATTTTTAAGAAATTATAATTTATTCGACTCTCAAGAACCAAGAATATTTGTTCCTTGTAAAGAAAGAATCTCTAATAAAGATTATTTTAGATTTTCGTATGTATCACAAGGTATTTTTCCTACACAAGATGTTACGGCTATTTTTAAGAAAGCAACAACGAGAGAAAGTCTTTTCTACCTATTAGCATTTTTGAATAACCACAGAGTCTTCACTTGGTTAAAAAACAAGGGTATTGTCAAAGGGAATATTGTTGAGTTTTCAGAAAAACCAATTTCAATTATCCCATTTAGAAGAATTAATTGGGACGATGAGAAAGAAGTTGAGTATCACGATAGAATAACGCTTCTCTCAAAATCTTACGTTCAGGGAAGTGAAGATTTAATATTAGAAAAAATCAATGAGCTTTTTGACAAATTATTAGAAGTAAAATGAGCGTAATAAACTACGATGAATTATCAAATGCAATCATAGGTTCTTCTGTTCCTAAGCCTATTTCGGGAACTTTATCCGGTCATGCAGCGGGGGAACCGTTTGATAAACACGTCTACTCTGAATTAAGGAAGTCTTTTCCAAAAAAGACCTTTCGGCAGCATGAATATCTAAATGACTTATATAGTAAAAATCCTACAGTTATTACTTATGAAGATCGCTTAAATTTATTCAATTCACCGACCGTAATGTTTCTTTTAAGTAGGGGCAAGTCTGCAACTACAAAATGAGATATCAACAACCCATTTGAAGAGAAGCAAAATGATACAGCAGATATTTTAGTCGTTGATAATGATTTTTATGAAATTATTGATATTAAAACAAGAAATATCAGTAAAAAAGCACAACCACCAAACATCATTTCAGCTTACAAATTAGCTCAAACTTGTGCGAAAATGATTGACAATAACGAATTTGATAATTTCACAATACAATATTTTGGCATTGACTGGGAATTAGAGAGCGGCGGACTTGTATGTAAAAATGCTCATGCTGTGAACCTTTTTAAAGCGGAACCTATCTTGCTTTACATTAACTGGGCAGCGGCTATGCAGATTCAATTTAATGTTGAAGATTTAGATCAAAGTTTCAAAGCAAATATGAAACAATGGGCAAGGAAATACTTAAAGCACTTCGTAGCACAAGCAAAACAAAGAACAGAAGACATGATCGACAGATTTGTGAAACCATTTGAAAAATACATAGAAAAATAAAAGCGGGCAGCAGTGTGAACCGTACACGTTAAAGAGATCGAGAGTCATGGAAAAGAGGTAGAGGGGGGCTGATAGATAGGATGTAAAGGTGCAGCTACAAACTACACCCGGAAAGGGATAGAGTCATGATTCTCATTCTTGTTTAAACGTCTTAATGCTGCCATACATCACCTTATCGCTATTATACCATCATCTGTTTCAATTGATCCTTGCCCTCTTACAAGATAGTGTCTGAAATTGAAAACGAAGGGTTATATTAAAGACTTTACAATCAACCGAATTTAAAATATACCGTAATATTATTTCTGATAAAACTACTGATTTGAAGAGTACCTGCTTATAAAACAATGTGGATCGATTTTGCATTATCTCAAAAGATGGGGAAAAAACCCGCTTTTGTCAGAAGGTCAATTTTTTTGGAATGAAATTTGTCTTTGGTTGGCACAACGGGTTAGTTCCAATGATAAAGAGACCTAAATTCAGACATTTCGCCGGTTATGTTCCGGTTCATGACCCGTCCGACAATTAATGAGTAAAACCTTATTCAAAAATGAAAAACATGTTTAAAAGCCTCATTCCGATAACATTAATTTTAGCAGTACCTGTATTGTTGAGTGCTCAGGACAACCTCCGGAGTCAGACCGAAAATAAACCTCCGGTATTGATCGCAAGGAGGTATTTGAAAGTGAGTCCTTTGTCTTTTTTTGGCATTTTCGGGATCCATCACGAAAGATTTATGAATGGAAAATCCATTAATTATGTGTTTGGATATCGTGACGGGGACAGCGAGTCTTCTTTGGGATTGAACAACGGTGTTCCGACTGGTGAACATGTGGAATCACAGCATCACTACCTGATCTTGGAAAGAAGATTCTACGGTTCCGAAAAAGATGCTGAAGGTGCTTATTGGGCTCCTTTTTTTGAGGTAAGGCTGGTCACTGAAGATGTGAATGCTTTATCTATGGGTACCGATTATTCACATGATAGAAATCGATGGCGAATAAACCCGGGTCTTATGGGGGGCTACCAGTTTAAAGTATCTGAAAAATTTGCTATAGATGTTTTTGGTGGAGTCCGGGCAGGCTACCAATTTATCAGTAACGTAGACTTTGATCGATCCGGTAATCAGAGTTTTTCTGAGTATGAAAAGCTGCTTCGAAGTGATCGTAAACCACTTAATAGGTTTAGGTGGGGAGTTAGACTTGGCTTGACAGTGGGACTGCTTATTGGTTCGGCAGAATACCAGGTAAAATCACAACGCTAACACTCGTTCAATTTATCAATAAATTTCACTAGTTGTAAAACTATGCGTATGTAGCATTTTAAAATAGCGCATGCTTCTAAAACATGCTCATTTTTTAAAGAATTTGTGGAGTCGGAGGGATTCGAACCCTCGTCCAGCTAAGGCATCTATAGGCCTTCTACATGCTTAGTTATTCTTCCTGCTCTCACATTTCAGGCTGGCGAACAACTACCTACCTGAAATGCCAGTCGCTGAATTTCGCCGGAGGCACACGACCTTACCTCAGGCTATTCCTTATTATGACACCCTAAACTCTATTCTCAAGGACAAAGAACAGTAGGATGTGGCAGGGGGAACCGATGGGGCTCAACCCTAATAATTCTCTACTTTATTCAAGAATCAAGCTGCCATAGCGTAGTTAGACTCGCCAATTATAATTGTGAATGAATTGATTACGTGTGCTCATTCAACACCCGACATGCCGGCATATAATATACACTTCCTGTCAATTCCAGTCGACCCCATGTTTATCCTGAAACTTTTTTCGGGATATTTGAGTACTTAACACAAAGTTAATCTTTCCTTTGATAGGATGAATAAAGACAACCGAATGACTGAAAAGGTTTAAACCTTTTTCAATTTTTTTTCGGAGAAGACTCAAAAGTATTAACTTGCCATACAGATGGAAAGTTTTGTGGTATCGGCGCGTAAGTACAGGCCTCTTGGATTTGAAGAAGTCGTAGGGCAAGGGCATATTACTACTACACTGGAGAATGCCATTAAGTCCAATCACCTTGGACAGGCGTTACTCTTTTGCGGACCAAGAGGTGTTGGAAAAACCACATGTGCACGTATCCTGGCGAAGACAATTAATAACTTTGATAGCGGGACAGGTGAAATCACCAATAACTTCAATATCTTCGAACTTGATGCCGCTTCAAATAATTCGGTAGATGATATTCGGGATTTAATTGAGCAGGTAGGATACCCGCCTCAACAGGGAAAATACAAGGTGTACATCATTGATGAGGTTCACATGCTCTCAAAATCGGCTTTCAACGCATTTCTAAAGACACTGGAAGAGCCGCCCGGATATGCTATTTTTATCCTGGCTACTACGGAAAAGCATAAGGTGATTCCAACGATCCTCTCAAGGTGCCAGATCTATGATTTTAATCGGATTGAAATAACTGATATCATCAGGCAGTTGGAGAAGATTGCTGCTAATGAAAATGTTGAGGCAGAGTCGGAGGCTTTGCATTTAATTGCCAGGAAAGCAGATGGTGCACTGAGAGATGCGCTTTCAATCTTCGACTTGATCACTACATTTTCTTCAGACGGTAATATTACTTATCGGGATGCGATCAAAAACCTTCACATCCTTGATTATGATTATTACTTCAGGCTGATAGATGATTTGCTTGCTGAGAACACGTCGGCAACTTTGACACTTTTTGATGAAATACTAAAGAATGGTTTTGACGGGAGTAATTTCCTGACGGGGTTCCAACAGCATCTGAGAGATCTGCTCGTTGCTAAAGATCAACAAACACTTGGGTTATTAGAAATTGCCGGAAATCTGAAAGAAAAGTACCTGGAGCAGGCAGCTAAGTGCAGTCCTTCATTCCTTTTATCTGCATTGAATATCTCTAATCAATTCGAACTCAACTATAAGCAAAGTAAAAATCAAAGGCTTCATGTGGAACTTTGCCTTATGAAACTGGCTCACCTGCCAAGTGCACTTTCTCTAAGCTCCAATGAAAACGGGGCAAAAAAAAAAGGCTAATTGAAGAATTAAGTAAAGAACAGAAGCCTTCGGAAGAAGGTAAGAGGGGTGAGGACCTGAATATACTGCCTCATTTGGTATTAGAGCAGCCAGTTACATCTCCCGAAAAAGAATTAGAAACATCTATGGTTTCAGAACCGGGGACAAGTGCTGTTATTGACAGGCCGCTACGTTCCGACAGACCCAAAGAGACACCAAGTATTTTTGGCAGAAAGAAAGCGAAGAGAGAGTTTAAGGAAGAACCTGAATCCGTTCATGAAAAAAAAGCGGATGAATTCTCCCTGGAAGATCTGCAATCAGCCTGGAAGAGATTTGGAGAGGCGCAAACCAATGTGGCAGATACAAACAAACTGATCTTAAGCAGAGCAATCATAAAAGGGGAGAATCATGAAGTGATCCTTCAACTGGCGAGTCAACTGGAAGTGAGTTTTTTGGAGAAGATTGAAACAGATCTGGTTCAGTTTCTGCGTTCTACGTTAAGTAATGATCATGTGGTGTTAAAGCGGGAAGTCATCAAAGATGAAGATGAATCAAAAAAACTTTACACGAGTAAGGAGATTTTCGAATACATGCTAAAGCAAAATCCTAATCTTAAAGACCTTAAAGACCGGCTGGGGCTGGATTTTGACTATTGAAGGCAGCCAGACCTCCCGAACAGGATAGGCTGGTAAAAAAAGAGTGGCTAAGTATAGTTTATAATTATACTTGGAGAAGGAGTTAACCAAAACTTTGTAAGATGTTAGCGTTCATGAACTAACCTCAAGAACCCATTTTTACTTTCTCCAGTCTTTGAGTGCTTTAATGATTTTAATCACAACGTATATGAGAGAAGCAAAAGTCAGTAGTACACCACCCAAGCCCTGAAGAAACTCAACAGAATAAAGTCCGAGCAGGGCAACTAATAAAGTATCTGCGTCTTTCATTACAACTGCATTTTATCCATAATAAATCTGTAAGATTAATTAAAATTATACTTTCGGTATCAATTTCCTATTCTTCTTTCAGAATATATTGAGTTAATCTCAAAAGATGCTATTTATTTTCTTACATGAAGTAAACTTATTCTCTAAACGAATAAACTAATCGGAGGTGTTATAAAAAGTATGATAGATTAAATATGCCCATAATTGATGTAATAAAAGGCTCATTCCAAGGCTTTGATGTGATTTTCGGTTCTTAACGATATTTGTACGCTTACATTGAAGGCAGGTTAATGTGATTTGTATTTTCATTAGCTTTAAAAATTAATTTCTATGCAATTTTATGCTAACTTATTCTTTTGGAAGAAGTTATAAATCATACTTTTTGTAACAGTGCCAAATTTTTTATTCACATTCCGGGCAGGGCGCATGGCAGGGGATGCAAAGAAACAGAGTTATACCCTCCCCCGTTTATCACTGAAAAAGACCTTTCCTATAATTTTAGGACTGGTCTTCACAATCTCCGTGCGGGCGCAGAGCGATCCCAACCCCTTCATCACTACATGGGAAACAACCTCCCCCGACGAAACCGTTACCATTCCTACCGTCAGCGGAGAAACCTACAACTACACCGTAAAGTGGGGAGATGGTTCAGCGAATACCACACATACTAATGCGACTCCTCCCTCACATACCTATACCTCAGCAGACACCTACACCATCACCATCAGCGGCACCTTCCCGCGTATACGGTTCGGAGAAGTTGACCTTTTGGAGTTTGTCACAGTGTCTAATGCGGCGGAGCAGATACGATCCATCGAAAAGTGGGGAGACCTCGCTTGGACTTCTATGAACGGTGCTTTTGCAGGCTGCGATAACCTCTTCATTGCCGACGAGGCAGGTGCCCCCAACCTTTCAGGGGTGACGGATATGTCGTACATGTTTGATAATGCTTCTGCCTTCAACCAAGACCTCAGCAGCTGGGACACGAGCAGCGTGACAAATATGTCACGCATGTTTAATAGGGCTTCTGCCTTCAACCAAGACCTCAGCAGCTGGAATACGAGCAGCGTGACAAATATGTCAGACATGTTTGATAATGCTTCTGCCTTCAACCAAGACCTCAGCAGCTGGAATACGAGCAGTGTGACAAATATGTCAGACATGTTTGCTTTTGCTTCTGCCTTCAACCAAGACCTCAGCAACTGGAATACGAGCAGCGTGACAAATATGTTAGGCATGTTTGCTTTTGCTTCTGCCTTCAACCAAGACCTCAGCAGCTGGAATACGAGCAGCGCGACTGATATGTCAGACATGTTTGCTTTTGCTTCTGCCTTCAACCAAGACCTCAGCAACTGGAATACGAGCAGCGTGACAAATATGTCACGCATGTTTGCTTTTGCTTCTGCCTTCAACCAAGACCTTAGCAACTGGAATACGAGCAGCGTGACATTTATGTCAGACATGTTTAGGAGGGCTTCTGCCTTCAACCAAGACCTCAGCAGCTGGAATACGAGCAGCGTGACAAATATGTCACGCATGTTTAATAGTGCTTCTGCCTTCAACCAAGACCTCAGCAACTGGAATACGAGCAGCGTGACTGATATGTCAGACATGTTTGCTTTTGCTTCTGCCTTCAACCAAGACCTCAGCAACTGGAATACGAGCAGCGTGACAAATATGTCACGCATGTTTATCGGTTCTTCTTTCAACCAAGACCTCAGCAAGTGGGACGTAAGCAGTGTAACGAATATGTCAAGCATGTTTAACGGTTCTTCCTTCAACCAAGACCTCAGCGAATGGGATATTAGTAATGTAACGGATATGATGTTCATGTTTTTTGGAAACTCCTCCATGTCCTCCGAAAACTACGATAAGATCCTCATCGGGTGGAGTACCTTAGACACAGACGCAGGGGAAACCAAAATCCCCTCCAGCATCACTTTCGGCGCACCGGATAAGTACTCCTGTAGAGGAAAAGCGGGAAGGGACACACTCACCGACACGTATTCCTGGGACATTTTAAGAGATGAGTTAATCTCCATACGGACGGACAAAGCTGTTTTGGAAGCCCTCACTGCACAGTGTGAAGTCACTGCCGATGACCTGACCGATCCCACGGCCAAGAATAAGTGTGACGGCACAACAACGGTTACGGCCGTACACAATATCCCTGACGATGCGTTCCCCATTACTGAAAGCACCCTCATTACGTGGACTTATACCCATAACAGCAAAAGCATTGTACAAACACAGCAGGTAATAGTAGACACCACACCCCCGACAGTTACAGCCCTGAATGACATTAACGCAGCATGTTCGCTGGCGGAAGCGGACGTGAACGTACCCACCGCTACAGACAATTGTGGAGGAACGGTCAACGTGGCACTCAAAACCGGCACTAACTTCCCCATTCAGGCAGGCACCACTACTATCACGTGGGTATACACCGACGATAAAGGCAATGCGTCCGAGCAAACGCAGACCGTGAACATAAAAGATACCACACCCCCAAAAGTTACAGGGAGCTTAGCTCCAGTTACCTCACAATGCCTGATCAATGATGCCACTGAACTGACCAAACCTCCTGCACCCGCAGACAACTGTGGAGGAACGGTCTCCGTAGCGATCAAAGACGATACCGAATTCCCCCTTCAGGCCGGCACCACTACCATCACGTGGGTATATACCGACGAGTCCGATAATATGTCCGAGCAAACGCAGACCGTGAACATAGACGATACCATGAAGCCGAGAGTGGCAGCCTTAGATGCTATTGCCGCAGCCTGTTCTCTTGAGGAAAATGATCTCACCATCCCCAAAGCCAATGATGCTTGCGACGGGGAAATCATGGGCACACACAATGTTACCAACTTCCCCATTACGGAAAGCGGAACCATTGAGTGGACGTACACCGATAGCGACAACAACACCGCCACACAAACGCAGACCGTGAACATCACACTCGACGGCACTGACCCCGTGCCTGTCCTCCCGGACTTGCCGGCAATCTCCGAAGCGTGCAAACTGGAGTCAGGTGACGTGACCGCTCCCACCGCTAAGGATTGCTCGGGAACAATCCTCACGGGCATCACGACAGCCTTCCCGATGACGGAGAGCGGAACTATTGAGTGGACGTACACCGATAGCGACAACAACACGGCCACGCAAACGCAGACCGTGACAATCACACTCGACAGCACTGACCCCGTGCCTGTCCTCCCGGACTTGCCGGAAATCTCCGAAACGTGCAAACTGGAGTCAGGCGACGTGATCGCCCCCACCGCTAGGGACTGCTCGGGAACCATCCTCACGGGCATCACGACAGCCTTCCCGATGACGGAGAGCGGAACTATTGAGTGGACGTACACCGATAGCGACAACAACACGGCCACACAAACGCAGACCGTGAACATCACACTCGACGGCACTGACCCCGTGCCTGTCCTCCCGGACTTGCCGGCAATCTCCGAAGCGTGCAAGGTGGAGGCAGGTGATGAGAGCGCCCCCGTTGCTAGGGACTGCTCGGGAACAACCCTCACGGGCACCACTACAGCCTTCCCAATTACGGAAAGCGGAACCATCACATGGACCTACACCGACAATAAGGGCAATACCGCCACGCAAACGCAGGAGGTGACGATTACCGCATGTCCGCCGGAAGAGAGCGAGCTGTTGAGCGTAGCAGACGATGCAGTGGAAGCAGTGGTCTTTCCCAATCCTTCGGGGCGTTACGTGGAAGTGCAGTCTCCCGTGGAAAGTCCGATTCGCATCCTGAGTCTGGAAGGAAAGCCCTTGCTGGAAGGCACTACAAACACAAGGATAGATGCCGCCTCCCTGCGGAGCGAGCTGTACCTGATACAACTGCCGGACGGGCGTTTGTTGAAGTTTGTGAAGAAGTAGCGCGTTTTGGAAACCCGAAAAGTCTCAAAAGCTTTTCGGGTTTATTTTAACATGAGTTCGGTGTAAGCAAGTGTAATTTCTTTTGTAAAAAGTTAGACTTTCTTGCATCAAACTCACGTTATTTTAGGATGGACATTTTCCTACGACTGCCGATCTCTTTCAATTTTGCTTTAAGCGACGCATTACTTCATCCATTTTAAGAGGTTCCTGATTTCCTGTTTTCATATCTTTGAGCATATATCGGCCGGAATTCATTTCATTGTCTCCTACAATCAAAGTATAGGGCACTCCGATTTTATCCGAATAATCAAACTGCTTTCTAATCCCGGCCGTCTCAGGGTAGAGCTCTGCTTTTATTCCTTTGTCTCTCAAACCGGATACTATTCTATAAGCGTGCTTTAAGTTTTCTTCACTGAAATGGACGATAAGTACGTCCGGTCTGCTTGCAATTTCTTCCGGGAAAAGTTTTAATTCTTCCATTACATCATAAATTCTATCAAGACCGAAAGAAATCCCAACTCCGGATATTCCTTTCAGCCCAAATACCCCTGTCAGATCATCGTATCTTCCGCCGCCGCCGATACTTCCCATTTGCACACCGGTTGATTTTACCTCAAGGATCATCCCTGTGTAGTAGGAGAGTCCTCTTGCAAGCGATAAGTCTAACTCCACTTTTATCTTTTTATCAAAAGACATTGCCAATGCTTCAAAGTAGCTGTTAATATTTGAGATCACTTCTTTATTGACCCCAATATTTAACAGTCTTTCTAAGACTATCCCCTTATCATTTTCTTTGAAAAGACTAAGAACCTCATTGATTTGGCTGATATTTGCGCCAAGTGCTTTAAGGTTTTCAGCTACCCGATCTTCGCCAATTTTATCAATCTTATCAATCTCTGTACAGAACGAAATGGTTTGATACTTTAAGCCAACAAGTTCTGCGAAAGAGAAAAGAAATGCTCTATGATTGATTTTGATAATGTAATCTTCCAGCCTTAGATCATGAAAAACATCTGTGAGTAATAAGGTCAGTTCAACCTCGCTCCAGAGTCCTTTACTTCCTATAATGTCCGCATCACACTGATAGAACTCTCGATATCTCCCTTTTTGAGGTCGATCTGCCCTCCATACCGGTTGTATCTGGAATCTTTTAAATGGGAATGTTATTTCATTTTGGTTCATTACGACGAATCGGGCAAGAGGTACTGTCAGGTCATACCTAAGCCCTTTTTCCGAAATTTTGGTTGTTAGATGTCTGCTTCCTTTTTCAATATCTTCTTTTGAAGTCTTGCTAAGAAAATCACCGGAATTTAAAATTTTATATAAAAGTTGATCGCCTTCATCACCATATTTTCCTGTCAAAACAGAGAGGTTTTCCATCGCCGGGGTTTCTATTTGGGCAAAACCGTATTTGATGAAGTTTTTCTTAATAATGTCAATGATGAAACTTCTTTTTGACATGATTTCAGGACCAAAGTCTCGAGTACCTCTAGGGAGTGAAGGTTTAGTTTTTGACATCTACTATTTTTTGGCCAAAACTACATAATCCCCTAACTTTGGAGTTTATTTTATAATTAAAGACCAATCAAATGGCAGTAACCAGACTAGAGCGTAAAGGAAGAAAAAACAAAAACGTTGCGAAGAAAAGGATTGTAAAGATGAAGGAACTGAATGCTGTTCCGGTTATCAAGAATGTAAATATTGAAGCGATTAAAGAGGAGTTTGCAAAGCAGAGGAAGAAAAAACCTGCTGCCAAAAAAGAAGAAGAGTCAGAAACTAAAATTGCCGAAGTTTCAAAAAAGAAAGTGGAAATAAAGAAAAAGAATGCTACTAAAGTGATGAAACCTAAAGCAAAAAAGGAAGAAACGAAAAAAGAAAAGAAGACTGAAAAATCCTGATATTTCGATTTATTAATATTAGTCAAATTCTGATTATATAATCAGAACCTTTTTGTTACAGTTAAATTTCGTTTCATCAATTAACTATTGAAGCTCTTATTCTTTTCACTTCTGAAGTAATATCTTTCATATCATCCTTTGATACGATAAAATCCGGATTACTGACCATTTTATCTTCTATTTCTTTTAAGTCTCCTTTATAGAGCTTATCAAGAACTCCCAACTCAAACCTCATATCAACAGTGGTACCATCCTGTGGAAGATCATCAAGTATTTGAATAATATCTCTAAGAGCTTCCTCTTCATTGAGAACTATCTTCACCAAGGGCTCAAGAAGTTTCTTAGACTCTTCGGAATCATCATACGATTCCAACGCGATCACTGCCTGATACAGTCCTTCCACAAATGAGCCTGTTAATGCTAACCCTGCTATCATAAGATGATGATTTTTCTCCATTTGCACACTTGTTTCCACAAAAAGTTTTCCCAGAAGGCGATAAATCGCTTCTTCATTTTCGTCCATTATGTGACTTCTAAATTCGTCCAGATGACTTTGATCATAAATTGCTGAGTCACTGAGAGACTCCGCCATTTTATAAGAAGTCTCCAGATAATTAATGCAGTCTTCTTCATGGTCATAAGCTGCTAAATAGCTGATATCCGATGCATAAATTCCCATATTGAGTGCCATCTTATCCGAATTATTCTTATAGGATTCTACTCCATTCAAAGAGTTAATGAGTTTTTTGTCAAACTCAGCACCTATCGATTTAAGTGTGAAAGGAACGAGAGAGGGAGAAGGGAGCGTTTCGAGAAGTTCCTCTACGTAATGGATGGTTTCTTCGTCTGCCAAGCTAGCCCTTGCTTTACTTCTTCGGGAGGAAGATGAACAGTTAATAAGTATAACAGAGATAATGATTAAGGAAATTCCTTTTAAAATTGAAGTTGAATTCATTTCTTAATTGATTTATGAAAGCAAGTTTATATAATTTCTCAGTTAAAATACTTGGCCGGCTCATAATTATTTTTAATTTTAAATATCTGTGTTCATCTAAACCTAAAGAATTTCAACGGATAGTGGGGTTGTAGTATGACAGGTTTCTCCTTATCCCGGCCTGATTTGAAGATAAGCTTCAGATTATTTTAATGATTCTATTTAAGACTTGCTCTAACTGCTATCAGAAAGTTTCTTCCGGGAGCACTAATTCCCGCAGTATATGGTCGATAATGCTTATCCAAAATATTTTCTATTCCAAAATTGAAATTGATAGATTCCGTTAACCTGTAATCGGATTTTAAGTTAAGCGTATGCCATCCCGGAGTTCCTTCATCCGTATAAAGGTGCGGTTTTCTATCAAACTCGGCCGACGGAATATCATCAGGGTTCCTGTTTAAATGGTATTCCAGATAGAATTCGGTTCTCAATTTATTTTTTTGATAGGTGAGTGCTGCCTTCCCAAAGATTGGGGTAGTATGTCTCAGTGGTTCATTATTGCTAATATCTCGCCCGTCTGTATAAGTAATTGTTTTTGAGAAAGCCCACGTATCCAGAAACTCCGCGGCATATAGAATACTTCCACCATAAACTTCAGCGGAGCCTGCATTCACTTTTGAGAAGACATCTAAGGTTTCTGATTCGACCACTACGGAAGATCTTCCTTCCAGTTCGAATGGGCCATCAACGATTGCATCAAAGACTCTGCTGTAAAAACCAACGATTGAAAAAAAAGAATTTCCTTTTTTTCTCTGATAGGCAATTTCGTTACTTAGCGTGTATTCAGGTTTTAAGCCCGGATTAGGTACTACAATGCTACTCCCAATATCAAATACTTTGCCAATATCATCAATATTTGGAGATCTGAAGCCCGTTGAAACATTGTAACTTATTTTATTGGTTGGATTTAGATTTACTGCGAGTCCCAAAGATCCATTCAATGCAAAGTTAGTAAGATCGATATCTTTAGAGTTATTGGCTAATGCTCTTTCGTTGTTCGTATTTGCGTTCAGATTAACCGAATTAAATCTTAGTCCACCATTGAGAACTAATTTGCCGGAAAACGGATGAACATAATTACCGTAAACGGCAAAAGAAGAGAAGGAGCTGCCTCCGTCCGGGTATCTGCTTTCTGTTCCTGTAATTTCTCCTGTTTCAATATTTCTGCGAAGTGCCTCTGAACTCACCTCATTATAATAATAATCAATACCATAGTAGAGGTTTGATCCGGCAAATTCTTTATCAAAATCCAAGGAGATGGAATACATATCCACTTGTTCTGTTCTCACTCTTAGTCGGTCATCTCCAAACGGTCGGTCGTTTCTACTTTCTTTAAAAGACTGGTATGCTAGCGTTGCCCTTGCCTGATCAAATAAACCTGATTTAGCATAAAGATTCCACTTTAAATTATGCATTTGCCACTTTTGAGGCCCATAGTACCACTCCGCATGAGCTAAGGAGTCAGATGTATTGATCTTCTCTGTTAGATTATCGTATCTGGGAATGTCTGAAGTCGTACTATAATAAAAATTGTAAGTAATATCATTTTTATTGCCGAGGCGGTAATTGATCTTAGAAATAGTATTGAACAAATCATAACCTGATGACCTCTGTACGTTGATATCATCGTTTTTAATCAACAGGTCTTCTCCATTCATTCTTTCGATGTAAAAAGTTCTTTCAAACTCATTTTCATAGCCATTTTTTCGGACAGAACCCGCTCTTAGATCATCAAAAGATGAAAAGGTGGAAGAATGAAAAAAGGTCCATTTTTTGTCTGAAAGTGAGCAATCAATGTGTCCTGTCTTTTCATTGGCTGTCGTACTGTATCTTGACAGTGCATTGAGTGAAAAGTCTGTAATATCATCGGAAGACCACTTGGGCGAAACAGTATGAAAATCCATTACTCCACCCAAAGCATCACTGCCATAAATAACAGATCCCGGCCCAAAAACCACCTCTGCACTTTCCAAAGCATTAGGGTCTATGTTGATTACGTTTTGGAGGTTTCCGCTCCTGAAAATAGCATTGTTCATTCTCACCCCGTCAACTACAAGTAGTACTGAATTGGCAGCAAAACCTCTTATTTTGGGAGAACCGCCTCCAAATTGACTCTTTTGAACAAATACTTGTCCTGTGTTGGAAAGTAAGTCTGCGGAAGTCTGAGGGTTTTGGAATTGAACCTCTTTTTTGTTGACGGTGATAATTTGCTGAGATACACTTTGTCCCTCTTGTTCCCATTTGTTTGCGGAAACGATTACCTCATCAAAAGAAACAATCTTTTCCTTTAGGGAGATATTGAGATCGTCACCGGTATACAAAGTCGACTCCGGATGGTAGGATGGGTGTTGTAGAAAAATCTTCCCATTCGAGAAGCCCGATAAATCTGCCATTCCCCTTTGATCTGTGTAGCTGACATACTCTTTATCTTCATGATAGATAAATACATCGGATATTGAATTTCCGGAACTCTTATCGGTAACGAGGGCAGTCTGAGCAGTGAGATGGGTTGAGACAAATGAATAAAGGAGAATTAATAGGTGTTTAAGTCTCATTAAGATTTAATATAATTTATTTTGTTTCAGTGTAATCCGCAAAAATCAGTCCCTTTATACCAATAATAAAATCAAAATACGAAAGAATTCTGCGTTATTCAATGAAGGATCAGTTAAGGAAATAATCTGAGAAAGTAAATCCGGATTTGAGAAAGGAGGCTCATCTTTGGACAACAGTCTGAGACTGATGAAGAAAAAGCCAATTCAAATGAATGATATGCAAAAGTTGATACAACGATTCAAAAATTACCGAAAAAGAAAATACCTCGCCGGAGTAAATAAAAAGGAGTATGCCTTTGTTGGCCTAGGGATGCACAGCATAAACAACCTGCTCCCTGTTATTAATTATTTAAAAATAAATTTAAAATATTTTGTTACCAAAAGCTTAAAAAATGCAAGATTGATAGATAAGGCATACCCATACAGCATAGGAACCAATGATTTTGATAAAGTCTTAAATGATAAAGATATCTCAGGGGTTTTTATTTCAAGCCATCCACTGTCGCATTACGGCTTGGTAAAAAAAACTCTGGAAGCCGGTAAAAACGTATTTGTTGAAAAACCTCCATGCACTGACATCAGGGAATTGAAAAACTTAATTGAAATAGAAAAAGCGTCAAAAGCAAAATGTGTGGTCGGATTACAAAAACAGTATGCCCCTTACATCAAACATCTAAAAAAAGAAGGAAAAGATGTAAGCTACAATTACAGGTTTGTAACCGGTTTTTACCCTGAAGGGGATGCATATCTGGATTTATTTATACATCCCCTTTCTTTAATTGCTTTTCTTTTTGGACCCGTCAAACAATGCAATGTTCTTAAAACTGAAACCGGAAATGCCGAGACGGTATTTTTGCAACTGAAACATGAAAATGAAAATATAGGCACCGTAGAGTTGTCTACTGATTACTCTTGGTGTGATGCTGCCGAAAAACTGATTATAAACACACCAAAAAAGATTTATCAAATTATAGATTCTGAAGAATTATCATACGTGCCTAAACAAGGCCATTTGCTTAATATCCCGCGTGAAAAAATCTGGAAGTCCATTAACAAAAATCTGGTTCTCCAAAAAAGAAATAACTTTAATCCTGTTCTACAAAATAACCAGTTATATACCAGCGGATACTTTACTGAAGTAGCAACCTTTGTAAACATTTGTGAATCCGGGCTAGGTATCAACAACTCATCTCTCTTCAGCTGTGTAGAAGCATATAAACTGATTAATCAAATAAAAAATAATTGTGTATAATAAATTAGACTATGTAAAAAGAGGAATCAGATTTGCTAACAATATTGCTTTTCCGGGTAATAAAAAGCTATCTACCCTCATGATATACGGAACAGATTTGTGTGACTCCGGATGTAAACATTGTCTTATTTGGGCCAAAAGACCGGTAAAATATCTGGCATACGAGAAGATAATTGAAATAATGAACAGTAAGTGCATAAGTAAAAGCACTGTTGTTGGTTTAGAAGGAGGAGAGTTTTTACTGCATCCGGAGGCAGATAAAATATTAGACTGGTTCTCAAAAAATCATCCCAATTTCGATCTGCTTTCAAATTGCTTAAAGCCGGAAAATGTCATTGAATCGGCGAAAAAATACCCTCCCAGAAGGCTTTTTGTATCCCTTGACGGAACAAAGGAAACATATAAATACATGAGAGGCAAAGATGGCTATGACGGTGTATTAAAAGTAATTCACGAATGCAAAGACTTAGTACCTGTCTCAGCCATGTTCACTTTGTCCCCCTACAATTCATTTGAAGACTTAGATCATGTCATTGGAGTATGTCAGGAGAATGATATTGATGTAAGAATAGGAGTATATAATGATATTGAATTTTTTGATACCGTAGAAAAAGCGCATGAAACAGAAATTTCAACATTAAAAAACAAAGAACAGTTGACTTTTGGTAAAGTGAAAAAAGACCTGAAAGACTTTGCACTCAACAAAAAAGAGACTTTGAATAAGTTACAATACGAAAGTCTTTCGTTGTCTAAACACAATGCTACGAACTTAAACTCCATCTCTGATTTTAAGAAATTGATCCCTAACTCAATAAGGAATACAAAAGAGAACTTTGATTTTTTACTTCTTTACGATGAGTGGAGGAAGCAAAACACGAAGTTAAAGTGCTATAGCATTTTAGACTCTGTGGTGGTTCATCCTAATGGTGATGTTCCTATCTGCCAGAATCTTGGATTAAAGCTAGGCAATGTGCATGATAATACCTTGGATGAAGTATTCAACTCTGCCATTTCGCAAAAAACACAAAAAGAATATGTTCACAACTGTAATCAATGCTGGATCAACTTTCATAGAAAGTATGATATTGTAATGCTTCGCACACTGGAAAAATTATTCCCAAAAAGAATCATTGAGCTTATTTACGGAAAGTATCAATGGGCTTTTGATGAAGACCTGACCTATAAGCAATACCTGAAAAAACACGACTGATGGTAGGATATAAACTACATTAAAACACGATCTATGCTTAACCATTCGGGGAAAATACGAAAAATAATCAGCTAACCAATTGCCCGTCTTCACATAATATCTCTTCAAATAACCTCCATAGCACAAAACTAAAGAGACGTTAGACTCAACACCTGTAACTTGAAAACTGAACTAAACTTCAACTCAAAAATTCTTATTTTTGTTCGGTAAATAAAGGAAAGAATGGAAATATCAACGGATATAAGATTAGGTGATTGCAAGGATGTACTTGCTGAACTACCTGATAATTCTGTTGATCTTGCTATCACATCTCCGCCTTATGCCGACCAAAGAAAAAGTACCTATGGAGGGGTTCATCCCGACAAGTATGTTGAGTGGTTCCTGCCAATTTCCGAACAACTTTTAAGAATACTTAAACCAACAGGGACATTTGTTCTTAACATTAAAGAAAAAGTGGTTTAAGGTGAACGCAGCACTTATGTTATGGAACTCATTATAGCAATGAGAAGACAAGGCTGGCTATGGACAGAAGAGTTTATATGGCATAAGAAAAATTGCTATCCGGGTAAATGGCCCAATAGATTTCGAGATGCCTGGGAGCGTCTCCTACAGTTCAACAAAGACAAAAAATTCAATATGTATCAGGAGGAGGTCATGATCCCTATGGGAGACTGGGCAAAAAACAGATTAAAAAACCTGAGCGACACCGACAGGATACGTGACGAATCAAAAGTAGGAAGCGGATTTGGTAAGAATATTTCCAACTGGGTGGACAGGGAAAAAGCCTACCCAACGAATGTTGTACATCTGGCAACAGAGTGCAACAACAAAAATCACAGTGCTGCATTTCCGGAGGGACTTCCGGAGTGGTTCATCAAACTTTTCACCAAAACCGGTGACACAGTATTAGATCCGTTTATGGGATCCGGAACAACAAATCTTGTTGCCCAGAGAATGGATCGTAATTCTATTGGAATTGAGTTGCTTCCAGAGTATTATGACCTTGTAAAAAAACAGATTGAACCAACTAAACTGGTTTTACTTGAACCATCTACAGAATATGAATCAACTGAACACACAAGACATCAAGCAGTACGTTGAAGAGAACATTGGCGTTTTTCATCAGAAAAGGATTGACGGATTAAATGAACTAAAACTTCAGACGATTCTAAAGAAGAAGAATCCCTACCTGTTTAAGGCGAAATATTTTTTAACGGCTGAGCAGATCGTAAAAGGACTTGCAGATGCTTTTACTTCATCTAAAGAAGAAACTATCTTCGGAGACTGGCTAGAAGGTCTGGCGATCTTCATTAACCAAACAGTTTATAGCGGATGGAAGTCAGGTATAACCGGAATTGACCTTGAGTTTGACAGAAACAACATTAGATATATTGTAGCAATCAAGTCAGGACCAAACTGGAGCAATAGCAGTCAGATCAAAAAAATGAAGGGAGATTTTGTAACGGCCGCCCGAACTTTAAGAACTGGCAACTCTAGAGTTAACGTGGTTTCAGTTAATGGATGTTGCTACGGCATAGACAATAAGCCTGACAAGGGAGAAAACTTCAAATATTGCGGGCAGAAATTTTGGACATTTATCTCAGAAAATGAAAACCTTTATATTGATATAATTGAACCTTTAGGACATCTCGCCAAGGAGAAGAATGAGTCATTTCTTGAAACCTATTCTGCAATGATTAATAAGTTCACTATGGAATTTGCGAAAGAATTTTGCTCGGAAGATGGCAAGATCAACTGGACAAAACTGGTAACATTTAACTCAAAGATGAAGATAAATACATGAACCATAACAAAAGATATAGCATAAGCCTTTGCTCAGCTACCTGAAAGTAAAATACAAAACCAATGCTTTAGCAGAATATTTAAAAATTCGTCAACATTTGAGAAAATACCCATTAAATGAATAAAAATTATAAAAACTCACCAACAGAAAATATGGTAGAAGATTCGTTTTACGAATATAAACTCGGAGCAAAACCATTTTTAAAATGGGTGGGTGGTAAAAGACAGCTTTTAGAGCAGTTTGACAAACTCTATCCGACAGAATTAAAACTAAAGAAAATTAAAAATTACTACGAACCGTTTGTTGGTGGCGGAGCAGTGTTCTTTGATGTTGCACAGAATTACGAAGTGGAAAATGCCTGTTTGTATGATATAAATGATGAATTGATTTTAGCATATAAAGTAATTCAAAAAGATGTTCAGAAACTTTTGGACTTTTTAGCGAAATATAAAATGATTTATGAAAAACTCTCCGAGAGAAAACAAAAAGAATACTACTATGAGTTAAGAGAAAGTTTTAATCTCAACAGATTTAACATTGACTATGGCAAGTATTGTGAAAATTGGATTCCACGAGCGGCACAGATAATTTTCCTAAATAAAACTTGTTTTAACGGACTGTTTAGATTCAACGCTAAAGGAGCTTTTAATTCACCACAAGGCCGGTACAAAAATCCAAAAATACTGGACGAACAAAACCTTTTAAACGTTTCTAAACTCCTGGAAATAGCCACAATAAAGAAGGCTGACTTTAAAGAAGTTAAAAATGATATTTCAAACGAAAACTCGTTTGTTTATTTCGACCCACCCTACAGACCCATAAGCACAACATCTAATTTTACAGCATACTCAAAATTCAGCTTTGAAGATGACGAACAACTACAGCTTGCAGGACTTTTCTATGATCTTGATCGGCAAGGGCATAAACTGATGTTAAGTAATTCCGATCCAAAAAATACAGACCTAAAAGACGACTTTTTTGATACCGTTTATTCAAATTTTAATATAATAAGAGTTAATGCAAAACGCTCAATTAATTCAAAGGCAAAAAAGAGAAAGGCAATCAAAGAAATCGTAGTAACAAATTATTAGAATAAATGGCAAAAGATATAAGTGCGAATATTACAGGAAACCAATTAGAAGTAGCGGTGCAGACAGTTCTTTCGAACAAAGGTTTTAAAATAGAAATGTACCGTACTTGGGACAAAAACCCTGCGAATTACGGAAGAGAGCTATTATTAAAAAATGTCCCTTTTGAAACAATTTATGGACATAGCGGAAATACAGAATTTCTATTGGTTTCAGAAAAATATAACCTTCGTATTAGAATTGAATGTAAATGGCAGCAAAGTGCAGGTTCGGTAGATGAAAAACTTCCTTACTTATATTTAAACATGATCGAAGCAATGCCAGAAAAAGACATAATGATTTTAATTGATGGAGAAGGTTTTAAAGCAGGTGCGAAGACTTGGTTAAGAAATGCTGTTAAGAAAAAACTCTACACGACTGATGAGAGTAATAATACAAACGTAATGGTGTTTTCATTAGCTGAATTTTTCACTTGGGCAAACAAGACATTTGAATAAAAAACACTTAAATACTATGACTATTCAAAGAATACTCTTTACTCAGTAGGCATTATTACTGGAGAACCGTCTCCTGCTTATTATAAAGTAGATGATGGATGTCCTTCTGCTAACCTAAGATTCTCCTCAAGTCAGCCGGGGAATAGTTAATGGATTTAAGGGTCTTGTTATCCCCTGTTCTGTACACCAGCCATTTGCCGTCCCGCTCTTCATAGTACGCATCCATGTTTTTTTCAGATTTGTAGTAAGCCACTGTTTCCTCAGCTTCTTCTTTAGAATCACATGCCTTGCTCATATTGGAGCGTTGAACTTCCTCAAAAAGTGCTTTGAACTGCTCTCCCAGTCCGAACTCAAGCACTGCACCGGAAAGTACATACTGAATATCACAGAGTGCATCAGCCACCTCTAATAAATCCTTATTCTTGATAGCCTCCTTCAACTCCTCCAGTTCTTCAGCGATAAGAGCAATTCTCAGTTCGCACCGAGCCGCAGACGGGATCTGCGGCTTCTCCAAAATGGGATGTCGGAAAGTAGTATGAAATGCTGCGACTTGATTTAGTGGATCTATCTTATCCATTACGATCTTTTTTTATGGCTTTATTTAAAAAATGAATGAATCCTCCTACAACGATTGTAAGAATTAATATCATACTAAAAATAGCTCCGTAGCTCATTTTTCTACAAATTTTCTATACAAAAACTTATTCAAAATGATTCCAACAACGATAACGAACCCCCATTGAGTAATTGTGGAAGCATTGCTGTAGGTTCCAAATAAATCCCATGTTCCGTTCTCATCAAACCAAGTTGAACTAAAATCCCGTGACAACCACCAATAAATCAGGAAAAAACCAACCAAAATATTGGCATAGATTGCTAAATTGAAGAAACCTGTAGGAAGCGTTATCTCAGATCCTGCATCAATAGCCTCTCCCTTAAATCTCCCCGGCTCATTCATAGCTACTGCGATCATTATAAACAATCCGGTTACAATCAAACCTACTCCCCAAACCCAGTCCTGGTTAGAAAAAAAATCCAGCGACCACGCCGAAGGAAACCCGAAAATAACGAAACAAACAATAACCAATGCCAGTGTCTTTTGTTTTGATAATTGCAGGTCTCGCACATTCTGAAGAAACAGTTCTATCATCGGTAGCAACGAACTAAAAGCTGCAATAAAAAGAGCTAAAAAGAAAAGCAGGGACAGATGATCTCCGCCCGAAATAGTTGAAAATAATAATGGAATGATGGTGAAAGTCAATGCCTGATTGCCTGCCTGAAGGTATGCGATTGCTTCGGTTTCAGAAGAGGCCAGCGCAAACACTGCCGGAAGTATTGCCATGCCTGCCAGTAGGGAGGCGGTATTGTTCCCAAAAGCTCCAATAAAGGTATTTAACGTTACATCTTCATTATCCCTTGAAAAAGCAGAGAGGGTCATCATCAATCCCCATCCTGCACCTGTGCTCCAGGCAGATTGAGAGAGTGCTTCAATCCAGATCGTTGGATTAGAGAAATGTCCTACGTCAATGGTAAACATATATTCTAACCCGCGAATACCCCCTTCCATCGAAAGAGAGATGAATACAATGACCACCAATAGCAGGAACAGACTGGGAATCAAAAATTTATTTGCCTGCTCTAATCCGTTCTTAACTCCTCTTATGAGAATAAAAGAAGCCATCAATATGACAACTACATAAGCCAGCACTGTAACCCAATCCTGATTGGCAATGCCTGTCCAGAAATTATCCAGATAGTCAGGATCAGTATTTAATCTCTCCCGAAGAGGCTGCCGATCAAAAATAGTATTCAGCGAGAATGAAAAATACCTGAATGCCCAAGCGGTCACTACCGAATAATAGAAAGCAATCCCCAGTGTGCATATCGTCACAAAGAAGCCCATCCAGGTGTACTTGCGCCCCGCAAAAAGAGCAAAAGACCCTATAACGCCTTTCTTAAACTTTTTGCCAATCGCAAACTCAGAAAGCAGCAACGGAATAGACCAGAGGAAGAGGAATAAGATCCAAAGAAGAATAAATGAACCCCCATACTGACCCGCAAGTCTTGGAAAACGCCACAGGTTCCCCGCACCGATGGCCATACCTAATGCCGCCAATATAATTCCCCACCGATTGCTGAATTGCTCTTTTTTCATAAAAGAAAAGTATTTTGGCACTGAAAGCGAAAATGTCAAATATATTCAAACTTTAATGCACGGATCTTTATATCAACTGCTGTCTTAAACTTATTATCCGCAATGTAGGTAACGTATACGGTAACAGACAAACTATAACAACTCTTTTAAAATACTTGAATTTCTTACTGTTCAATTATTTATCCCGATAATTTTTATAGGAGGATAACAAACGCATTAAAAATCAAAAAAATTATACGGTATTGCTAAGATGTAGTAGATTTTCAATAAAAACAATACACATAAAAATAGTAGTATAAGACATTATCCGGCTCGTTTCAGAAGAAAGACCAAATGTTACTCAAAGTCCGAAAGGAATGATAGCGTATTCTTTATATCTACTTTTTAATCACTTATCTATTGTAAATTAGCAATGTCAAATCAGGGTTTGAATATCAGAAAAAAAGATTTTTCTTTACATTTCAAAGTGAAACAGAAATTATAAACTAAATGATCATCTCCGAATTAAAGGCTTTCGATTTATTGAAATCAAAATTTAAGTTGAGCGACGAGAACGCCCGTGCGGTGATCTTTGAAATCAATGCAGCAGAACGAAAAATAACGGAACAGATTGAGGATGAGTTTCTAAAAAGAAAAGATGTCTTCCTGACAAAAGATGACAAGGTTGAACTCATTGAGAAGATAGAACAGCAAAGAGTAGAACTAACGGGGAAAATAGAGCGCACACGTGCAGACTTGATCAAGTGGATGTTTATCTTTTGGATAGGCCAGCTTGCAGCATTGGTTGGATTATTTAAACTGTTCATTCCATAGACTGATTGATTTCAATGTCAGAGGTTAAGTGTTTTACCTCTTAAATAAAAAAAGGGACAAGATGTCCCTTTTTCCTTTATTAAAATTCTAAAGTTAGAACCCAGGATTTTGTTGCAAATTAGCGTTCAAATCAATTTCCCTTTGTGGAATGGGATATATCACAAGGTTATCACCAGCTGTCAATCCTACGGGGCTTGAACGTTCCACACCAACAGGTACTGAAGCGGAAGTTCTCAATGGTAAAGCCCTTCTGAGAAGATCCAACCTTCTATGACCTTCAAACGCAAGTTCTTTTCTTCGTTCAGTTAAAATCGCAGTAATGAAATCATCTTTGGATGAAGAACTCCCAATAGTCCATTCTGCCAGACCGGCTCTGGTTCTGATAGGATTCATTAAATCTATTGACGTTTGATTAATGCCATTAAGCTCCGCTAAAGCTTCGGCTCTGATCAAATACATCTCAGCAATCCGGATAAGTGGCGCATCACTAGTGCTATTAGCTCCATCATTAAACTTCGTGCTATAAAACCTATCTGCACCTGTGAAGTTGGTACCCATCTCTCTCAACGCAAGTCGCTGATCTCCGGTTTCTTGAAGAAAAGCAGCCTCTAAATCGGCAGAAAACTCGGCATCACCACGACCTCCGTCATTGACTCCCTCATAGTACAAGTCATATGAATTACCTTGCTGTTCATTTCCGGCATCACTATCGACTGTAGTATTCTCGATAGTGAAAATGAGTTCGGGACTAACCGTGTTATAGAAAGTATAGTCTTGTGCAAGAGTATGTTCCCCCGAATTAATTACAGTATTAGCTAATTCTGCCGCTTCCTGCCACTCGCCTCGATACAACCTTACTCTCGCAAGTAACGCAGTAGCAGCCAATGAAGAAGCTCTGCCCTGCTTAATCTCATTAGGCAATAAATCAATAGCCTCGTTCAAATCATCTATTATCTGAGCATGTACTGCTGTTAAGGTGCTTCTTTCAAGAAGCACAACCTCACCTGTAAAAGGCTCTAAATAAAGAGGGACTGCCAAATTAGATCCATTGCTAATGCCGAAAGGCTGGGCGTACATATTACATAGCTGAAAATAAGATATTGCTCTCAAAAATCGAGCCTCACCCTTTAATTGGTTTTTTTCATCATCACTGGCATCTGAAATAGCATCAGCATTTGCGATAATTGCATTAGCTCCTAAAATTACTTCATAATTTTCACGCCATGCATTGGTTACAACATTAGTATTATTCGCATTCTGTTGATAATTATTCATGGCCTGCAAATCAGGAAATGAGCCTGAAAAATTTACATTATCTGCCATGTATTCATCTATTAGTTGAATCATGCCACCGAAAGATTCTGCATCTTGTAATAAGTTGTAAGTACCAATGAGCACTCCCTGTGCCGTAGCAATATCCCCAAAAGCCAATTCGTCAGATATGGACTGCTCGGGAACTAACTCTAGTTTGTCTTCACAAGCAGAGAAAACTAATAATCCTATAATAAAATATATTTTTTTCATCTTAATCTATTTAAAAACCTAATTGAACTCCTACTGTCCATGATTTTGTTTGAGGCGAGGCGAAGAAGCTTTCACCTTGCGCACTACCTGCCTCTAACCCGGCAGAATTAACTTCAGGGTCAATTCCGATATCATATAGATCACTCCAGAAAGTAGCCAGGTTTTGTCCGGAGACATAGACTCTCGCACTTCTAACGATCTTGGTTGGGTCTAAAATCGACTTAGGAATTTGATAACCTAAAGTAATGTTTCTCAGCCTTACAAAACTTGCATCATGGATATGACGAGAGGATTCGTCATCCCAAAAACCTAAGAAATCACTGTCTAATGCTGGTGCATATGCATTATCCCCGGGATTTTGCCAGTAATCAAGTACTGAGGTTAAATTATTGAAAGTGTTTATACCTGCTATATTTTCATTAAACTCATTATCTGCAATGTATGTACTACTTCCACTTACGAAACTAAATAAAACCCTAAGGGATAGACCTTTCCAACTGAAAGTATTGGTGAGTCCACCTTGGAAATCAGGTAAAGCGGTACCTACGTATGCCCTAGGAGCTTGTCTTATGTCATTTGTAGGATTTCCATCTTCACCAACCCACTCCGGATCACCAGTTTGAGGATTAATACCAATGTATCGAGGAACATAGAACTCTTGCGCTGTTCTACCAACAACGGCTCTTGATGTTCCAAAACTAGGTAAGGCAACAAATTCATTACCGAACTCGTCCTCAGTTGCATCTGGTAGATTTTTCACTTCATTATTTAATGTACTAACATTTCCTGAAAGTGACCAATTAAAATCTCCAGTGGTAAAGATATCGGCATTTAAAGTAATATCAAGACCTGTCGTAGTTTGTTCTCCAACATTTGCATTTCTACTTACGAAACCAGTTGTTAATGGCAATGGAGATGAAAGCAATAGACCCTCAGTGTCCTTAATCCAGTAGTCTGCATCTAAACCGATTCGGCCATTAAGAAATGCTAAACTAAGACCGATGTTTGTTTGAACAGTGGTTTCCCAAGTTAAATCCGGACTAGCTGGTTGAGTTGCTTCTAATCCTGGCGAACCATTATAATCTCGGCCACCTCCTAAAAGTCCTAACGCAGCGAAGTTATTGATCCGATCATTTCCGGTTTCTCCATAACTTGCAGACAACTTTGCAAATGTCAAGATGTCATTTTGAGGGAAAAAGGTTTCTTCACTAAGTAGCCAACCTCCCGAAACTGCCCAGAAAATCCCAAATCGTTCATTAGCTCCGAATCGAGAAGATCCATCTCTTCTAAGACTTGTCTCGACGAGATATTTATCTGCGAAATTATAGTTTACTTTTCCAAAAAGGGAAAAAAGTGCCCATTCGGTAGCATCGTCTGTAGCAACCGAGATATCCGCTCCGGAAGTGGTATTGGGAAGCTGATCCGAGATAAAGTTTGTAGTTTGAATTTCTGTGTCTTCTCTTCTAGCAGTTTCGAAGCTCATACCTCCCAGCACCTGGATATTGTGATCACCAAATCCCGCAGTATAATTAATGGTATTTGTAGATAACCACTTATTATCTTGTACTATTTCGGAGGTGTATCACAAAGTATGATAATTTAAATATGCCCATAATTGATGTAATAAAAGGCTAATTCAAAGGCTTTGATGTGATTTTCCATCTTTTTTGAGAAACAACACGTCTGTCTAAAGGCTCTCCTGATCCGGTGCCTTAACCGACAGTTGTTGCCTTCAATGCCCTTAGTGCCCGCCTTGCCCATTAGGTGATTGGTGACCCTAAATACCCGTTTAAAACTTTTCCAATTATTCATCAATAGCCCGCCCCATTTTATGCCTAGTGCTTTTATTTTACACCATAACTCTCTGACAGTATTTGTATTACGTTTGCCAAAGACCCAGGCAACGATCTCTCCACTCGCCCGATGATAGGCATAAATCAACCGGAGTTTATGACGATTCTTGCCTACATAAGTCCAAAATTCATCGACTTCCAATTTATCGTAAAATCAACGCTTGGGCTGGAGGGCTACCTGCTGTTTTTCTAAGGTTCTCAACACTTTGCTAAGCGAAATGTTCAAAATATCGCTTATAGCTCTGATGCCACAACCTCTCACCAACATCCTCATAATAAGGGTAATCGTGTTAGAATGAGCCCCTTTATAGCTCAGCGCATGGTCGCCGATAAACTGGCGAGAGCAGGCATTACATAAATAATTTTGCTTTTTAGTTTTTTTCCATTTTTAACGATATTTATGCTCTTACATTGAGGGCAGGTTAGTGTGATTTGTATTTTCATCAGTTTTGAAAAGTAATTTTTACGCAAATTTATGCTAACTTGTTCTTTTTGAAGAAGTTATAAATCATACTTTTTGGAACAGTACCCAAAACCGAACATTTTGAACAGGTAATAAATGCGGGGGATATCCGCTGGTCTTTACCAAAGGTGGTTTATCACTTGGAAGACTTGCGTGTAGACATGTCCTATCCTAACTACTACATCTCAAGGCTCGCATCAAAATTTGTAAAAGTGTGCCTTCAGGGAATCGGAGGAAACGAATTATTTGGAGGTTATCCGTGGCGATACTACCGTGTCTTTGACTTGATATCGCAACAGGACTTCTTTAAGCAGTATTATGGATTTTGGCAGCGGTTGGTACCTGATAAAGATAAGAAAGATATTTTTGTCTCCGGCGTATTCAATCAAATTGACCTAAATGAGCCTCGTGAAATCTTTGATCGTATTTTTAAGTTTAACCCTTTGCTGAAATATGATCGTCCGGAAGATCATATTCAAAACTCATTATACTTCGAAGTAAAGACCTTTTTGAATGGGCTGCTAATCATGGGAGATAAATTGTCAATGGCGAATGGATTAGAAGAAAGATTCCCGTTTCTGGACAATGATTTGGTGAATTTTACACAGAAAATACCTGTTAAACATAAGTTAGGAAATTTAAGCAACAAAATTGAACGGATAAATGAGAATGAGACCAAAAACAAGAAAACCCTTTCGTATGAAAAATATGATGACGGCAAAAATGTGCTTCGTCAGGCCATGAAAGAACTAATTCCAAAGACTATCATTAATCGACAGAAACAGGGATTTTCTGCTCCGGATGAGAGTTGGTATCTTGGTGAAAATGCAAAATATGTTAAAGAGTTACTTTTAAGGAATAACACTGCGAGCAGTAATTACATAAACCCTGATTACATAAAGAAGATTATAGATGAACATATCAATAATCATATCAATCACAGATTATTAATATGGTCATTTCTTAGCTTTGAGTGGTGGTGTAAGATTTTTCTTAATAGTCGAAAAATTGAATAATAAATGAAGATATGTTATACATACGTCTGTGCTGACGTATTTCACTATGGGCATCTTCGACTTCTAAAACAAGCTAAAGCAGCTGGAGATATACATGTTTGTGGCCTGATGACTGACCGTGAATCAATAAACCAATTGGGATTCGTAGTAATGAATTACGAGGAGAGAAAAGCGATACTCGATTCACTGGATTGCGTAGATGAGGTTATGAAGCAAGATTCTAATGATCCAACTGAAAACCTAAAAAAAATTCATGCGGAACATCCGGATGTTGAGCTAATATTGTTTCAGGGGCATCAAAACTGGAATGGCATGCCAGGTATCTCTTACATTCAGAGTATTGGGGGTAAAGTTTACGTCCTGACTATTACGACCGTCTATCTCGTGAAGAAGTTGGTCGAATGTTTTTTGAAAACATGTTTCAGAAAAATGAAAGCAAGATTAAACTTACTGACCTTAGTCCGAATAATCACTCCTATAGTCTATCAACAAAGGCAAACAATTTGGCCCAGCTACAGCCCGTGCTACAGAAGGCCAGAATTGAGGAGATTATGACTATCACTGTAAAAGAATGGAATACAGAAACTGAATCTGTTCTTCATAAAATTGGAGCTAATTTCAAGACATCCAAGGTAGTAGTGAGGAGCTCGGCTTTGAACGAAGACTTGATCCATAAGTCAAATGCAGGTCTTTATGAGAGTATTCTGAATGTTCAGGCCAATGTTCAAGATGAACTTGAGGCTGCCATAAACAAAGTGGTTGGAAGTTTTCATAAACAGGAAGACTTCAACGATGAAAACCAGATTCTGATCCAAAGACAAACACAGAATATCTCAATGAGTGGTGTCGTATTCACAAGAAAGTTGGAAAGCAATACGCCGTATTATTCGATTTCCTATGATGTTGGGACACAGACCGACTCAGTTACAGATGGATCTATCAATCTGAAAGTTGACATATTCAAGTACCTGGAAATAGATAGAGTGCCTGCTCAATGGCAGAACTTAATTGAGGCAGTCAGAGAATTGGAAAGCTTGCTGGAAAGGTTGATTTTAGATATTGAATTTGCGATTACGACAAATCAAGAGGTCGTCATTTTTCAGGTAAGAGCCTTGGCTGCGAATTCAAGATTTTATACTCCCAATGACGATCTCATTCGCCGAAAGATAGAGGAACTGAATACTCACTATCGGACTTTGACAAATAACAAAGTAAATGGTTTTCAGCACATATATAGTGATATGGCCTTTTGGAATCCTGCTGAGATAATTGGCGACCGCTCCAATTACCTTGATTATTCGATCTATAAATTTTTGATCTTAAGTGAGCCTTGGAATGATGGCTTAGCTGAAATTGGCTATGGAAAGGTCAATGAAAGCCTTATACACTTATTCGGTTCAAAGAGCTACACCAACGTCAATCATTCTTTTTACAGTCTCCTTCCGGCTGATTTGGACGAGGATTTGAAAGTTAGGTTAATCAACACTTATTGTCAAAAACTAAAGAAAAACCCATTCTTGCATGATAAGATCGAATTCGATATTGTACATAATTGCTTTGATTTGGATCAAGCTCGTTTCTACTCTGGTCTTGAAGAACTAGGTTTCTCAATAGAGGATTCTCATAAACTTAATGAGTCCCTTAGGAAACTAACTGAGGGGATAATTCAAAATTTTGATAAAACCCGAAAGCGAGATCTTCAGTTGTTAGCGCAATTGGAGACAAAAAGGATTTCACTTGAAAGCAAGATGGCAAACGGTCGATCAATTGGAGCGATTCATGAATTGCTCACTTGTTGCAAAAAATACGGAACAACACCCTTCTCCAGAAGTGCTAGAATGGCATTTATAGGTAAATTCCTTCTGGAGAGATTGGTTTCAGCTTGTTTGATCTCTGATGATCAGTATCATGCGCTGCTCAATGGAATTGAAACCGTGGCTACCGAGTTTGAGAGGGATATTGATCTGCTTTATGCCAACGACATCAGCATGGAGCATTTTTTGGCTAAATATGGACACCTTAGGCCCTCTACCTATGACATATGTCAACCAACTTATAAGGAGTACCCTCAATATCTTGGAAAAACAGGTCACCATGAAATGAGAAATGGCTCAATACTAAAAGATCAGACGATCTCCAACGATGATCTTCAGGCCATAAACAAATTTTTGAACGACCTGAATTTGGATTTAAGTGCCAGCCAGTTATTTTATTTTATTAAACAGTCTATTTCGTTGCGCGAGAAACTTAAATTCGAGTTCACACGATCCTTGAGTTAGGCACTAGATGCTATTGTATTGATTGGAGAAGAACTGGGATTTGAGCGAAAAGAACTCTGTCATCTTGATATTTATTCAATTTTCGGGAGTGCCGAACTTGATTCCTTTGAAATCAAGAACATTTGGAAAAACCTCATACAAGCTAGGGCAGCAGACAAACAAGTGTATGATTTGATTCCAATGTCTCCTCTCCTTTTTGCTAACAATGATTTTCGAATTGCAGATTACTACATAAATACACCAAATTATATAACTGAATCCGTAATTGAAGGTGAAGCCGTTGATGTAGACACTTTACATCGTGAAGATTACGCAAAAATTAAAGGCCGGATTGTTATGATTGAGAAAGCTGACCCTGGATATGACTGGCTTTTCTCAAGAGGGGTCAAAGGTTTGATAACCAAATTTGGTGGGGCTGCTTCTCATATGGCCATACGGTGTGCAGAGTTTGGGCTTCCTGCCGCCGTGGGTTGTGGTCAGATTTTATACGATAAGGCTAGAACGAGTAAAAATATTCAATTGAATTGCAAGAACAAATCAATTAACGTTATTAGTTAATGGTTGCGCTGGTTACACAAAGAGAACATTTAGATGTACATGGTCAGTCCATAGATTCAATTGAGCATAATTACTTGCAATACCTCAAAGCCCGTGGTATTGATCACATACTGGTTTCAAATCTTCAATCTGACCTGAATGCTTTTATAATCAAAACAGCACCTGATCTGATTGTACTAACCGGAGGAGGTGAGGTTTCGACAGATCTGAGTTCAGCTCGGGACCAAATTGAGGGCAGGCTTCTCGAATTGGCCATTTCTACTAAGATTCCCTTGCTAGGTATATGTCGCGGATTGCAACTCATCAATGCATATTTTGGTGGAGCATGTGTAGAATTGGAGTCCATTGATTCAAAAGGGCAGTTGAAACCAAGACAAAGATATAAGGCGATTACGACTCCTGAATTTGTAGAAAAAATGGATACAGAATTCACCATCACCTCATATAACAACCAAGGTATTCTGGTCGATGATCTTGGTGACGGCTTAATAGCAACATCAAGCGCCTTGGATTATCCGGAACTGGTCACCTCTGTGAAACTGGCCAATGCTAACGTCTGGGGGACCATTTGGCATCCCGAAAGAACAGGAGCCCCGACTCAGATTGATGACCTTATTTTTCAATGCCTGCTTACATGAAACTTATCATTTTAGCTGCTGGTGAAGGAACTCGTCTCAAACATTTAACAACCCATCTCCCCAAAGGCATGTTGCCCTTCAACGGGAAGCCCATTGTTGAATGGCAGATTATGATGGCAAGGAAATGCGGAATAGAAGATATTGTTATCGTCATCGGCTTTGAAAAAGATAAGATCAGTTTCAAGGGTGTCAAGTATTATCACAATGCGGATTACTCCACCACCAATATGGTCGAATCCCTTTTTTGTGCTGAAGAAGAGCTTAATGGTGATGTGATTGTTTCCTACGCTGACATCTTGTATGAAGAGCGTTTGCTTCAAAAGGTCATAGCATCAAGTTCCAGTATTGGTGTTGCGGTGGATATGGATTGGACCAAATACTGGAGGGAGAGGTATGGGACTGTGGATCACGATCTGGAAAGCCTCACCCTCAATGGAGACAAAATAATAGAGCTAGGCAAAGAAAATCCGCCGGTCGAAGCTATTGATGCACGTTACATTGGACTGACAAGATTTAACAAATCCGGGTTGGAAACGCTTAAGTCTACCTATTATCGCTACAAGCGAGAATATACCGGGCAAGTTTGGCAACAATCGGGTAAAACTTTTGAAAACGCCTACATGACCGACATGCTTAACCAGATTCTGGAGGATGGACACTCCATCAAAGCGATAAAAAGCGAGGGAGGCTGGCTCGAGTTCGATACCGTCGAAGACTATGAATTTTCAAAAAAAGTTTTGGAGGATGTCAAATACCAATTCATATTTAATTTTGCCTCATGGTAATTTCTTTTATTGGTAAATCAGGGTCAGGAAAATCTACGATTGCCAACAGCCTGGCAACTATTTTGAAAGAAACGCACAGCAATGTTTTGGTAATTGACGGAGATGAGCTTCGAAGTGCAATTGCCCCGGATTTGGGGTTCACTTATGAGGACAGAGAGCAAAGTGAAGAGCGAAGAAGTAAATTGATGAAAGTAATCAGTGACCAGGGGATCCATGTTATTTGTGCCGGTCTTTCCAACTATCCTCAATGGCGAGAATGGTGCAGAGACAATGTCAAGGACTACTTCGAAATATACCTTAAAGTGCCTCAAAGTATTCTTGAAGATCGCGATGCCAAAGGTATTTACGAGCGATTTAGAAATGGTGAGATTAACAACGTCATAGGCTTGGACATACCATTCGTTGAACCTTCAAACCCTGATATAACAATCAGTAATGATGGGAGTAGAGAGCCAAGGGTAATCTCAGAATCAATTCTGTCCAATCTCCCTGACTAATAAATAGGTAGAAAGATTTTTTTCAACTTAAAAGGTATATATTTACAGTTAAATCGAATAAAACGTATCTAAATGGGGGTAGAAATCATTCCTAATTTTCTTATAGGAGGCGTGGCAGCAGGGGGAACATCCTTATTGGCGAATGCCTTAATACAGCATCCTGATATATTTCTTCCAGCGGAAATGAGACCAGAACCCCACTACTTTTATAAGAGTTGGGAATATGCAAAAGGATCTAACTATTACATGGACAAATGGTTTTCAGGAGTTCAGCAGGAGAAGGCAACTGGAGAGCGTTCATCTTCCTATTTGTTTGATCCTACCGTGGCAGGTAAAGTGAAAGAATTCAATCCATCAATGAAGTGGATATTCATGTTGCGAAATCCTATTGAAAGAACCTGGGGTAACTACCGATATACGGTATTAGGGGGATTGGAGAGATTGAGCTTCTGGGATGCACTTCAGCAAGAAGAGGAAAGGATTAATAATCAAGAGGGGATCTGGGCTGAAATCCAACCTTATAACTATACGGGGAGGGGATTTTACTATGCTCAGCTACAACCATTTTTTCAGAATTTTGACAGTTCTCAAATCTTACTGCTAAGATCTGAGGATGTAGCAAAAAACTCTCAGGTAAACCTTGAGAAAATCTATGACTTTCTCGGCGTAGAAGGAGGATTCGTTCCCGAAATGCCACCCAACCATACCGCAGTGAGTGTTAAAAATCGTGAAGTTCAGGCCGATGCTCGAGAATACTTTAAAGACAGATTTGATTTGTTTGTTGAAGGCATTCGACGTGAACAAGACCCGATTGACCTGATCAATAGTGAGGATGATAGGGTATGGTACGAAAAGTTTAAAGAAAACCTTGTGGGTACCAAGAAGAAGATGCCTACAGATTGTAGGGAATATCTCCAAAATTTATTTGCCGAAGATATAAATAAACTCTCTTCGGTTGTAGAGTTTGAAACCAAAGACTGGAATTAGAAGATTATGAAAACCGAATGGGATTACACGAATTTGGCCGATGCTTACCTCAAAAGACCTGATTATGCTTTAGATGTAATTGATAAGATGATTACCAAATCTGGCGTAGCCAAAGGAGAAAGGGTTTGCGATGTGGGAGCGGGAACTGGCCACCTGACAAGACTTCTTGTATCTAAGGGTTTGAAAGTGACAGCTGTTGAACCCAATGATGCGATGAGAAACAATGGTGTCATGGTCACCAAGGAGATGGGGGTGAATTGGTTTGAGGGCACAGGGGAGGATACTCGACAGGAAGCTAGAACCTATAAGCTAGTCACTTTCGGATCATCCTTCAATGTATGTGATCGTCAAAAAACTTTGACAGAAGTAAAAAGAATACTTCAGTCACAGGGTTGGTTTGCATGTATGTGGAACCATCGAGATCTGCTAGATCTCATACAAAAAGATGTTGAGGGAATTATCAAATCTAACATTGAGGGGTACTCCTATGGGACAAGAAGAGAGGACCAGACCGCAGTGATTGATCAAAGCGGACTCTACGGTGAGGTTACGTATTTGGAAGGTTCTCATACTGTAGATGTCAATGTAGTAGATTATATTGAAGCGTGGAGGTCACATGCTACCCTTGAAAGACAAGCAGGTGCTAATTTTTATAAGATTATTAGCGAAATAGAGCAATATTTAGCGGGTAAGGAAAGCATCCCTGTTCCTTACACCACTCGATTGTGGATGGCACAACTGAAATAGATTTGGGATCACGACAGCTTTTTGGACGAATTAGTGAAATAAAACTGTCTGATGACTCATTGTGACGAGGTAGAATTTTCATTACTATTGATTCAAGTAAGAAAATGTCATAATTAACCTTTATAGAAATGAGTAGCAAACTAGACTTATTGATCAGTTGGGTTATGCTTTTAGTGGTCAGCCTAGAGGGAACGGCACTTTGGCTAAAGATCATCTCTTTCACGATTGCGATTCTTGTGGGGACCAGTGCTTCGATCAAATTCTACTGGGATTGGAAAGACCGAAAGGAAGAAAAAACTAAAAAATAAGATGATTTTACTATATTTGCTCCCAACTCAAAAAAATAAGCCTGAAAACGAAGATGATCTAACATAACATGAGTACGGACAACGAATATAAAAGTAAAAATCTGATATTAGAATAAGCAAAAATATGTTCAAGATGCATATATGATGAGACCACCGCAAACATTCGTTTTGATGGTGAAGGTATATGCAACTATTGCAGGCTTGTTAAAGATTTAAGTGAAAAATACGGAACAGGTCAGGAAAAAGGTATAAAAACGGGTTGATTTATGCCTATTCATCGGGAAAGTAGAGAACTTATCAAATGGGTCTGGGGAAAGCGCAATGAAAAAACAGTCAATGCGTTAGAATTTAAAATAAATGCACCAGGTATAAAGTGGGGCTGTCTATTGATGGATAATTGGAAGAGTTTTAAGCGGGCATTTAGTAGCACCAATCACCTGTAGGCAAAGAGGGTACTAAGGGCATTGAAGGGAATAACTATCGGTTAAGGCACAGGATAAGGCGAGCCTTTAGAGCGGACATGTTGTTATTTCAAAAAAGATGGAAAATCATATCAAAGTCTTTGAATTAGCTTTTTATTATATTGATTACGGGCATATTTAAGATTTCATACTTTGTGATACACCTCCCAATATCTTATGAATACTATTTCTGCTTATAGCGGTTAGTGCGCTTATTTGACTTGTGGTTAAATCAAGGCAAAATAAGCGAATAATTTGTCTGAACTCTGCCTCCGAAATTCGTGAACGAAATAAATAATTGTTTCTCATGGATAGACAATTAAACTAATTAAGCTAAAATATACGCTCTTAAGTTGTCATGACCCTATATTTTAATAGAAGCATTACCTTTCCGAAAACATTGCAATCAGACGATTGGTGATTTTAAATAGTATAACATGAGAAACACTTTATACACGAGAGATAACCTGTATGTATTGCATAGCCTGAACAGTCAGTCGGTAGACTTGATCTATTTAGACCCCCCTTTTAACAGTAAAAGAATGTATTCGGCACCGATAGGCAGCAAAGCTGCGGGATCGAGTTTTAAAGATATGTGGACGTGGCAGGATGTAAATGAGGCTTATCTGGAAGCATTGATTGACAGATATCCTGCACTCGTTAGGTTTATTGAGTCCATACAAGATACACATGGCAAAGCTATGATGGCCTACATTACCTATATGACGCAGCGGCTGATAGAAATGTACAGGGTATTAAAAGACACCGGTAGTTTATACCTCCACGTAGACCCTACGGCAAGCCATTATTTGAAAATCGTATTGGATAGAATATTTGATAAAGAAAACTTTAGAAATGAAATTATATGGCAGCGTAATCAAAAGCGTGGCAAAGGAAGTCAGTATAGCTCAAAAAAGTTTGGAGCTAATACAGATACTATTTTCTTCTATAGCAAATCCGATTCTTACTATTTGAATATAACCAGAAAACTCAATGAAGAAGAAAGATTACTTAAATTCAAAAAAGCAGACAAAGAGGGACATAGGTATTATACCGGCATTCCAATATTTCGCTCAAAATCTATGGGAGAAAGACCTAATTTATGTTTTGAATGGCGAGGATTTAAAAACCCTTATCCTTCAGGATGGAGACTAAGTAAAGAAAGGTTAGAAGAAGAATATCAAAAAGGTAATATTGTTATTCTATCCAATGGTAAGTTAGAAAGGCGTATGTACGAACAAGATTATGAAGGTCTTCCCCTAGATAATAATTGGGTGGATATTCCCAGAATATCTAAAAAAGAATCTTTGGGCTACCCCACACAAAAGCCATTGGCATTACTTCAAAGAATTATTAAAGCAAGCAGTAATTTAGGTGATGTGGTATTAGATAGGTGATGTGGTATTAGACCCGTTTTGCGGATGTGCCACAACTTGTGTGGCAGCACAGCAGTTAGGCAGAAAATGGATAGGTATTGATATAGAAACAAAAACATCGGAAATCCTTATTGACAGATTGAGTGATGATGCGAGATTATTTAAAGACTTTGTACACCTAAAAGAAAATGCCTCATTGCCTAAAAGAACGGATATAAAGGAGGAGCCTGTGAGTGCATCGGTAAAAGAAAAATTGTTTGAACAACAGGAGGGCTTATGCGGTGGATGTAAAGAGGAGTTTAACATCTATAATTTTGAGATAGATCATATCATACCCAAGTCTAAAGGAGGCGGAGATTATTATGAAAATTATCAATTGCTTTGTGAGAATTGTAACCGAATAAAAGGTGACCGACCTATGGAATATCTCAGGATAAAAATAAAAGCAAGAGAGTCCTTGCTAAATCAAAAATTTTCATTCGGCGGATAATTTTATGTTATAATTACAAATCGTTTTATTGGGATTATTTTTATGATGTTGCTGATCAATTCCAAAAGATAAAAAATACATTTTAATATGAGCATTATCTTTCTGAAGATATTAGTACGCTCTTTGTTCTCCTTCTCCAAGTGTGGTTACAAATTACCCTAATTATTTATAGGTTTCTTTACAATCCGGTTTAATCTTAATATAAGAATTAAAAGGGGAAGAAACTCAATTATAGACTTTGAGCTTGCTTTTTAAAATTTTGAGATAATTAGGGCTGCATAGCCCTGCCTCTTTTTTCATCTTAATAATTCGGCTGTATGATTGAAGTATTCTTTCTTTTGAGATGACTCCTTCAAAGAGGAGGTCTTTAATAATAGCATGAATTGTGGTAGCAGATACTCGTTCATCATCTCTTACATTATTTGCAAACATTAGTATATCCACTCCGGCAAGCAATGACATTTTTATGGATTCCCGCAATCCATATTCATTATTTATGGCCCCCATTTGCATATCGTCTGAAATAATAACTCCATCAAAATGGAGGAAGTCTCTCAAAAGTCCCGAGACAATTCTCTTTGATAATGTAGCCGGATTTTTTGTTTGATCCAATGATTTGTTAACGATATGTGCGGTCATGACAGCTTGTACTTTACCACTATCAATCAATGCTGAATAAGGATAAACCTCTTCTATTTGCCATGTTTCAGTAACATCGGTAAGGCCCAGATGTGTATCATTGCGACTGCTGCCATGGCCGGGAAAATGCTTCAAAACCGGAATAACGCCTTGTTTTTGATGCTCTTCAATCACGGCATTTGCATGCTTGATGACTTCATAGTAGTCAACGGAAAAGCTTCTTTCCATCTTTCCAATTACCGGGTTCTTGGGATTAAGGTTCACATCCAATACCGGAGCATAATTCATATTTATTCCAAAGCTATTCAATAAACTTGCCGTTTGCCTAGCATAAAAACGAGTTGAGTCAAGGTTGTCAAGTTTTCCAAGGTACTGAGCCGAAACAGTCTTAGGGAAGCCATACCTCATTTTCATTCTATTGACCCGGCCGCCTTCTTCATCAATACTTATGAAAAGAGGAATATCAGCGTTTTTTTGGAGTGTTTGTATAAGGAGTGCAAGCTCCGATTTCGGACTTTCAAACAGAATGTTTTTTTCGTACAAAACGACACCCCCTACTTTTCCACTTTTTATTTCTTGGAAAATTACTTCATTCCCTTCTACCAAGTTGAAATCACCTGCGCCAATCATGATCATTTGACCAATCATGGTATCAATGGAATCTTTTGCAGGGTCAATAAAGATTGCCGCCTCTGACCGGATTAATACCGAAAGCAGTACTATTCCACAAAAAAGTTTAAGTCTTAGAAAGCTTTTCAATTCGTTCTCCATTTGTAGATAGATAATGTCCTTGAATATCCGCAGCAAGGCACGAATGTACAGGAATTACGCCAATTATATCTCCAACCTTAACATCACTGATAAAATTTTCAGATAATTTGATAATACCGTGTTCTTGAGAGATGCGATTTACATTACCTATTAAAGAGGTATTCCAGCCATTGGCAGTAAGTTCTACAACTTTTCCAAAGCACGTGCCATTCTTGGTGGACAATGAATCTTTAGAAAGGTGTACTGCTCCTCCATAAATAACAACTTCACTTCTCTCAGGGTGGATTGCGGTCACAGGACTTGCTAAGCAAACGGCAATTTCATTCACTGTGCAAGACCCTATTTCATGTTGCATCCAATCATAAAAAACAAAATTTCCGGGACGGAGCTCATCATAAGTTGAAAGATCTTCAATGATGCTGCATGAGGGAGTGTCGCCATAAGAAAGAATTCCTCCAAATCTTTCTCTCAATGGAACAAGCATCTTCTCAGCCTGATCAAAGATCCATTGGATATTTTCAATCGTTCCGGCTCCGTAAGTATGTCCTGCGTGAGCAAGAAAACCCCTAAAATCTAATTCTTTTCCCAAAGTGCTTATGATATTATTAATTAAATCTTCATTTTTATGATCAATTCCGGTACGGAGGGTGCCTACATCAATTTTTATGAAGTAACCTACTTTGTTTTTGAGGTTCTCCCTTGCATGTATTGCACTTTCATTTGATTCAAGAAGTATACTGAGGTCTATCTTTCCGGCGAGGGCATTTATTTCCACAGATTCCAATGGATTATACGGAAATGCGATGGTAATGTCTTTCCAACCATGCTTTGCAAAGTAATTTGCCATGGAAACGGAACTGACTGTACACTGATTTATCCCTAGCTCCCGATACCAGCTTGCTACTATTGCTGAATGATGGGTCTTAAAATGAGGACGTAGGGTCGCTTTGGCTTTGGTGGCTTTCTCAAACATTTTTTTAATGTTCTTCCGGCATTTCTCCTTGTCAATGAGAAGGGTTGGTACTTTAATATCCATAGGCTACTCGTAAAGTATATACATCTGATAGTTGAATGGATCAAATGTTTCCATTAGGTGCTGAATAAATTGCGGATCTTTTAAATAAAATTTTAAAAAGTTCTCTTTTCTTTCCTGTAAAGTTCCATCCGGAAATAAACTGTTCTTTATGGCATCAATCTGGAGCTTTTTTTCTCCAAACTTTCTTTTTGCAGCACGAATGGTCTTCTTCTCTGCATTCTTCAACTTTTTAGAGAAGGAGGCATAAATGGCTTCAAGGTGCTGAGAAAGAGAGGGATCAACCTGATTTGCTTTGGATTTACTGGTTAACTCAACTTTTTGTAGCCGGCTCAATTCTTCTTCATAAGAAATATCGTTTAATGAGTTCTGAGAAACCCATTTTGTAAAAAGCCGATCAGTATCAAGAAACAAGTCTTTCTTTGAAAATCCAATCTTATCCCATTTCCGTTTGTGTGCAAGCGGACACACGAGGCTGAAATTCCTTGGCATCAGTATTGGAAAGGGCATATCAAAATAATTAAAAATATCTTTTAGTTGCAACCAATAGATTAACTCGGAAGGACCTCCAACATAGGCGAGATTAGGCAGAATCATTTCCTGATAAAGTGGTCTAAGAATTACATTGGGACTAAATTCTTCAGGCTGATTCCGGATGAGGCCTTTAATTTCCTCTTCTGAAAACCTAATATCTGTATTTAATACCTCAAATTCATTACCCTTCTTTTCAATACGCTCACGAACATCTCCTTTTAAATAAAAGAAATTAATCTGTCGGGCATTAACCTGAGTTTTATGCCCTAATGAGTTAAGCATTGCAGTGGTTTTGGAAGCAAGAACTTCTGGCGTATGAGAAAATAAGTCATCTTCAATTACCGGTATCAGTGTTCTTTTGAGATCGGGGGCATCAGCATCAATCACAATAAGGCCTTCATTTCCGAATAGGAAATTCACATAATTTCTAACGGCATCAGAAAGACTACTCATGTTATAAGCTTCTCTAAAAAAAAAGGCTCCCTGAGGTAACTTCTCTGCAATTCTGCGAAGCTCTTCAGGATCAAACCGTCCTACTGCTCCTTTTTGGTTGGTTTCCCAGGTTATTTTCTTCCCCTCGAATAGAAAGTGATTGATTTCTTCAAAATCATGGTCTTCACTGGCCATCCAGTAAACCGGAACAAAATCATACTCCGGATAGGTTTGACTTAATGCTTTGCAAGTATTGATTACCGTGATAATTTTATAAAGAAAATATAGCGGCCCTGTGAAAATATTTAGCTGATGGCCGGTAGTAATTGTGAAAGTACCAGCTTTACGTAGTGCCTCAATATTTTTGGAGACGGTCGGAGAGGCATTGGAAATTTCGTACTGTTTGGATAATACTTTAACGAGTTTTTCCCTTCTTTCTTTTGGAAAAGGTCTTGATTCAATTGCAGATTTAAAACTTTCTATTTCAGGCTTGAACCTATAAAAGGGCAGTAACTCTTCGCTGCCAGACAGATAATCCAGGAAAGTTTTTGAAAAACAGCCTGTTTCTTCAAGTGAGATGGTTTCAGTTTGCACGGATTTATTAACAAGTTATTTCGCAGCAGGTTCACCGTAAAGGTCAAATGCTGTCGCATCAGTGATTTTGATTTGATTGAAATCTCCAATCCTCAAGTAATCGTTATCGGCTGAGATGATCACCTCATTATCTACTTCAGGCGAGTCATGCTCTGTTCTGCCAATGAATTGCCCGCTTTCCACCTGATCAATCAGCACCTTAAATTCTTTTCCGATTTTTTGTTCGTTCAAAGTCAAGGAGATTTCTTCTTGCAATTCCATTACGGCATTTGCACGTTCTTGTTTGATTGCTTCCGGGACATCATCCTGAAATGAGTAAGAGTGGGTATTCTCCTCATGCGAATAGGTAAAGATTCCCAAGCGGTCGAATCTATTTTTTTCTACAAAATCAAGCATTTCTTCAAAATCATCTTCAGTTTCTCCCGGATGTCCTGCAATCATCGTTGTTCTGATTGCAATACCGGGAACTTTATTGCGCATCTTTTCAAGTAGAGCCTCTGTCTTATTTCTTGTAGTACCTCTTCGCATGATTTTTAACATGTTGTCTGAGGCATGCTGCAATGGAATGTCCAGGTAATTGCAAATATTCGTTCTTTTTGCCATCACATTCAAAACGTTCTCAGGGAAACCTGTTGGAAACGCATAATGAAGCCGAATCCAATCCAAACCCTCTATATCGGCAAGGCGGTCCATGAGTTCAGCGAGAGTTCGTTTTTTATAAAGATCCAGTCCATAGTAAGTAGAGTCCTGAGCGATTAAGAGGATCTCTTTGGTCCCTTGTCCGACTAATGACTCCGCTTCAGCAACTACTTGTTCCATAGGCTTTGAGATGTGTTTTCCTCTCATCAGTGGAATGGCACAAAAGCTGCAAGGTCTGTTGCAACCTTCTGCAATTTTCAAGTAAGCGTAGTGCCTGCTTGTGGTGATCACCCTCTCCCCAAGAAGTTCTTTTTTATAGTCTGCATTGAATTTTTTTAACAAGGCTGGAAGCTCTCCGGTACCGAACCATGCGTCTACATCGGGGATTTCTTCTTTTAGTTCATTTTTGTAACGCTGAGAGAGGCATCCCGAAACGTACACTTTCTCTACGAGCCCCTCTTCTTTTGCATCAACATATCTTAATATTGTATTGATACTTTCCTGTTTTGCATTATCAATAAACCCACAAGTATTGATTACAACAACGTTTGAGCGGTCATTTTGTACTTCATGCGTGGCATCAATGTTGTTACCTTTCAATTGTGTCAGCATCACTTCGGAATCAACCAGATTTTTGGAGCAGCCCAAAGTGACAATATTGACTTTTGTTTTCTTTAAACCCTTCGTTTTCATGAACTGATTGCTATGCGCAAAGCTAGTTGTAATTTTACCATCCTGTGAAAAAACCCTTTATAATATTGAGTGCAGCAATTGTTTTTTCTTGTAATGACATAGAAAATTGTGATACAAATGATCAGTTAGATTTTTTTATTCTAAGGTTTTATGATTTGGATACACAAGATCCCAAAAAGGTGGCTTTTCAGACATCATCAAGCGGATTTATTTATGGTGAAGGGTTTTATTTTAGTGATTCAACAGCAATCGGTTTGCCGCTTAATCCGGATGAAGCATCCATTACTTACCAATTTGATTCGGTTGGTACCGACGTAACTCACAGGCTGACCCTGAGTTATCAGACTAATGTTTCGATTTTTGACCCGGACTGCCCTCCTTCTTTTTACTATTCAAATCTGGATACAGTGAACTATACGTTTGATTCTTTAGCTATTCCGGGAACTATCACTAATAATCAACTAACAACAAATGTGGAGGTTTATTTTCAGTAGTCTGTTTTGTATCAGCCTTTTTACTGCATTCGGCCAAGATCAGGAGGTGCCGCTTAAACCAAAGCCTGTATGGAAACCTCATGAAATTAAAATCGGCTTTAATGCTATTCGAAGTGGGAGAACAGTTTTTGGTTCCGATATACTCACGCATGAAATGCAGGTAGCATTAGCGATGCACCTTTTGAATATCATAATTGATTTAGGTATTGAAGAAAACACGCACGGGAAGACATATACCTATGAAAACAGAGGAAGCTATTTTCGGGTCGGTGGAGATTGGAACTTTGTAAAAAGCAAAAAAAGCGGGAATGCAATTTCACTAGGGCTAAGGTATGCCAGGGCAGAGTTTAAAGATCAATTAGATTATACAGGGGATCAGGGTTTTGGAATACTGGATTATGATTTTGAAAATTCAAACTTAAAAGCTCGTTGGGCTGAGGTGACTTTTAACCTTAGAGGCAAGGTTGTTTCCAATTTCTACATGGGTTTCACTGCCAGGTGGCAGTTGATACGGAAAATAAACGGTGAAGGACAGTTAGAGACCTTTGACATCCCGGGATTTGGAAACACTAAGCGCAGAAATTCTACTGCTTTTGATTATTACCTTATGTGGAGAATACCTTTATTGAAACAATAAAAAGCTACTGTCGTTTTGAATCAAATGCTCAAGCGGCTTTACGGATAATTTTTGATACCCATTTTAGTAAGGTTACCTTAGCAAAATGCTATTTCAAAAAATGACAACCCTGACTACTAACTATGAAAAGCCAAAGATAGGCGAAGGAGTTTATGCTGTTTCCGATATTGCCAAAATATTAAGACTGCCCTATTCGAAGGTAAAATATACTATGGAAACTTACTTGAAAGGTAAATTTTCTGCCGATATTGATTATAAATATGCTTTTGAAATGGACGATAAATTCTATGCTGTTAATTTCTATGCTCTGATCGAAATAAGTGTCTTTTATCTGCTTCAGGATAAGAATGTAAAGTCAAAAAAAATAATGGAAGCGCACACTACCCTGGCTAAGGTTTACGATACACCTTACCCTTTTATAAAGAAAGCTGTTTACACTGATGGTGGTCAGATATTTTTTGGAGATGACAGCCCGATGATTGTTGCAGATAAAAGCCTTCAACTCGCATTCCACCAATTTTTGGAACCTTATTGTGCAAAAATTAAATTTGATAAGTCCGATTTAGCCACAAAATACTATCCCATAGGTAAGGACAAACATGTTGTTGTTAAGCCGGAAAATCAATTTGGCCAGCCGGTCATTGAAGGAACAAACATCATTCCCGAAGTTATTTATGATTTATATTCAGGGGGTGATAGCATCAACCTGATTGCGAGTTTGTATGATTTAAGTATTGAACAGATTTCAGATGCAATTGAATATGCAAAAGCAGCTTAAAATAGCTTAATGGTCTTTTTTCTTGATGAGTGCATACCACCTCCTATCGCCCGCGCATTAGACGTACTGGAATCATCGGAGAATGTTCATGAAGTTTATAGCACGGAAGCCGCTTTTCACAAGGGAGTAAAAGATGAGGATTTAATTTCTTTAATAGGAAAAAGAAAAGGTATTCTTATTACTCATGATTTAAAGCAGAAAACAAGAAAAAGAGAAGTAAAGCTATTCTTTGAAGAAAGTGTGAGTGTATTCATTATAAGTTTCTCGAGTGGGTCCAATTACTGGACAAAAGCATTAAAAGTAATACGTGAATGGGAATCAATTAAGAAAATATCAGGAAAGAGAAGTCGGACATTTGTCTGTAGAATTAAAATGAGAGGTCGTCCGGAGTTTTTATTTGAAGAATCACATTAACCTCACATCAACCACTTCACCTTGTCCCAATTCTTTTTCTATTATTCCCAAAATCTGTGGTTTAGCAGCCTGCATTTCATTTTTTAGTGGAGCTGAGGTAAGTTTAATGAACAAGACTTTATCCTTAAAAAAAAGTTTAGAGGTTCTGGAGGCGATTGTTTTTTCCATGATGTGTCCCCAATTTGCAATCAATCGTTTCTGCTTGAAGGTGTGTTCCAGGTTTTCTTCTTTGAGAAAGTGCTGAAATGCATTTCGAAAGCTTTTGACCGAATCTTCTTTCATCTAAGTAATATTGAAATTCCTTTGTTCATAATCAATCGTGTCAAGAGAAGGAATGCGAAAGGAGAACGTGGTTTTATTGTCAACGTTGGTAATTGTACAATCACCAAGTGTAATTATATCCATGCCAATGATAACGCCAAAGTTTCCGGCACTATCGTCACATTCCGAAACCCTGATATTAGGAACAAAAATGTTGTTGGGCAGATAGATATTGACCAAATTGAAAGCATTGAACCATAGCAATTGGTTTAAGATTCAACGCTTTCGCCGTTGATTTTGTGACTACACTATTTGTGGCTCCGGTATCCCAAAGTGCGCTAGTATGATGAATACGTTCGTCATCTCCTCGAATCCCTCCGCTTTCCGTGAACGGTATTGATATGCCAACTTCAGAAACAATTTCCCGAAACCTACCGGTGTCAGATTTAAGTGTGAACGAATAGCTTTGAGGGAATCTTAAACTCATTGAGCGAATATGGCTCTTGATCTGAAAGTTTGGGTCAGATTATCTTTACCCGGCTGAACTTCCTGAATAAAGAACGAACCCAATTCGTGATTTTTAGCGGACTCACTGTAGGCTTTAATTTCACTATCATAAACGCCAATAACTTTCTGATCTTTTATGACAATAAATTTGTCAATGTATTTCTCAACCAACTCTGATTGGTTATCCAAGTAATATTGAAATTCTTTTTCTAACATGGTTGCTCTTTTAAAGAATGTAAAAGTAAACAAGTGTTTAAAATATGAAACAACTTACCGGTAATACTGGTTCAAAGTAGCTCAAAAGTCAGTAATAAGCGCTAAGCCGGCAAATATCTTGTAGAACATGAGTCTGTCTGAAAGACCCATTGGGGTGGTGTATCTTCATTACTTTTGGCATTGTTAAGTACGAATTTTCTTATTTTTCAATATCCATCACGATATGACCATTACCGAGCTATTAAAAGATTCCGATTATAAATTAACACAATTCAATTTAGTTGAAATTCGAGACCTTGAAAAACGCATCACCATAAAGGAGGTCAGCGGAAAGGCAACTCCTTACATAAATTGCCTGGTCCGAAACAAAGCCATTAAGCTTACCCCGGAAGAAGCCGTTCGGCAGTTATACCTCCGGGTATTGATTGATGACTACGAATATCCTGTTGACCGGATAGCGCTTGAATATGCCGTTTCCTTTGGTAGAGAGAAAAAACGAGCCGATATCGTCATATTCGACAGACAACAGACCACCTCACCCTACATCATGGTGGAGCTAAAAAAGCCGAAGCTGAAAGACGGCAAAGAACAGTTAAAATCCTATTGCAATGCCACCGGAGCACCGATTGGAGTTTGGAGTAATGGTGACTCTATCTCCTATTATCATCGAAAAGACCCGAACTATTTTGAGGATTTACCTGCCATTCCCAAAGCCGGAGAAAAGCTCTCCGACATCCTTTCGGAACGCTGGACCATCGCTGACTTAATCGCTAAGGACAAACTTCGCACGGAAAGAAAATCGCTGAAAGACCTGATCCTTGAAATGGAAGACGAGGTGCTGGCCAATGCGGGCGTAGATGTTTTTGAGGAGCTTTTTAAACTGGTATTTACCAAGTTGTTTGATGAAATGGAATCGGGTAGAACCGAAAACCGACATCTTGCATTTAGGAATTATGGAGACACCGAAACAGAGCTTAAAGAGAAGATACAAAAACTATTTGACCTTGCTAAAGACAAGTGGGAAGGTGTGTTTTCCGATGACGCTAAGATTGAACTAACAGCTTCGCACCTGTCGGTATGTGTTTCTTCACTTCAGGATGTCAAGCTGTTCAATTCAAACTTGGATGTGGTAGATGATGCCTTTGAATATTTGATCAATAAAAGCAGCAAAGGCGAAAAAGGGCAATACTTCACACCGCGCTATGTCATTGACATGTGCGTGAAAATGCTGAACCCGCAGCCAAACGAAACCATGATCGACACCGCCGCTGGCAGTTGCGGGTTTCCCGTGCATACCATCTTTCATGTGTGGGAAAAGATATTGAAAGAAAAAGGACTTGACAAAAGCCACTTATTTACTTTGGAGCAAAAGCCCGCAGCATGTACCGACTACGTAAACAATAAAGTATTTGCCATTGATTTTGATGAAAAAGCGGTACGTGTGGCCCGCACCTTAAACCTGATTGCCGGCGACGGGCAAACCAATGTTTTGCACCTAAATACCCTTGACTATGAACGATGGGATGAAAAAATCAATGATGAAGACTGGCTGAACACCTATTTTAACGGATGGAAAAACCTTAAAAAACTACGTAAAGACAAAAGCAGTAATCGGGAGTTCCAATTTGATCTTTTGATGGCCAATCCGCCGTTTGCCGGCGACATTAAAGAAAGCAGGATTTTAGCAAAGTACAAGCTGGGCAAAAAACCCAACGGCAAATACCAAACAAAAGTCGGGCGCGATATTCTCTTTATTGAGCGAAACCTCGACTTTTTAAAGCCCGGCGGACGCATGGCGATTGTGCTGCCGCAGGGGCGTTTTAACAATTCTTCCGATAAACATATTCGTGATTTTATTGCCGAACGGTGTCGGATTTTAGCCGTCGTCGGGCTGCACGGCAATGTGTTTAAACCGCACACCGGCACCAAAACCTCGGTGCTTTTCGTGCAAAAATGGGACGATACCTTATGCCCCAAAGTGGATGACTACCCTATTTTCTTTGCTACCATGCAGGAGACAAGCAAGGATAACAGCGGCGATAAAATCTACCTTAGAAAGAAAGATTTCCCCGACAGGTTTGCGGTGAAACCCGAAGAAGCGGAGCCGGTGCAGGGGGTCATGGAGCTAAAGGAAAGTGTGGTGCATTATGTGCGGACACCCAAAGACCTTGACGAGTTTGCACTGGATACACACGACCACCTGATCGTAAAGCATGACCTGTTTAACCATGACGGCCTGACCCGAAACGGCATCGCCGAAGCCTTCCTTGAGTTTGCTAAAAAGGAAAACCTCTCTTTTGCGGGAAAGCCCTAAGCCCTTTTGACGAAGCCAAATACAAGGCATTGTTGGAAGGGCTGGAGGTTAGCGTTTTGAATTTATCAGAATTAAATAAGTGGAATGATAGATTTAGATTTGATTCTGAATTTGTGAAGAAGGAGTATTTAGACTTAGAAAAACATTTACAAAGTAAAAATTATAAATTTTTAGCAAATACAGACTGCAAAATATTGCACCCTTCAGAAATAAAAAGAGAATACGTAGATGAAGAAAGCGGGGTTTGGTTTTTTAGAGCTCAGAATGTAAGACCTTTAAAAATTGAAGACTCAAATAATGTTTTTATTTCAAAAAAAGATGCTAAAAGGCTTTCCAAAAATTTAATTAAAAAACATGATGTAGTAATCACAAGGACGGGTGCAAATTTTGGTCAAACAGCACTTTATAATTTAGATAAAACTGCTATTGGATCATCACATACATTCATTTTACGAAACTCTTATTTCAATCAATCATTTTTAGCCGTCTTCTTTAATACCAATTACGGAAGAAAATTAATAGACAAAGGAACATATGGTGGTTCACAACCTGAAATAGCACCTTATTATCTTTCTCATATTCCAATACCTGAATTTTCAAACAATTTCCAAAAGCAAATCGAAAACTGCCTTTTACGTTCGGAAGAATATATTTATCAATCCAAACACCTCTACACCCAAGCCGAATCCCTTCTTCTCAAGACGCTCGGTTTAGAGCATTTTGAGCCTAGCCAAGACCCCGTAAACATTAAAAGTTTTAAAGACAGCTTTGGTGCGAGCGGCCGTTTGGATGCGGAGTATTATCAGCCAAGATATGAACAAATAACAGATAAAATTACTTTTCAAAATCCTAACAGATTAAGAGATATTGTAACGATAAAGAAATCCATTGAGCCGGGTTCGGAAAATTACAATACGGAAGGGTTGCCGTTTATGCGTGTGGCCGATTTTTCAAAAAATGGAGTCACTGAACCGCAAAAATTCCTGACCGAAAGATACGTAACGGAAAACAAGGAAAAAATTGAAGAGCTAACACCCCAAAAAGGAACGATACTTTTTTCAAAAGACGGCAGCGTTGGAACGGCGTATCATTTACGACAGGATTTTAACGGAATTACTTCAGGTGCCATTTTACATTTAAAAGTGAAAGATGAGAAGAAGGTCATCCCCGAATACCTGACGCTTGTTTTAAATTCTGAATTGGTGCAAATGCAGGCTGAGCGAGATGCGGGCGGTTCTATTATTTTGCATTGGAGAGTGAGCGAAATAGAGCGTGTTGTAGTTCCGGTCATTGATTATGCAAAACAACAGGAAATTGCCGAACTCATTGAAGAGAGTTTTGCTCTTCAAAAGCAATCCGAACACCTGCTAGCCACCGCTAAGCGTGCGGTGGAAGCGGCTATTGAGGAGGGAGAAGCGGCGGCTTTGGATTTTCTGGCAAAGGGAATGGAGACGTAAGCCTTCGGAATGCTCGAAAATAACCCCGTAACGCTCCGCAATGACCCCGTAACGCTCAACAATAACCCCGTAACGCTCAACAATAACCCCGTAACGCTCAACAATAACCCCTGAACGCTCTGCAATAACCCCTGAACGCTCTGCAATAACCCCTGAACGCTCTGCAATGACCCCTGAACGCTCTGCAATAACCCCTGAACGCTCTGCAATAACCCCGTAACGCTCAACAATAACCCCTGAACGCTCTGCAAAATAACCCCTGAACGCTCTGCAATGACCCCTGAACGCTCTGCAATAACCCCTGAACGCTCTGCAATAACCCCTGAACCCTTTGGGAAGCAGGCCGTAGGGGGCTATAGAGGAGAAGGCGGCGGGGGCGGGGGTTATGGCTGAGGAAATGGAGGAGGCTGGTTAGTTTATGTATTCCTAAATGGAAAGTGTAAATTGTTAGATAGTTGTTATATGCTAATTATTTTTCATTAATTTTTATTATCAATGAACTAAATTTTGAGTTGTTGTCCTGTTGAAATTGAATTAATTCTCCCTGCGATTTGCTTGAAAGTTGAATATAGTTATCTTTCTTGTAATTTGATTCAAACTCCTCAAGGTCAGTTACAAAATTCCTAAGTTCAATTTGGTAGTTTTTTAGAATTCCTTTGTCTATCTTATACTTTTTCGATACAATTTCCATTGTATCCTGTACTTTTATATTCATTAATTTGAACCAGGGAGTTATTCTTTTTGGTTTTGATTTGCCAGAATATAGCTCGCTTAAAAATTTCCCATACTCTGCCTTTAAATCTTTTATTTCTGCAATTAAGTAATCTTTTAAGTATCTTTTGTTTGCCAAATTCTTTTGAAGTGTCCTAACAATCCAAATGGTCAAAGAAAAGTTAACGACCAAGCTAATCAAACTGATGATTTCACTGTTGGATAAACAATAAATCATGAATAACTCTCAATTTCTTTAAGTTCATTGTTTATTAATATAAACCATGTTTTGTGTTCCTCTGTCTTCTTTGGTTTATCTTTTTCTTTTCTTCTTTCTTGCCATTGAGGGTACGTTTCATTGAGTATCATCTCTTTTAAATCGGGTTCTTCTTCTGATATAATCGTTACATTTTTCTCGACAGTTTCTTTGCCAAAATCATATACTAGATTGCCAAACGCCTCATCTAAAAAAGAAGGGGCATAGCCCGCAGTACCATCAAGGTTTATCGTGATTTTTTCTTTTTTTTCATAGGCTGTCTTAAAAGCATTATTTAAGACTTTATGGTAAAATTCCTCACCGGAATCATCACTGATTTTACAATGCCTTAATCCCGGATATTCAGAGAAGTCTTTTATGTTTATCGTATTCATTAGTCTGTTGCTTCCTTTATTGTTTCACTTGTCAATTCCCAACAGTATAAAGTCCCCTTAAAATGAGTTTTAGTTAAAATTTCGGAATCCTTATCTTCACCGTAATGCAATAAACATCATTCGTCAGAACTTTCAAATTATTAATTACTCCTTCATCGAAGGCGTTTTTTATTGAGGGAAGTCCTTTGTTTCTGTTAACTTTATGAGTGCTTGATCCATACTTTTTTATAAATGCATCTTTTAATATATCGTCGTATTTTTTTAATGTGAACATATCTTTTAACGTATCCTTGAACTTCTTGTTTAACGTTTTCAAAATTCCCTTACCAACATCTGTTACTGTAAAAATGACTTTATCATCTTCGTATTTTACTCCAAATAACCATTGCTGATTTTTTGTTCCCCCCCATTCAATAGAGTTACCGCATATTTTTAATAAAATTCGTTTTAGTTTTGGTAAATGCTTTTCTTCTTTAGTTAAATGTTTAACAACGTGTTTTATTGTGTTACTTATACTTTCGTTATCCTTACGTTTTAGTACTTTTGCTCCTTTTTCTATAAATAACATATCAGATTTTTCTGATTTTTGAAATCTATTACCCTTATCATCGTGCATGAATGTTAATAAACCCGATTCAATTATCTGTTTTTTAGATAATTCGTCATTTGGGTAATTACCTCTCAAATTAATGTTATCAGAATTTAAATCTTCTATTATTGCTATTAAAACACATATTGAACTATAATCAAATTTTTTTACCTTTGATAAATCTATTTGAACAAAGCAATTCCTACCAATTTTAGAAATACTTTTTTCTTGTCTCAACTCGGTAAAGAATCGTAAACAATCGTTTGTTTTTGACAACAAACAAATATTCACAGGTGCAACCACCGGATCAGCTTCAATAAACTCTGGATATGCTCTTTTGTGAATAGCAACTTTATTCGGATTGTATTTTTTATTACGCTGCGGGGGTTTTCCAATTTTTCTAACTCTTCTATCATGCCAGCTTTTGTATTTAAATGTTTTGGGGTATTTTTTCATTCAATTAGGTTGAATTCTAATTGCATACAACTCTTATACACAACAAAGTAATTTACTAAGATAACATATTCAACCTTCATTTTTTGACAACAATTTCCTTAAACCCGGACACGCTATGTAAAACATTTTATGAGAATAAATTGGGAAATCTGTAGAAAAACAGCTACTGAGGGGGGAGAAGCGGCGGGATATATACAATGTTGCCACACATAATAAAGATTTGGGGCTTAATAAATATGTACTTAATTTTGTACAAAAATTGACTCATTATGATAACAGCATCGATATCCGATTTTAGAAAAGATATAAAAGAATATCTAAACAGAGTTACTGAAAATTTTGAGACATTAATCATCAATAGAGGTAAAAATAGCGGCGTTGTTGTAATATCAATAGAGGAGTATAATTCTCTTGTTACCACGCAACATGAAATATCTTCTGATGCTAACAAACAAAGACTTGATTCTGCTATAAAAAAATTCAAAGATTCTGATACTTTCACTAAAGATTTGATAGAAGAGTGAAGTACGTTTTTGTCGACGAATCTTGGGAAGATTATTTGTGCTGGCAAAAGATTGATAAAAAAATGCTCAAAAGAATTAATGCTTTGATAAAAGATATTGCTGGAAATCCTTATGACGGAATTGGAAAACCTGAACCTTTAAAGCATAACTATAGAGGATATTGGTCCAGACGCATAGATGGAGAGCATAGATTAATTTATCAAGTCAAAAATGATGAGATAAGAATTGTTAAGTGCAGATATCATTACAACTAGAATCCACATGTGGCAGCACTATATAGAAACTTAGGGCGGTTTTGGCGTGTTCGAAAATTTTACCGTAAAAAAACAAAGTGAAGATTTATTAACTGTAGCAAAAAAGTAGTAGAACTCGCCATAGATGAAATGAAACCATAGCTATGGGTATATTAGAGGAAGTTCGTATAATTTAGAGCAATCTTCCTAACTTAATGTTTAACGGAATTGGTAAATCAATAAACTTAAAACTTAATTTGTGTGATTCTGACAAAGGCTCAATCATTTTCGTTAATGCTTTTATATCTTTCGTTATAAAAGCATCAATATTTCTGTTATAAATTTGAGAAAACAATTTAATGTCATTTATAACCATCTTTCTATCGCCAAAATCACCGATTTTTCTTATACTTCTTAAAGTTGCTAAAAATTGACCTGAGCATTTAGCATCTTTATAATCAAACTCCAATAAGCGAAAGGAATTTAAAGAAAGTAAATGATCCGGGTTGTCTCCTACTGCGTACTCACTAACAACAATAGTGGAAAGATACATTTCAATTTTATTTTCTAAAAAATACTTATAATAATTTACTACATTTTGATGGAAATCTGCATCTGACTTTAATAGTCGAATACAAAAGGAACTGTCTAAAAGTATGCTTTCTATTCCTTTCATATTCCTTCAGCTTTAATACCATCTAACCAAGCATCTACATCCGTTATTTTACTTAAATTGACAGATGCTTTTTCAATCACTTCATCTAAAAGCGTTTTGTTAAAAACAGGTTCATACTGAATAAATTCAATTAATGCTAAATCCGTTAAGTGATCATCTTCAAAACTCCTTTTCCCGCGAACTTTAATTCCATAAGGTTTATATGTTTTCTTCTCACCATCCATAATCTGCTCTTTAGTAGCAGAAACCACAAGATTTCCATATTTTTTAGTACTTATGTGCAGATTTGGATTTTTACCACCTTCCTGATAAATTTCACCATATAAATAAAATTCACTTTCATAAAAAGTGGGTGCAGTCATCTCAAAATTAGTAGTGTAATCTATGATTAGTGAGGGTTCATTGGACATTGAATGATTAAATTCAATTACATAACCTTCTTTTACTGCTTTCTTTTGAAACTTATCAATAATTGACTGTCGTATATAATCCAAAAAATCAAGATTATTCCTATTTCTAATCTCATTAGTCAAACCATTAAACAAAATAACTGCTGTAATCGGTAGGAAGAATTTGTGTTTTGCAGAACCCTCCTCAATATGATATGAAATGTGTGGTCGATCCTTCTTTTCTTTTCGATTAGGATATAAGAAAGATTCTATGTCTGATATAAGATCTTTAACTTCATTTATATCAATATCCTCAGGTCTTAAAGTATTTTCCTTGTTGGTGACTCTTAATTCTATGTACCCTTGTTCTTCCACACGCACAAATTACAAATTTACAAAACATAAAAAATTACAGCCAACACTGTACAAATTATTGCTGGTAAAAATTTACTTATGACGGTAGAGAGTTTTATCTGTTTTAGTTATTTTGATTACTTTCTCAGTAGCCTCTTTAGTTGTCTTCTTATTTTTCAAATATGGTACCCCCAAATTCCCCTAAAATCCCACCTATTGAACCACTAAAAAGGAGTTTGTCCAATGACTGAATTTGAGTCTCGGAAAGCCAATGTGAGTTTGTAGGAAATAAAAGATGTAAAATTCTTACAATAAACATTGCAACTACAAAAAACCAAAGAATGTAAATAGACCACGTTGCCAAATTATGCTTTACCTTGTTATCCTGTATTTCAAATAATTCTTTTTGTTCTTTACGTTTATTTGAATAGCTCTCATCTTCCCTGATTCCTCTTTCAAACATTTAAGAACTTGCTTTTTTAGTGTAATATTCTTGAATTAGTTTGTTAGGTATTATGGCACCTCTAAAAGTTGAGCCTCCATTCTTATTCCATGTAATATCCCATGAGGTGCCTTTTTTATGTGTTAAGTCAGAAAGTTCACCTCCTTTAAAATTTTTATAAACTTTCCATATTTCATTTAAAAAACTATTAATTTCTTCATTTTCTGACATAAAATTATACTCTTTCTTATCCTCAATCAAGTCAGGAAAATACAACTCATTTATGTCATTAGAACAATAATGTTTAAAGTAATGATATATATTTGGAATCACCGGGCCGTATTTCCATGCTTCAGTTTGTTCTGTTATTAGCGGTTTTTTCTGTAGCCCAAGATACCAGCCATGAGCTATATAAGTCAATTTTAAAACTTTCATTGGAGTAATCTCCATACCCTCATAAATGGACTTTTCTATAAGATAGTTTGCTATGCTTATTGATTTGTACATTTATTCAATTTAGTAATTAACTACACAAATATACGACGTATTATTCAACATTGTTTTTTTACAATGGTTTCCTTAAACCAAATAAGCCGTTAAAATGGCTATTGAGGGGGGAGAAGGCGGCGGGGGTGGGGTGTATCAATAGTAGTCTAAACAGGATTGTAAAAGATTAACAGATGAACAAGATGAGGAATGAAGATGAAGTCAATAAAAATTCCGACAGTCCTAAAATCAAATAAATCTACTTTTAGTCTACGCTGTTTTATTTATATATTATGTCAACAAACGTATACTTTAACCGTTGAAAGTCACTTTTGAAGAACCGGAGTTTAACATTGAGTAGCTGTTACTTCCTCTTTTTTTCGTTAATCCTTTTTTAATTAATAGGTCAAACTCTAAAGAAGATTTCTCAAATTTTTCGTATAATTTGTCTTCACTCAAAATGAATTTTTGTAATACAAAACAACTAATATTACACCTTTGAAGAATATAATTACACCGAACTTACGTTATTTTATTGCTTTTAACCGCATAAAATTTATTATAAAAAATAATAGAGATGTGATGATAAATAAACCTGTTGATACGTTAGGTTTTATTCCTAATTGATTAATCAAACTCAGGTTTTTAGCTTCAGGTCTGCCAGGCAATTCATTAAGCTGGTGTAATGATCGTACCTGATTGAATAGTGCCGGCTCATCAGATCAAAAACGGCTGGTGATGCAAGTGCCAGGAAATCCTTCATCATCTTCTCATTCTTACTTTTCAGGACAGCCGATGCTAAGGTGCCGATATAACTTAAAGCTTGTTTTTGCAGTGCATTTCCAAAGAAATGAGTTAAATCTCTACCTTCCCGATCCAAGCCAACAGGATCGGGTAAATTGTAAATTTTTTCTTTTTGAAATGTAACAACCGCTTCTTTTGCAGTGATCGTCTCCAAATCCCAATGTTTTGAGGCATCACCGGGGACGTAGCTTACCAATAAGTCCGTATCGCTTTTTGAACCCCCAACGAGCAACAGGTTTAATTTTTGATCTTTGCTTTTAACTGCTCTGTAAGACGTATCTGATCCGAGATACCATTCAACTCTTGGAGTAATACAATAAGCAATTTTTTCTTTTTGAAGGGTCAAAACCAGGTCATTAGAGAAGATGGCAATGGTATTCAAGAACCCTTGTGGTCTTACACCAAATTCAAGTTGGAGGAGGTCCTGATGGTCGGATATTTCTTTTTTGAAAAAGTCCGGAGAGAACAAGCAACTTAATGAGTAATGATAAGTCCCCAGTAATAATTCTATTTGACCCTTTTTTACAAGATTCCGGATTTCTTCCAGTTCATGCTTATCTAAAGATGTTAAGTAGGTACCCGAAAAATAGCAGGAAACCCTGAGTTTTTGATCTTTTTGTAACGACAGATAAAGAGGAGTCTTTATAAAGCCTGAAGAAACTTCTTTAAAATAGGAACGATTGGTTTTTATATCAAAAAAAGAGAACTTATTGAGTTCAAAACCGGAATGAAATACATAAATACTGCAATGCTTAGGCATTAAGTAAGTGAGTTAAATACTTCATCAATTTCATTGGCAGTCCGTTCCCATGTCAGATCTTTTATTGATTTGAAGTTTTTACTTGTGATCTTTTCAACGTCAAGCTTTCTGTCGATTAGTTCCAAAATGCTATTCGCAAAACCTTCAATATCAGTATGCTCTATACGGATTGCCCCGGGGAGTACCTCGGAAGCTCCTGCATTTTTTGATAAAACTACCGGTATTTGTGCGGCTGCGGCCTCGGCTGCAACCAGGCCGAATGGCTCTGATACGGATGGCATACACAATACGGAAGCCTCACCATATATCTTATTCATTTCCTCTCTATCCAGATAACCGGTAAAGTGCATACGATCACCAATGGCCTTGTGTGCGGATAATTCTATTAAGTCATTTCTTAGGTCACCGTCACCGGCCACAACAAATCTGGTTTCCGGTTTACTTGCCAGAACTTTCTCGGCGATTTGAATAAATGATTGCGGCCCCTTTTGAAAACTTAGCCTTCCTGCGAATAAAATGACAGGCTCTTCGAATTTATTCTCATAATTTAAGGTTGATGGAATATCCGTTCCATGGTAAACTACTTTGATCTTCCTGACGTGAATACCGTAATACCGATTAATTCTGTCAGCTGAGTATTTGCTTACCGTTAATATCAGGTCAGAATGTTCAAAAGCCCGTCTTTCAATATCAAAAACCCAAGTATGATTCACTGAGGAAATACGATCCACGTCAAGTGAGTGAACGTGAAGAACCAAAGGTTTTTTCGTGGCTTCTTTTATTTTAAGAGCGGCCTCGAAAGCTATCCAGTCATGTGCATAGATGAGATCAAAGTCCATGTCTGTGACTTCCCGGAGGACTCCTTCTGTGAATAACGTAAGTTCAGATCTTACCTTTGAAAGTACTCCCTGACTCACCTCTTCATCCTCGGATTCAGCATAAGCGTAAGGTCCCACTTGACTTGCTATTCTGATTCGGGTAACATCATTTATCAGGGAGGTATCTCCAAATATTTCAGTACTGACCTGCCTGTCCTTATTATTAATATTTTCCGGTTGAATGATTGTCAGAGAAATCTTTTTGGAGAGTTCATTAGCTATTTTATGAATAGCCACTCCGGCTCCGCTGGTTTCAGAGCCAGATAATCCAGGGGATATCATCAATACTTTCATAAGAATAAAATTTTATAATTTAATAACTCCATTTAACTCATTACCCAATTTGCCTGGAGTATAGCTGTCCGCCTCAGGATCATTGAGCCAACGGTTACCGTCAATCAGATACCTGAATTGATAAGCTTTACCTGTCTCTAAAGGTAATACAATTTTAAAATCACCTGATTTCATTTTTGTGAGTTCTGTTTCTGATTCATTCCATCCATTAAACTCACCAACAAGATTAACCTTGGAAGCACCATCAACTTCTTTTTTGCTAAGCCCAAAAGTAACTTTACAGACGGGCTTAGATTTCAGTATTTGCTTTTTTATCATTTGAAGTAGTAATTAAAAGTTCTTTAAAGTTTTTAGGTACGTTTAAACTGTAACCTAAGTCAGACTTTGTAATGCTGTTCGTATAATCGTCACCATCTATTACTACAAGCTTTGCTTTGGGGAAATGGTGGAAAACGATGTTAAACTCTTTGTATGTGCTTTTATATCTACCGGAAGTATTTTGTTCCAGCATGAAGGCTGAGGAAGTTTTAGAGGTATTAAATTCTCTTACAAGGAACTCCCCTTTCTTATGTTCCATTCCCTCTCCGGAGTCTTCATAGATTTCAATAAGATTTTCTTCTTCGGAATAGTAGATGTCAAGTGTCAATTGTTCATATTGAAACTCATCTACATACTGCATAGCAGGCTGCTTTGGAACAATCGCACCGGCCTTCACAAAAACCGGAATAATATCAAGAGGGGTCTCTACCTCTATCTCTTTTCCTCCTTCCAATTCTTCATCTGTCCAGTAATTGAACCAAACCCCTTTTGGTAAATAGAGTTTCCGGGATTTTGCTTTCTCTTCTGATACAGGAACAACTAACAGGTAATCTCCAAACATGAATTCCTCCTCCCGATAAGAAACTTCAGGATTGTCAGGAATCACTAAGTTCAGAGACCGAATCATCGGAAAGCCCTTGTAGCCATACTTCCAAAAAGTGGTATAAATGTATGGAAGCAGTTCATATCGCAGTTCAATATATTTACGTACAATATCCGTGTATTCTTCTTCAAAAATCCATGGCTCTTTATCTCCATGATCTCCTGATGAGTGTGTTCTGAAGAGAGGATGAAAAATGGCCATCTGTATCCATCTTACATATAATTCCGCAGAGGGCGTTCCGATAAAACCACCCACATCAGACCCACAGAATGAAACCCCCGAAGCACTTAATCGCTGGCACTGAATGTTTGCAATTTTCAAGTGTTCCCATGAAGCTACATTATCTCCCGTCCACACGGATGCATATTTCTGGATGCCTGCATACGCAGATCGGGTAATTGCAAAAGCTCTTTTATTGCGTTGAAATTTCTTCAGGCCGTCATAGGTTGATTTTACCATCAGCAAACCATATACATTGTGACCCTTTCGATGTGAACATGGGTGTCCGTCATAATCATGTCTGATGTCCATTGGAAATGTCCCTTCTTCAAAGACAGCCGGTTCGTTCATATCATTCCATACTCCGGCCACACCATTCTCTACCAGTCCTTCAAAAAGTGCTGCCCACCATTCCCTTACTTTTGGGTTAGTGAAATCAGGGAAATGGCATAAGCCGGGCCAGACGCTGCCTTTCATCAATGCACCGTCCGCACGGGTACAGAAATATTTATTTTCAATACCCTGCCTGTACACATCATAGTTCCTGTCAATCTTGATTCCCGGATCTATGATTACGACTGTTTTGAAGCCATCATCCTCAAGATCCCGGATCATTTTGTCCGGATTGGGAAAGCGTTCATGGTTCCATGTAAAGCAGCGAAACCCATCCATGTAATCAATATCCAGATGGATGACATCACACGGTATTTTTCGATCTCTGAATTCTTTTGCGAGGTCTCTTACCACCTTTTCAGGATAATAGCTCCATTTACTCTGGTGATATCCTAAAGCCCACTTCGGAGGCATATTTGCTTTGCCTGTGAGTTTGGTGAATCTTATGGTAACATCCAGCGGCTTTGGCCCGTTTATGAAATAGTATCTCATTTCACCGCCCTGAGCCCAAAAACTTACCACATTCTCTCTTTCCGATCCAAAATCGAAAAAGGAGCGAAAGGAATTGTCCATGAATAAGCCGTAACTGTAGCTGGTCGTATGACCTATGTAGAAGGGGATGTTTTTATAGACCGGATCCGTTTCATTTCCATAGCCATAGCAATCCGTTCCCCAAAGTTGTTTCCTGGAACCATGAAGATTTAGCTTCCCCGTCTTATCACCAAGGCCGAAGAAATTTTCACCTTTTCTAAACAGCTTGGTGCAAATAACGACATCACCTCCATAATTGGGCTCATCCTGCCAGTGATAGCCTTTTTCATCCTTCAGTAAGATTTCTCCATCTAGGTTTAGAATGGTAATTTTTAGATTTTTTTTATGGATGTAGCATTTGATCTTGTCAGTGTGAATGGCATAGTAGGTCCCTCTTTCTTTGAAATCAACCTTTACATCCTCGGGCTTGAAATCAGAGGCTATTGCATAAGAAAAATCATTTTCAAAGTAACCGTAATTGGCATAGCGAAATTTTAAAATATCATTTGTCAGAACATTTATTTCCAGTGAACAGGTTTCGGAATGGAAATAGAATTTATTACCAACTTTATCCCAGCTTTCACATTCGGTTGGGAAGTGATCCTTACTTTTCTCCTCCTCAAATTTTTCAATATAATTTCCACTGAAATCCGATTGGTTTTCAGTATTTATATCCAGGACATCTTTATTTTCTTTTACCATCGTGGTGCAAAATAATTCAAGAAAAAGATGTGATGTATCATACTTTCAATAAAAATGTATTAAGGATGAGAAGAATACATTATCAGGCAATGAAATTATTGATATAGTCCGCTTTGCAGGAAGGCCATATTTACCCCTCTCCGGGTAAAGTCAAAACATGCATTGCTTCAGGTTAGATTTGCGTTGCTACAGATTACATCTTTATTTCTTCGGGTTACATCTCTGTTCTTTCGGGTTACCATTTTGTTGTTTGAGGACGGGATTGCAACAGGCTCTCCACTCTCCCGCAGATTTCGCTGATGGACGCAGATGTGTTTTGATGAAGAAAAGGAAAGACCCGTAATTGGATCTTTCCTCTATTTTTAATCTAAAATTTGAATAACGATGAAATTATTCAAGCAAATATACAAACAAATTCAAACGATACAACGCCATTGTTTTTCTTGTGTCTCTGTTAGTAGCAGTTAAATAGCGACTCATCCTCACAGGTGACAAAATTTATGCAGCACACTCCCCTTTTTCTCTCAAAGATACGAAGGTGTATTTGCAAATTACATTTAGAGAAGGCACGAGCCTATTACTTACATCTTCTGTCACCGGTAAGTTTTTATTTCTTCTGAAAGTCGTCAATGCTCATTTTTAAATCTTCTTGAATTATTTTTCGCATGAGTCCTTTTGGTAAATCTTTGTTTCCATGAACAGGTATCGTTGTCACTTTTCCGTCGGGGTGTTTCATTCTGTAGTGCGAGCCTCTTATACGTACAAGTTCAAAACCCATTTTTTGAAGTTTAGCTACAAGTTTTTTACCTGATGTTTGGAAATGATGACTCACGGCAAAACTATTTCCAGGTCTCTGACCCCAAGAAAATGATTTTGCTGTATTTGTTGGGGTTGCTCATCTTCAAGGCAAAGTAAAATAGCCTCTTTAATGTTCTCCATTGCTTCGGGGAGCGTGGCTCCGTAAGAATGACAGCCTCTTAAAACAGGGCAGCTTACAATAAATACGTTATCTTCGTCTTGTTCTATTATGATTGGAAAATGTTTTTGCATAACGTTACGAATTTAGGTTTTTTATCTCTTTGCTGAGCTCTTTCTTTGTTACGTCATTTTCTATCACAACCTTTAAGCCGACCTCCTTCTTTTGCTTGTGCAACCCACTCCCCTTTTTCTCTCAAAGATACGAAGGTGTAGTTACAAACTATATCTGAAGCGGGAATTAAAGGAAGCATTTAAACCCGGAACTTTTGGAAAGTTTCAAACTTTCCAAAAGTTAATCATTTGCTAAAGCGGAGATGGCTTCTACGCTTTGCTATCGTCGCTGTTTAAACCTTCAAGGTTTCCATGCTTATGCTATCCGACAAAAAAACCGGAAGCGTCCCCACTCCCGGTTTTTTTATGATACATAGAAATAATTAGTTTCTACTCCGCTAGCCGATAAGCATAGATTTGATTCTTAGTAAACTGACCAGTTTCTTCATCATAAATACCTCCATCTGCCACCCATATCGTGGTACCGTCCGACCAGATGCCTCGAGGCCTAGTATTATCAGCAGTGAGGGCAAACTCCTTGTTGGCATCCCGTACCCCCGTGGCCAAGATGTAGGCATAGAGTTTGGGATCCCTCACATATTCATCCAAATCCAGATCATAACCAGTGTCTGATACCCATAGCGTAGTGCCGTCCGACCAGATGCCTCGAGGGTCATTATTCCCCGCAGTTTCCAGCGTAATGTCCTTACCGGCTTGCCTCATGCCATCTGCCAAGTTGTACGCATAGATTTTGACATCATCTAAGTCTGCGACCCATAGCGTGGTCCCGTCAGACCAGATACCGATAGCAAAATCATTCCCCGCAGTCGTAGTAATGTCCTTACCGGCTTGCCTCATGCCGTCAGCCAAGTTATACGCATAGATTTTTGGCCTAATCTCATCTGCGACCCATAGCGTAGTCCCATCAGACCAAATACCGGTAGGTTCTGAATTCCCCGCAGCTACTAAATCAAAAACCTCTTTCTCTGTTTGCCTAGCCCCGTCAGCCAAGTTATACGCATAGATTTTTTGATCACGGATATTTAAGACCCATAGTGTAGTTTCGTCCGACCAAATGTAGTTAGTCCCCGCAGCTACAAGGGTAGTTATATCCTTAGCCGGTTCACGCGCCCCGGGTTCAAAAGCATCCGTAACATTCACCGTAATCGTTGCAGAAGCTTTAAGCTTCCCGTCAGACACACCCACCTTGAGCGTATAGCTTTCCGTCATCTCAAAGTCCAAAGCACCGGCCGTAGTAAGCGCCCCCGTGCTTGCGTTCAAGGCAAAAGCATCGCCCGTATTGCCGGAAGCAATGGAAAAGGTCAGTTTATCCTTGTCAGTATCCGCAGCCTTTATCGTCCCCACAGCCGTACCGGTTACCGCATTTTCTGCAACGCTGAAAGTCTGAGCAGCGATAGTAGGAGCGGTGTTTGCCGGAGTATCATCATCAGCCTTCTTTTCCGGCTCATCATCATCACCGCACCCCGCAAAAAGCAAAATCAGTCCAAGCACAAAAAGTATGTTAATTTTTTTCATAATATTTTTGTTTAATTAAAAGGCAAGTATATTATTTTATACATTAAATTTTAGTATAAATATTTCTTAGTTAGAAGAAATGATGTACTTTTGAGTGCTATTATTTCATTACGGTTATGCTTGAATATCACGAAAAAATCAAAAAAATTCGTCTGGAGAAGAACCTGTCTCAGGATTGGATTGCCTCGCAGTTGGGGATTTCGCAACGCTCCTACAGCAATATTGAAAACGGTCAGACGCAGCTTACCGTTGATCGTTTATTTCAGATTTCCGAAGTCTTCAAAGTCAATGCCGGAGAGATCATTGGAGTAGAAAATCAAAACATAAATACTAACAACTTTAACAATAATGCTACTCAAAACAATAGTAGTCTAGTTGTTAACAGACATAGTATTGAAGAAATACGAATGTTATACGAAAGGATATTAAAAGACAAAGATGAAGAGATTCAATTTTTGAGAAGTCGTTTTGTCGGCAAATAATGGGCTATGCCGGGTTATTACTGTCTGTGTATTACAAGGTGGCGATAAGGGATGAATTCACTATAAACAAAGTTATCCCATCCCGCCAAGCATATTAGCAAGCACTTTTTTCCCTCCGGACTTATTCATCATTTTCATCATCTTGCGCATTTGCTCAAACTGCCTGAGCAGTTGATTTACCTCCTGAACGGAGGTACCGCTTCCTTTGGCAATACGCTGTTTTCTTGTTCCGTTCAAGATCTCCGGATGGGTTCTCTCTTTAGGAGTCATTGACTTAATGATTGCTTCTATCGGCTTTAAAGAATCATCATCAATGTCAATGTCTTTCATCGCCTTTCCAACCCCGGGGATCATACCGATTAAGTCCTTTATATTCCCCATCTTCTTCATCTGCTCCATCTGCTTTAGAAATTCATCAAAGCCAAACTGATTGTTTCGTATCTTTTTGTTAATTCTTTTGGCTTCCTCTTCGTCATAAGCTTGCTGTGCTCTCTCCACTAAACTGACCACATCTCCCATTCCAAGGATTCTATTCGCCATTCGATCCGGATGGAAGAGATCAATGGCATCCATCTTCTCTCCGGTTGAAATGTATTTGATTGGCTTTTCTACCTGCTTTCGGATCGATAGCGCAGCACCACCCCTTGTATCACCATCTAGTTTGGTTAATACCACTCCGTCAAAATCTAATCTTTCATTGAAAACTGCCGCTGTATTTACCGCATCCTGACCGGTCATCGAATCCACTACAAACAGCGTCTCTGCCGGATTGACTGCCTTTTTGAGTTCGGAGATCTCATTCATCATTTGCTCATCCACAGCAAGACGACCGGCGGTATCCATAATCAGGGTCTTCCTGCCATTATCCTTTGCAAACTTTATTGCATTTTTTGCAATCTTTACTGCATCCTTATTTTCAGGCTCAGCATAGGCTTCGACTCCCACCTGCTCTCCCAGTACTTTCAATTGGTCAATAGCAGCCGGTCTGTAAATATCACAAGCAGCTAAAAGAACCGTTCTCCCTTGTTTTTTTAGAAGATTGGCAAGTTTTCCCGTGAACGTTGTTTTACCGGAACCCTGAAGTCCGGAGACCAAAATTATGTTTGGATTGCCTTCAAGGTTGATTGGAACATTTTGCTCCCCCATCAGTTTAGTGAGCTCCTCAGAAACGATCTTGGTAAGCAGCTGTCCGGGAGAAACTGAAATTAAAACATCTCTTCCGAGTGCTTCATCTTTAATTTTATCTGTGACCTCTTTGGCAACTTTATAGTTAACATCAGCATCAACTAATGCTCTTCGGATTTCCTTTACCGTTGTAGCAATATTGATCTCGGTAATTTGTCCCTGCCCTTTTAGCGTCTTGAACGCCTTATCCAGCTTTACACTTAAATTATCAAACATAGTCTTCTCAAATGAACTTCAAATTTATATACACTCACTGCGAGAATTAAATAAATGTAACCTTTCTAAAGAATTACAGTATAATGAGTACCTTGCAATGCAAAATACATTCAACAATGAAAAAGACTATCTTGATCCTGACCATTCTCTGCTTTGGTTTTTCAAGCCAGGCTCAAAAAGTAAAAGAGAAAGACATCTTAGGTACGTGGAAACTTATACTAAATATTGAAGAAGCCATCAAAGAAGAAGCGGATGATGCTGACACTATGCTTGAAGAAGTCTTCATAAATGTTATTTCCGGTTTCATAAGTGGAATTATAGACGATATTGATATTTACTTTGAATTCAAGGAGAATAATAAACTCAAAATAACATTGAATACGGATGAGGAATCAGAAACCGAGTATGGAAAATGGTTTATCAATAAAAGAGGCTATTTGCAAATTGAGGATGTTGATGACAATGATATTGTTAATGATGATGAATGGAAATTAATTGACGGGATTCTGGTCACTGATGATTATGAAGATGACAAAGATGTTTATATGGCCAAAGTGGATTAAAAATAATAACTACAGTAAAAAAGCAGTTATCAGCTACTTTTTTATGTAAAAGCCGGATAATTGTGAGAGCAGTAATTAGGTTATCCACTTCCACTGAGTTCTTTTTCATTTGCCGAACCTTCACCCGCACTACGTATAGAGTTTATCACCCACATTGGTCTTTTTCCTATTGCCGGCGGGTTAGCAGCTCGCTTGACGGCCGGAATATTTGATTTAACATTCCGCTTCTGAGTTCCTTCAATTAATATACTTACTTTCTTTTCCATATTTTAATTAACGTTTTTATCTTCTTCAAAGTTTTTATAAGGCAGCTCAATGATAATATTTTCTTCGCTTTTTTCAAAATAAATCTTATTTAGCTCATAAAGTTTTTCACCTGTTTCCGAGTCAGAAACCGTGACCTTCGAAAGCACTAGTTCCTTATTCTTATCATCCTCAGAAAATGATTCTACTAGTCCATGATAAGTCAATCCGGTTTTCATATCTCGAAGGTAAACCTCATCCGTAATTGGAGCGTTCAGAAAATAGGAATATAGGTTCTCATCACCATATTTGTTAGTGATTTTCAGTTTTTGGGCCAGTTTGTTCAAAATTTTATATTGGATGAACCAACTGGCTATAAATCCCAAGAATATACTTGTCAAGCATCCATATGAAATTTCTCTATATGGAATATCATCTTTATCGGTTAGACTAGTCCAGATTGCCAATGATTGGTCTTCCATTGTTGACAAGTTGATAATGACTTGAAGTATCAGGTAGGATAACGCTCCTGTTATGATTGAATGAATACTAAACTTAAACGGACTCCATTTTTTATGAACAGTAAGTTTTTCAATAATCAGCGCGCATAGAATGCCCGGAATGAGGATAATGATTAGTTTAAGCGCTATTTCAGATAGATTCATTCTGCTCTAATGTTCAAATTGGTTGTTGTTACAGAAAGTATAATTTTTAAATTATTCAAAAAGAACAAGTTAACACAAATCTGCGTGAAAATTAATAATCAAAGTTAATGAAAATACAGATCACACTAACCTGCCCTTTCACCGGACATCAATATTGCAAGAGTAAACCTACGGGTAAAAAAAGGAGGCCATGCGGTAGATGAGCAACGAATCAGAGACCGGTATTTTAATAGTTTACGCCTTCTGAAAGATGCAGTTTCTGAAGCATATCGATCATTTATATGGGATAATTCCGGTAAGGAACCCATATTAATGTTGGAAGTATTTCAGGGAAAGAAAGTCACTTTTAAAACGAATAGCATTCCACACTGGCTAGATAAATACCTTTTGTCCTAAATAATTGGAAATAATGCACGACCCCCAGTCTTTTCCCACGATCCCTATCGTTGCAGTGCTGTGGGGCGTTATGTATTCATTGTGTCTTTCAGTGATTTTTTTACTAACCTCCTGAAATAATAACTTAGATAAAGTGCTCTGAGAAGCATGGCAAGAACAAACGGAACAAGTGCCTGGTGAAGTGGCTGAGGGAGAATTGCCCATATTATCAGAAGTATTGAATACCACACTCCGGTAATAAGAAAATACTTTTGAAAAAAACCCAACCACTCCTTCTTCCAAAGCATGAAAAAAATCGGGAGGTGTAAAGGGATGGCCCAGAGAATGTTCAGGTTGTTCTTTGACATGTGCTCGGTACCGAACCACAGGTAAACTAACCATAAACCTACAAATCCTGCAAACCCAAAGAGGAAGGCATCTACCCATTTGGTTCTTTTTTCGAATTTCAAGTTCCTGTGGGTTATTAACCCAACCACAAAAAACAAGATCAAAAAGAGATTGAATGGTTTTATTAAGACACTCAGGGAGCTTTCCTTTTCCGGTATAAAGACATCTATTGACGACTTCACCAGTGGGTATTTCCGGTCATCTCTTTCAATTGTAGCTCCGGCAAATGCTTTATGGACATAAAAAGGCAAAAACATATACTCTTCAGGTTGGGTTACTCTGTCAATTTCCAATCCAAGACTAATGTCTATCCCAAAATCACCCCATGCCTGTTGACCCAAAAATTCATCCATTAACTGCCGGATTGTCCGTTCCTTTTTCACATAGCTCAAGTCAAATTCAATCCTTCCGGAGAACTGATTATGTACTACATCACGAATCTTTGTCGCACAGTTATCATAAATGTAGTGATAAAGATATTCTGCATTCTCAGGGCGTACATTATTCTGAAGAAAATTAAAAAGTTGTTGCTTCTCTGCCCGGGTAAGATTTAGATACTGAAGTTTGATATAGCGGTTCAAACGCTTTTGAAAAGCCAGTGTCCGTTCCCATGTTCTCACCCCCACTCGATACTTCAAAAGACCCTTAGCAAAATTTAAAAAGAAGTTTTCCTGATTAAAATCATACAATCCGTAATCATAAAACCAATCAATACCTCTAACAGGATCCTTTACTCGAAATCCATTGTGTCCAAAAGCAGACCATGGCTCTCCTTGATAAGGACCTAACGTAACGACTGAGATTTCAGCTTCTTCCGAAAGAAAAATCTGCCCCTGAACACCGGCAGCAATAAAAATTAAAAATAAGAGACCTGCTAACCTCATATTTGATACTTACTTCAAAATTAACTCTAAAAAGAGTAGCTAGATGCATGGAGTATTTGAACAAGCCGGCAGCGGTTGGTTCAAAAGGGAATCATCAATGAATGAGCCTCCGGTCAGTATAGCAATTGAGCCAGCGACAGCTTGTAATTTGAAATGCCCGGAGTATGTCTGCGGGGTTCAATCATTTACCGCCCAACCGGGAAATCAAATATAAAATTAGTCACAAAAATTATCAATAAATTTTCAAGCCTTCTGATATGTTTAATCTTCTATTCCCACGGTCTCATCAAAATTTCAGGAATACATTGCTGAGTTCCGGTGCAAAAATATAAGATTAACAAAAATGGATAAGAATCTTTTCATAAGCTAAAACTGTCATAGAAAAAACACTCTTTAATACTTTTCCTTCTTAGTATATTGAGTTATGCTTAGAGGGTAATTCCGAAAGTGATTGCATTCAATGCTGAATTTTCTCCTGTCTCCGGGTTGAAAGGGCCTCTGCCGGAAGCAAATACATCGTTCAGGTCATACATCACAAAGAGCTCCACGCCTTTCCAACCTACCTGACCTCTGACTCCATATCGAAAATTTTCCAGGAAAAAGTTATCGGATTCTTTGTCTTTTTGGTTATCGCCATTGTCTTTGAATCTGAATTTGGTATGACTGCCCAGTCGATATCCTACATATCCTCCGGCACCAAATCGGAAACCGGTCTTGTAGTCGTATCTTCTAATTTTAAATCCCAAGGATTCGTAATTGACGATTTTTTTTCTGCCCTTGGAAAAGTTAAACATTGGTACCACCTGTGCATTAAGATAAGACGCTGTGAGTTTACTTTTAATACCACTTAGAGGTGCTGCTACTTCAGTAAATTCGATCATTTCGGTACCTTCCGTAATTTGTACATCTGCATCCTGCATTTTCCAGTTATACCAGCTTATTCCCAATCCCCACTCTAAAAAAAATAATGGGTTCCCAATCTGTGTTCTGTTTACACTGTTAAGAGCGACATACCAGGAGCCGAGTGGTTTTACGGAATACGGTGCATTGCTTCCGTCCGGAAATTGACCATCTTCGAGCCAATTGTTAATGCCCAGATCGATATTAAAATGGTATGATGTTTTATCTACTGCCGTATCAGTTCTATAAGTTATTTTTTTTCTGCCCAACCAACCTTTCCTATGCTCCCAACTGTCATCGTCCCAGTCATCTACTTCATCAGGATCAATACCAACTTCCAGTCCACTAAGCCTGATTCTTACTTCATCGTCATCAATTTTCCGGTTCTTCATCTCTACTTCTTTTTTATTAACATAAGAAGTGCTATCATTTATTTCCATGTATCTGACACTATCAGTGAGTCGGGCATTAAGATCTTTGAGCATCCGGTTGATGTCATAGTTTTCCAGAGAAGCCAGATCATTTTTGTCTTTTGTGATAATTACGATTTTACTGGTCTTATCCAGCTCTATGATTACTGTATCTTTTTTATTGCTGCCTCCAAAGGCAAAGACTCCAAAAGTAGTGACGGTGGATAACAGGAAAGCAGAAGTTTGTTTCATTATCTTATTTATGTTGAATTGATTTATCATATTCCTAATCTTTAAATTTTCAGATAATTAACTTCAAAAAGCTCATCGTACTTCTCTCTTTTTATTTTTTAGTCTGCCATTGAGCAGGTTGTCTTTTGCTATTTTCATATCAGCTAACACCTCCCCCGGAGCTATTTTCTCTGCAAAAGCCATGAACTTCCTGAACCTGCTGGTGCCATCAGGTGTGTTATCCGCTTCCGAAGAAGCGATATAGGTAATTTTCACGGTCCCTTTTCTTAATTCTTTTTTCTCCCCAATGGTTTCCACTCTCAGTCCTTCTAAAACCGGAAGCTCAGAAACGTTGACAACTAAAGCTTTCATGCTTTCCAATTCAGCAACAGATGAATCCTTTATGACATCCTGAAGTGTTTCTGATTCAGAGGATTTTTCAGACAGTAACTGTCTGGCATTAATAACCGGAATCGGGCTATTCTTTTGTGATTTTACCTTTTCTTTGAATGTTATCATAACAGGAACTTTGAAGTCCTCAATGGCCTGGGCCGGTGGGTGCGTTATTTGAATGTCGGCAGTTTGAACTTCGGAATCCGGCTGATTTGGAATAAGTATCCATGACACTGCTAACAAAATAACCGCAGCAACAACCCGGTAGTAAGCAGACTTACGATTCGGCTTTAGTTGTTTTTCAATCCGGTGCCATGAATAAGCAGAAGGGGTGACTTCCAGCCCGTCCATTTTCTCTCTGAATAACCGATCAATAGGGTGTGGATCCATTTGTAATTCTATTTGCAGTTTCTTGTTCAATTTCCACCAGTCGTACCTGAAGCCACTTTCTGGCTCTGCTAAGTTGAGACTTTGATGTATTTTCATTGATGCCCAATTGCTTAGCAATTTCAGCATGACTATATCCTTCTATGGCATAAAGGTTAAAAACAGTCCTGTACCCAACGGGAAGTCGGTCTATTAGCTTGAGCAAATCCTCCTCATCAAGCTTATCCTCTATTATATTCAGGGTTGGATATGGATGTGCTTCATCCATATCCTTCTCTAAAAATATGTTCCTGTTTTTGCGGAGGTACATCAGACAATCGTTTACAACGATTCTTTTTACCCAGCTTTCAAAGCTTCCGTCTCCTTTGAACTGCTCCATTTTTTCAAAAACCTTTACAATGCTTCCAATCATGATATGTTCAGCTTCTTCTTTATTTTTGATATATCGTAAACACACCCCTAACATCCCGGGAGCAATCCGATCATATAATTTATGCTGCGAAGAAGCATTGCCCTTTCGGCATCCTTCCAATAGCTCCGCCTCGGTTAGTGACTTGTTAATTCGCAGCATGGTTATAGCCTTCATAAACCAGATGCAATTGAAAGTGAAAGGGTTGCACATGACCCTCTCACTTTTTAAAAAATAAGAAAGGGTATTGAACGGTTTATAGGTAGAAAAGGAGCGTAAAAAGCCGGTAATTACCGACTAATATCTTTACTCATTCGTTCAAATAACTCAATCTTAATGATGATTATGGTGATCGTGAAACCTGTTTTGCCTTTTTAAAAGAAATTGCCAAATACTTCTCCAGGCAACTTCAAAGGCATGATGAAGGATGTTTTTGAGATTCAACCAATTATTTCTTTTTTTACTCATAGTTCCGGATAAATTGTGAATTCAAATATAACCATAATCCGCAAAAAAATCTAATTGACAAGTTGCTCAAAACGCATTATAGCAATATTATCAAAAAATAATCTTGAAAAAGTTTTATTTCTGAGGTACTGTAATGATATTATTAGCACCCAAAACGCTAATTTTTAAAGCGATGTCATAAAAACAATCAAAAAACCTAGGAAAAAAAAGCAATCAGGGGAGATTTTATATGCAGTTCATAGGGGCTTATACACTTTTTGACTTACTCAGCAGCCCTTTTATAGGGTAAACAGGTTAAAAAATCCCGGTAATTTTATAAGAGGATAACATGGACAGGTATTTTAGTTATTCTATCAAAGATCAATACATTAATTATGCTAAATTTCGATAAGGTTCTCAAAAAGCGAGGCGATGAATAAGAAAGAGATAAACGGACATACTCATATACAATATCAGAGAGATACTTATGAATTAAAAGAGGCAGAATTGAGAGCCAAAGAATATTATGAGTGGCTGGATACCAGGAGAACAGTCAGAGATATTTCCGATAAACCTGTTTCAAAACAACTGATCGAAAATTTAATTATGGCCGGTTCTACCGCACCCTCGGGAGCACATAAACAGCCCTGGACTTTTTGTGCAGTTTCCGGCTCGGAAACAAAAAAGGCTATCAGAGCAGCAGCAGAGAAGGAAGAATACGAAAGCTATCATGGAAGGATGAGTAAAAGGTGGCTTGATGATTTAAAATCAATAGGGACAGATTGGAAAAAACCTTTTCTGGAAGAAGCCCCTTGGTTAGTTATTATTTTTAAAAAGGTCTATGAAATAATCGAAGGTGAAAAGCGTAACAATTATTATGTAAACGAATCTGTAGGCATTGCCTGTGGCATGATAATCTCCGCAATCCACCGAGCCGGATTGGTGACCCTGACTCATACTCCCTCTCCCATGAACTTTCTCACTAGCATTCTAGGCAGACCGGAAAATGAGCGTCCCTACTTACTCCTTCCGATAGGTTATCCTAAAGACGAAGTATACGTACCGGATCTGAATCGAAAGTCCCTGGATGAGGTCGCCGCTTTTTATGAACAATAAAAAAGTGATTAAACCATTTCAGAGTATTGAATCTAAAGTTTAAGGTATTATTACCTTATGATATTTTAATGGATTGTTTTTTTAAGATCAGCATGATAAACCGCCGGACAGACAAAAACGGATCCTAAACGCTTTACAAGAAGGTGAATTTGCAAACGACACCCGGAGACTCTGCGCCCATCCGCGCAATCAGCGGGAGAAGAACATAAAGGTATAGTTACAAACTACACTTGGCGAGGGGGTAAGGACATAAAAAAAGGAAAGACCCGTAATTAGGTCTTTCCTCTATTTTTCAACATATAAACTTAAAATAATATGAACTCATTTGGACAAATATACAAACAAATTCAAATGTTACGGTACGAATTAAAAAAATATTGAAAAATTAAATTTTAACTCAAAAATAGTTCCGTCAGAGCAACCTTCAAGGTTTAACTAACGACAGGGTAAATGAACTTTTGGAAAGTTTCAAACTGTCCAAAAGTTGGTTCAAAAGTTGCTTGGCAGGGTGCTGATCTCCCTCATCGCTTTCACCTCTTTACGTTTTAAATAAAAACAATGATCATGGCATGATGTCATATAAGTAGGATTAAGTAACAACCCCCCTACAGGACTTTCCCCTGCCGAAAAAAAATCAAAAAAAAGCAGATGTCATGCAACAAATCAAAAAAAATACAAAACTTGCATGATAATTCAGAGAAATGATATAATATTGCATTTCATACCAACTAAAATAATGAGTTATGAGCACGTTAAATAAAAAAAGATCAAAAGACATCATGAACACAGAGAACACGTCACACACGCTGCCGAAAGGGCTGTGCGGGCTTAATTTAATGCCCCCCCCCCCCTATAGT